>LOEX01000001.1 GCA_001516125.1 Sphingomonadales bacterium BRH_c42
CGATCGTCGACAAGGCACCCGGCCCTGCCGAAGCGCCGATATCGAGCCGCGGGACATCGAGCCATTCCTGCTCCGCGCGGGTGCGACTCGGCGATGAAACATAGGATTTTTCCTCCGCAACGCCCAACTCACTCTCGTCCACGCCAAAGAACTGCGCGAGCTTGCGGCGATCCTGCTCCTCCAGCTTGCGCGGACTGCCCTTACGGATAAATTGCTGTAAATAACTGGCATTACGTCCGATCAATTCGGAAAGGCCTGCCAGGCTTTCCCCGCTCGCCTGCGCCAGTTCGAGCAGACGCAAGCGCGACCTGTCGAGCATGTTTTCCTTCGGTTTGGGCATATATTTTCCCTTGAATAGGATTTTTCCTAGACATGTTGGATTCGAAAAGCAAGACCTTGGCCTGCGACAGATTCGGCACTGACCGTTTCGGGCCAGCCAATTCAACAGGGGAGCACTATGCTGATCCGCACAATCGAGAAATTCCTCCGCCAACACGATATGCCCGCAACCAAATTCGGACGTCTTGCCGCGCACGATCCGCGCTTCGTGCTCGATCTCAGGATGGGCCGCATCCCGCGTGCCGCAACACAGGAACGTACGGAACATTTCATGAACACTTACACTCCGGCAGAAACGGATCTGAACCATGCGCAATGACAGGATCGAGCGTAGAACCCGGCGATTCCGTTCTCGCCGCACCACAGGCGACCGGGTGCGCCAGGCACTGACGGCGCTCGCCGAAGCGCAGCCACAAGTGCTCAGCCACGAGGAAAAGCCCTGGGCCTCGATCACCTTTGCCGGAACGCGGCATGAACTGGTGTTCGAATTCCTCGGGATCGCCGCCTGCAAGGCGGGCGAGCGCTTCATCGCCGCGCTGCCCGATCACGAATTCGCCATACCCGGGCAACTGGTCGCCGATGCCACGATCAGCGCGGTGACGCACAGTTGCACGCCCGAACTGCGGCTGGTCGTTACAGCAGTGCTGCTACTGCTCGAAGAGGGATAGCACTCCTCCCCCTTTGAAGGGGGAGGTTGAGAGGGGGTGGTGCCAACCTTTCCGGCTGAACCCCCACCCCCTGCCCCTCCCCATGGGGAGGGGAGTGTCAATACCCCAATTGCGGATCGAACACCGGGCCGACCGGTTCGCCCTTCAGGTATGATTCGAGGTTGACAAGGAAGCGGTCGGCGCTGCGCTGGAACATCTTGTCCTGCGCGCGGCCTGACAGGTGCATGGTGACATGCGCGTTCTCGAGCGCCCACAGCGGATCTTCGGCCGGCAGCGGTTCGGGCGTGGTGACATCGAGGAACGCAGCCCCAATGCGCTTTTCTTCCAGCGCCTTGACCAGCGCATCCTGATCGATCACCGCACCGCGTGCGATGTTGACGATCACCGCGTCCGCCTTCATCGCCGCAAGCTCTGCCGCGCCGATCATGCCGTCGGTTTCCGGCGTGGCGGGAACTGCCAGGATCACCCAGTCGAATTCGCCCAGCCGCGCGCGCCATTCGTCCGGCCGCAGCGTGCCTTCCCCCCCTGAGCGGCGCACAACGCTCACCTCGACCTCGAAGGCCTCGAGCCGCGGCTTGATCAATTTGCCGATCGCGCCATAGCCCAGCAGCAGCGCCTTGCTGCCTGCCAGTTCGCGCTTGCCCGGGCTGTCGAGCAGCCATTCGCGCCGATCCTGCGCGCGCACCACATCGCGGTAACCCTTGGCCACGGTCAGCATCCCCATCACCACATATTCGGCGATGGTGACGGCGTTGATCCCGGCCCCGTTTGTCACGGTGATGCCGCGATCGATCAGCATGTCCATCGGCAGAAAATCGAGCCCGGCATAAATCGAGTTGAGCCATTTGAGCCTGGTCGCGGCGCGCAGCGTATCGGCCATCGCCTCCTTATCATACATGTCGAACCAGCCGATTTCAGCGTCGGCCACCGCCGCCATCGCCTCTTCGTGCGTGGCGAACCAGCGCACGTCGAGATTGGCTGGCAGGCGCGGTTCGAGCAGCGGACGGATCAGCGCGGACAGGGCGAGTGTGGTCATCGGGGGCTCCCGTAATTGTCGAGCATGGGCGGGCGGTGGAGGCAATCGGCAAAGCTGAACGGGCGCGTGGTGAGCGGCGGCACACGCGCGGCATCGGGATGGCGCGGATTGAGATAGATCACGTCCGCTTCGGGCAAGACCCTGGACTGGATCGCGGCGAGTAGCGAGCGCTTCGAATCGAGCCATTCGCCAATAAAGGCACGGATGGTTGCTTCGTCAGGATCGGGCACACGCAGAGGTTCGGCATCCACTTCGGTCCAGCCGAGCACGAAATCATCCGTAATGCCCTCAAGGTCGCGCGGCTGGTAACGCAGCGCCACCAGCACCGCGAGCCCGGCTTCGCTCGCAAGGCTCACCACCGGCACGCCGGGCGGGGCATAGCGCGCACCGTAAAGTTCGGCGCCCTTCCCGTCGAGCGCCACAAACGGCGCGCGGGTGAGCCGCCAGAGCTTCACGGGTTTGACCTTTTGTTCGTCATTGCGAGCCGCGGGCGAAGCAATCCATCGCCTGCCCTATCAATATGTGTTGAACGTTGAATGATGGATTGCCGCGTCGCCCCGGGGCAAGCCCGGCGCTCCTCGCAATGACGAGGAGGATTCATTGCAGCTTCCACTCCCAGCCGAGCGGATCGCCATCCATCACCTCGACGCCCTTGGCGGTGAGTTCGTCACGGATGGCGTCGGACGTGGCGAAGTCCTTCGCGGCGCGCGCTTCCCTGCGGCGGGCGAGTGCGGCTTCGATCTCGTCCTCGGTAATGATCGCGGATTTGGGGCGGATGCGGAGATCGGTGCGGGTAAGGGTGAGGAGGTTGAGGCCGAGGACAGAGTCCAATCTTGAAATAGCTGCTAACTTCGCGCCTTGGTCTTTACTCTTGAACGCAAGTATCCATTCGAAAACCGTCAACGCCTCAGGGGTGTTCAGGTCATCTGACAGCGCGGCATCAAACCCCTCCATCAGCTTTAGATGGGCAGTATCAGGAGCATCGGATGGCTTGCTCCCGGAGCGAAGGAGCTCAATGCGCATAGCCATCCGCTTCAGCCGAGTCAGAGCCGCCTGCAATCCTTCCCAGCTGAATTCCAGCTCGCTGCGGTAATGCGCCTGGAGGCACATCATACGGTAGGCCAGCGGGTGGTAGCCCTTGTCGATCAACAGTTGCAGCCGCAGGAACTCGCCGGAAGACTTCGACATCTTCCCCGATCGTTCGACCAGGAAGTTGTTGTGCATCCACACGCGCGCGCCGCTGTTTTCCGCGACGTCCAGCCCATCGGTGCAGCAATGGGCCTGGTTCTGCGCGATCTCGTTGGGGTGGTGGATTTCGCGGTGGTCGATCCCGCCGGTGTGGATGTCGAAGGGAAAGCCGAGCAGCGCCTCGCCCATGACCGAGCATTCGAGGTGCCAGCCGGGCGCGCCTTTGCCCCAAGGCGAATCCCATTCCATCTGGCGCTTTTCGCCCGGCGGGGTCTTGCGCCAGATCGCGAAGTCAGCCGCGTTGCGCTTGCCCTCGACCGTCTCAATCCTGGCTTCACCCTCCTCGGTCACCGCGCGCGCCAGCCGACCGTAATCATCGACGGTCGAAACATCGAAATAAAGCCCGCTATCGAGTTCATAGCAGTGCTTCGCGGCGATGCCCTTCGCGAATTCGATCATCTCGTCGATATAATCGGTGGCGACCGACCACTTGGCCGGCTCGCGGATATTGAGCGCCTTCACGTCAGCCCAATAGGCCTCGGTATAATGCCGCGCGATGTCCCAGATCGATTGCGCTTTTTCCGCGGCTATCTTTTCCAGTTTGTCCTCGCCGCTGTCCGCATCGTCGGTGAGGTGGCCCACGTCTGTGATGTTGATCACATGGGTGAGCTTGTAGCCCTTCCAGCTCAGCGTGCGGCCCAGCACATCGGCGAACACATAGGCGCGCATGTTGCCGATGTGCGGATAGTTATAGACCGTGGGCCCGCAGGTATAGACGCGCGCCTCACCGGCGTGGACGGGCCGGAATTCCTCCAGCTTGCGGGTCAGCGAATTGAACAGCTTGAGCGGGGCGTCGGTCATAATGGGTGCGCTTTGCGGCGGCGCGCAGGCAAGGTCAATCCCACCCTTCCCAGCGGATCGATTCCGCAATATCCGCGCGCGGCACGTCGAACAGGTTCACCGGCGCGGCCGGATCGCGGTATCCGATCGCCATCCCGCAAAAGAAGATGTGATCGTCGGGAATGGCAACCACTTCGCGGATCTGCGGCGAATAGACCGCCCATGCTTCCTGCCCGCAGCTGTCGAGCCCTTCCTCGCGCAGCAGCAGCATCACCGTTTGCAGCCACATCCCGATGTCCGACCATTGCGGCGGGCCCATGTAGCGCGGCGTGTGGACCAGCATCAGCACCGGCGCACCGAAGGCACGGAAGTTGTTGGCGAACCACATCAGCCGTTTCGCCTTGTCATCGCGCGGGATTCCGAGCGCGGCATACATAGCCTCGCCCACGCCGTAGCGGCGCGCCTCGTATGGCCCTTCGAGCTCGGGCGGATAGATGTGATATTCGGGCCTGTGCGCCTCGCGCCCCTTGGGAAACTGCTCGGCCACTTTGGCAAACAGGCGCTGCATCGGCTCGCCGGTGAGGATAACGGAATTCCAGGGCTGCGTATTGCCGCCGCTGGGCGCGGACTGCGCCTTTTCGAGGATGTTGGTCAGGAGCGCGCGATCGACCGGCTTATCGAGAAACGCACGGACAGAGCGGCGACTGGCGACGGCTTGGGTGACGTTCATCTTTCATCATCTGACAGCAGCGCAACGATGTTCCTGCGCCCGCTTGCGATGCGAAGGATAAAGACATTGCTTTCATCATGTTCGAAAACGACAAGGTAGCTGCTAAAATTGGCGGCCCTCACCGACTGGCCCCATTCGCTTCTCAAGCGGAACCGGCGCGGATTTTCGGCAATCGTTGCGATGAACTCACGCAGGCTTGCGAGGAAACGACGCGCCTGTTCGGGATCATCCTCCGCGATGTAGTCGCCGATCTCCCCGATGTCGGTGAGTGCGTCTTCGAGATAGACAAGGTTCAAGCGGCGGACCGGTCGGCCTTACGCGCCGCGATTTCATCCACGCGCCTGAGCGCCTCCGCGAATACCTCATCCGATGTATAGCGTTTCCCGCCCCGGGCCTTGGCGAGGATCGCGCGCATAGCGGCATTCTCCTCCTCCCGACGCCGCTGCTCGTCGCTCCAATCGCGCAAGGCTTCGCGCACGACTTCGCTGGTGGTGGCATATTCGCCTGATTCGACGGCAGCGCGCAGCTTGGCCACCATTTCTTCGGGCATGGTGACGGTGATGCGTTCGAGTTTGGCCATGAGCATACTTTATCATACAAAATATGATCTGGCAATCACTCCGTCTCGAACAATCCGGCCAGTTGCTCGATCATCGTGCCGCCGAGCTGTTCGACGTCCATGATCGTCACCGCGCGGCGGTAATAGCGGGTCACATCGTGACCGATGCCGATCGCCATCAACTGCACCGGCGAGCGGCTCTCGATCCATTCGATCACCTTGCGCAGATGCGCTTCGAGATAGCCTGCCGAGTTCACGCTGAGCGTCGAATCGTCTACCGGCGCGCCGTCCGAAATCACCATCAGGATGCGCCGGTCCTCCGACCGGCCCAGCAGGCGCTGATGCGCCCACAGCAGCGCCTCGCCGTCGATATTCTCCTTGAGCAGCCCCTCGCGCATCATCAGGCCGAGGTTGCGGCGGGCGCGGCGCCACGGCTCGTCTGCCTTCTTGTAGATGATGTGCCGCAAATCGTTGAGCCGTCCGGGCTGCGGCGGCTTGCCATCGGCGAGCCATGCCTCGCGGCTCTGCCCGCCCTTCCACGCGCGCGTGGTGAAGCCGAGGATCTCGGTCTTGACGCCGCACCGCTCCAGCGTGCGCGCAAGGATATCGGCGCTGATCGCCGCAATGCTGATCGGGCGCCCGCGCATACTGCCCGAGTTGTCGATCAGCAGCGTGACAATCGTGTCCTTGAAATCGACATCGCGCTCGACCTTATAGGCGAGCGAAGTGCCCGGCGTGATAATCACCCGGGCCAGCCGGGCGGCATCGATCACGCCCTCTTCCTGATCGAAATCCCAGGCGCGGTTCTGCTGCGCCATCAGCCGCCGCTGGAGCCGGTTGGCCAGCCGCGTGACCACGCCCTGCAATCCGGTCAGCTGGCTGTCGAGATAGGCGCGCAGCCGGTCCAATTCTTCAAGATCGCACAGGTCCTGCGCATTCACCACTTCATCGAAGCGGGTCGTATAGGCGTTGTAATCGAAGCCATCGGGAATGTCGGTCCAAGGGCGATTGGGCCGCACGGGCATCATGCCCTCGTCGCCCTCCTCACCCGGTTCGCCCTCGCCCATTTCCTGTTCGGAGCGCGCTTCGGAATCGACGTCGCCCTGCTCGTCACCCTCCGCCGTTTCGCCGGCCATCTCGGTAGCCTGCGGATCGCCCTCGCCCGGTTCCTGATCTTCCTCGCCCTGATCTTGGTCCTCGCCGTCCTCACTATCATCGTCTTCGCCCTGATCGGGCGAATCGGACGGGTGCGTGAGGTCGAGATGTTCGAGCATGTCGAGCGAGAGCGCCTGGAACGCGGCCTGATCGTCGAGCGAAAGCGCCAGTGCCTCGAAATCGCCGCCGACACGCTCCTCGATGAAGGATCGCACCAGCTCGACGCCGGGCACGGCCCTGTCCGGGATCGCCTCGCCGGTCAGCTTTTCACGCAGCATCAGCGCCAGCGCGGTCTGCAAGGGAACCTCGCTCTGGTTCTGCGCCCGCACGATCGGATCGGATGCAGTGCGCATTTCAACCGCTGAGCGCAGATTGGCGCGCATACCGCCGAAATTGTTCGCCCCCAGCGCCTCGTAGCGCATCTGCTCGACCGCATCATAGCAGGCGCGCGCAACCGGTTCGGGCGGGGCATGGCGCGCGTGCAGCGCCCCGTCGTGGTGCCGCAGCCTGAGCGAAAAGCTGTCGGCAAAGCCGCGCGCTTCGCTCACCTGCTCGGGCGGCAGGTTGCGTGCGGGCAGTGGCACGCGGAAATTCTTGCCGCTGGCACTGGGCGCATCGGCGCTCCACGCCACCTCGACCTCGGCCTCGCGCGCAATCGCGCGCGACGCCCCGGTCAGGACATGCTTGAACTTGTCGAGAGGAGTCTGCTCAGCCAAATGCCTGCACCCGCCCGCTAGACGATACTCTGCCCGGTCTTCACCCAATCGGCGAGGAAGCCTTCGATGCCCTTGTCGGTCAGCACATGCTTGAACAGCGCGCGGATCACGCTGGGCGGAGCGGTCATCACATCCGCGCCGATCTTCGCCGCTTCGAGCACATGAATGCCGTGCCGCACACTGGCGACGAGAATCTCGGTGTCGAACAGGTAATTGTCATAGATCAGGCGGATGTCGCGGATCAGCTCCATCCCGTCAAAGCCGTTGTCGTCATGCCGCCCGACGAAAGGTGAAACGAATGTCGCCCCCGCCTTGGCCGCAAGCAGCGCCTGGTTTGCGGAAAAGCACAGCGTGACATTGACCATGGTGCCCTCGCCCGTCAGCGCCTTGCAGGTCTTGAGCCCGTCCATCGTCAGCGGCACCTTGATGCAGACATTGTCCGCGATTTTCCGCAGGACGTCAGCCTCCTTCATCATGGTCGCATGATCGAGCGCGACCACTTCGGCGCTGACCGGGCCATCGACAATGCCGCAGATTTCGCGCGTGACTTCCATGAAGTCGCGCCCCGATTTGTGGATCAGCGAGGGGTTGGTGGTAACGCCGTCAAGCAGGCCGGTCGCGGCCAGTTCCTTGATGTCATCGATTTCGGCGGTATCGGCAAAGAATTTCATGGTCGGCGCGCTCCGCAAGGGCAGTTGATTCTCGTTCCTGCTATAGCGCGCTTGGGGCAAGAGGCCAGCCCGATGGCTGACGGGGCGGCTTGTGAACTTGCCCGGCATCGGGGCATAGGGGGAGACAATGAACCGCGTTCGCCTCCTCGTTTTCAATGCCGCGCTGGGCGTGCTCGACTATAGCGTGCCCAAGGGTATGAAGGTTGGGCCGGGCAGCGTGGTCATTGCCCCGCTTGGTCCGCGCCAGGTCACCGGCATCGTGTGGGAGCGGGAGCGGCTGCCCGCAAACGATGTGCCCGATGCGAAGCTGCGCCCGATCATCGAAGTGCTGCCCGTCCCGCCGCTTTCGACCGCACTGCGCCGCCTGATCGAATGGACCGCCGATTATTACTGCGCACCGATGAGCGCGGTCGCGCGTATGGTCATCGCCAGCGGCGGCGCACTGAAAGGGCCCGCCACGATGACCGAATACCGCCTGAGCGGGGCCGAACCTGCCGGGCGATTGACTGCGCAGCGCAAGCAGGCGCTCGAACGCTTGCCAGGCGAGCAGGCGACGATGCGCGAACTTGCCGCCAAGGCCGGTGTATCCGAAGGCGTGCTGCGCGGTATGGCGGATGCTGGCCTCATCGAAGCAGTCACGGTAGCGATCGACCGGGCGTTCGCGCCGCCCGATCCCGGGCACGATGCGCCCGAACTTTCGGGCGAACAGCGCGCCGTGGCGAGCCGACTGGTCGAGGCGGTCAAGGCGAAGAAGTTCGCACCATTCCTGCTCGACGGGGTGACCGGATCGGGCAAGACCGAAACCTATTTCGAGGCAATTGCGCAAGCGATCCGCATGAGGCGGCAAGTGCTGGTGCTGCTGCCCGAAATCGCGCTGACCGAAAATTTCCTCAAGCGCTTCGAGCACCGCTTCGGCGCGCCGCCGGTGCTGTGGCATTCCTCGCTCAAATCGACCGAGCGGCGCCGCGCCTGGCGCGCCATTTCCGAAGGCCCAGGCAAGGGGGGGGCGCAAGTCGTGGTGGGCGCGCGCTCGGCGCTGTTTCTGCCCTATGCCGATCTCGGCCTGATCGTGGTGGACGAAGCGCACGAGGTCAGCTTCAAGCAGGATGACGGGGTGCGTTATAACGCCCGCGACGTTGCCGTGATGCGCGCGCGCTTTGAAGCCATTCCGGTCGTGCTCGCCAGCGCCACTCCGGCGCTCGAAAGCCTGCAAATGGCCGAGAGCGGGATCTACGAGAAGCTCGACCTGCCCAGCCGGTTCGGCGGCGCGCAATTGCCGCATATCGACCTGATCGACCTGACGCACGAAAAGCCCGACCGCGGGCGCTGGCTCGCCCCGCGCCTTGTCGCCGCGCTCGAGGACCGGCTGGCCAGGGGTGAACAATCGCTGCTGTTCCTCAATCGTCGCGGCTTTGCCCCGCTCACGCTGTGCCGCAATTGCGGATTTCGCTTCCAGTGCCCCAATTGCAGCGCCTGGCTGGTCGAACACCGGCTGTCGCAAAGGCTCGCCTGCCACCACTGCGGGCACGAAACCCGCGCGCCCGAGACCTGTCCTGAATGCGGCGAGCCCGATTGCCTGGTCGCCTGCGGGCCGGGGGTCGAGCGGATTGCCGATGAGGTGGCCGAAATCCTGCCCGAGGCGCGCGTGGCCATCGCCACTTCGGATACGCTGGGCTCACCCGAGCGCGCGGCGCAGTTCATCGATGAAGCCGAGAGCGGCGCAATCGACGTGATCGTGGGCACGCAGCTCGTCACCAAGGGCTTCCATTTCCCCGAACTGACGCTGGTGGGGGTGATCGACGCCGATCTGGGGCTGGAGGGCGGCGACCTGCGCGCGGGCGAGCGCACCTATCAACAGATCGCCCAGGTTGCCGGGCGCGCCGGGCGCGGATCGAAGCGGGGTGAGGTTTTGATCCAGACCCGCCATCCCGAAGCTGCGGTGATCGCCGCGCTGGCAGACGGGAACCGCGACGCCTTCTATGCCGCCGAAACCGAGGCACGCCGACATGCGGGCGCGCCACCCTTTGGCCGCTGGGCAGCGATCATCATCTCGAGCGAGGATGCAGCCGAGGCACGCCAGGCCGCGGATCGGCTGGGCGATGCGCGGCCCCATCTGGACGATCTGGCCGTGCTTGGCCCCGCGCCCGCCCCGCTCAGTCTGCTGCGCGGACGCTATCGCTATCGCTTTCTCGTCAATGCCCGGCGCAGCGTCGAACTGCAGAAGATCATCACCGCCTGGCTGGGCGCGCAGCAATTCGCGCCCGGCGTGCGCGTCAGCATCGATATCGATCCCTACAGTTTCGTGTGAGGCAAGGTCGTCAGATCATTCCCAGTGCGCGGGCGATCACGATGGCTATGACCGCGCCGAAGATCGGGCCGCCAACCGGCACCCAGGCATAGGCCCAGTCCGATCCGCCCTTGCCGGGTATCGGCAGGATCGCATGCATCACGCGCGGGCCGAGATCGCGCGCCGGATTGATCGCATAGCCGGTCGAACCGCCCAGCGACAGGCCGATGCCCCAGACCAGCAAGCCGACCACCACCGGCCCCAGAAAGGCCGGCATCGCCACCAGTTTCGACCCGATCGCCACGATCACGAACAGCAGCGCGAGCGTGCCGATCACCTCACTGACGAAGTTGGCGGGCAGGTTGCGGATCGCCGGGCTGGTCGAGAAAACGCCCAGCTTGGCCGCAGGATCGTCGGTCTGCGACCAGTGCGGCAGGTAGGCTAGCCAGGCGAGCCCCGATCCAGCCATCGCACCGAGCAGCTGTGCTGGAATGTATGTACCGACCTGGCTGAAATCGTCCGCTGCAATCGCCATACCGATGGTAACCGCCGGATTGAGATGGCCCGGTGCGCCGAGCGAAACCGCCACCAGCACGCCGAACAGTACGGCAAAACCCCAGGCCGAGGTGATAACCGTCCAGTCACCGCCCTGCCCCTTCGACCGCGTCAGGGTGACATTGGCGCACACCCCGGTTCCCAGCAGCAGCAGCGTCGCCGTCCCGGCAAATTCGCCCACAAATCCCGGCGCCATCATTCCCCCCGATCCGTTCAAGTTTCTGTCGATCAAGCGTGTTTCACAAGACTTGCGGCTTCGCAATGGGAAAGAGGAACTTTCGCGATCCGGGCCATTGGCCCATTTCGCTTGGCGGTGCGTTTGGCGGAAAAAGGGTTGATGCAATTGGCAAAACACATAGTCTTGGATCAATTCAGCCAGGCAGGTTTCATGGGAGTCGTCAGCGTGCGCAGACGTCGAAATCGATCCCTACAGTTTCGTTTGAGGAGTAGCTGACCATGCTCACCGTCCATCACCTGCGCATTTCGCAATCCGAACGAATCGTCTGGCTGTGCGAGGAACTGGGGCTCGATTACGAGCTCAAGCTCTACAACCGGCGCGAGGACAACCGGCTGGCGCCCGATGAATACAAGGCGCTGCATCCCATGGGCATCGCGCCGGTCATCACCGATGCCAAAGACGGACACAACCTGGTGTTGGGCGAAAGCGGCGCGATCATCGACTGGCTGCTGGCGAAACATGGCAAGGGGCGGCTGGTGCCCGCGGTGGACAGCCCTGATTTCCCGCTGCACCTGTTCTGGTATCACCACGCCAACGGCACCTTCATGACCAACGCCATGATGGCGCTGGCCGCCAATGCCGCAGGCGCCGCGCAGTTGCCCGAATTCGTGGCGGGTCGCGGCGTGAAGAGCTGGCAGTTGATCGAACGGCATCTGGGCGAGCACCCCTGGTTTGGCGGCAGCGAGTTTTCCGCTGCCGACGTGATGATGGGCTTCGGCCTCACCACCGCGCGGCTGTTCGGCGGGCCCGACATGGCGGACTTCCCCAATATCCGCGCCTGGCTGAAGCGGATCGGCGCGCGCCCCGCCTATCAGCGCGCCATGGCCAAGGCGGAACCGGGAATGCCGCCCAAGCTGGATTAGGCGGGGAGGCTTGTGGGTGGGGAGAGGACATTCCTTATTCGAGGGCGGGAGGCGGGAAATAGCGCTGATACTCCCCTCCCGCCTGCGGGAGGGGCAGAGGGTGGGAATGTCCCAGCCCCTCGTCATTGCGAGGAGCGCAGCGACGAAGCAATCCATGGACGAACCGCGCCGTCAAGTGGAACCGTCAGTCCATGGATTGCTTCGCTACGCTCGCAATGACGACGTAATGGGCAGACCGCCCTTCCCCAACCGTCACCCCGGCCCCCGAGCCGGGGTCCCGCTGCCTTTTTGCTCACTTACCGTCACCCCGCATTCCTGCACGCCCTCAAAAGCCGATGATCCGCGCGGCTCTTTCTCCTCGTCAGTCACCCTCTCAACCAAGCCGTGCCAGAAGCCCTGATTTTTGCTTCTGGACCGTGCTCCATGTGTTCCATCCAGCAGGATTTCGCCTCGGCGGGGCAACGAGACGGCGGAGCTACGAAATGAAGTCAACGCTTCGCTTCGCGTTTCAGCAATTCGCTCTTGATCCTGAGACCATAGGCATAGCCGCCGAGCGAGCCGTCCGCCGCGATCACCCGGTGGCAGGGGATCAACACCGCGATATTGTTGGCCCCGTTGGCCCCGCCGACCGCGCGGCGCGCCTTGGGATTGCCCACCAGCGCCGCCAATTCGCCGTAGCTGCGCGTTTCGCCCGGCGGAATCCGGCGCAGTTCGCGCCACACGCGCTGCTGGAACGCAGTGCCCTTCACGTCGAGCGGAATGTCGGCCCCGGCGGCCATTCCCGGCTGCTCGACCGCGCGCGTCACCGCTTCGAACAGCGCGCGAAACTCGCTTCCGCCGCGCACCAGATCGGCATTGGGGAACCGCGCGCGCAGATCGTCCTCGCCTTCGCCAAACGAAAGGCAGCACACACCCCGCTCGGTGGCGGCGACGAGCATTGGGGCAAGGCTCGTTTCGATCACTTCCCAATGGATCAC
>LOEX01000002.1 GCA_001516125.1 Sphingomonadales bacterium BRH_c42
GATCCCCTGCCCGTCCTATTACGTCGTGCGCTTCAGGCTGCTGCTGAGAGTGCAGCCGCAGACCTCCGTGCCATGCAAAGGGCTCACCTGCAGGCTGAGGGAGCACTTTCAGGCCTCTACGCCTCGTCGACGGCTCCCCTGGCTTGGCGTCTTGTAGCCGGCATCGGACCTCTTACCCGTGCGGAGCTTGCCAGAGGCCTTGAGGTGACCAAGCGAACCGCGTCACAATCAGTTGCGGCTATGGTGACTGCCGGCATGGCCAGTCTTCGAACTTCCGATGGCGCAATCGTCCGAACGGACACGTGAACGTGTCATGGACCCCGGAATACTTCCCGGTAGCAAACGCCAATTCGATTTTGTGAGCTCGCTCTGCGGCGTAGCAGCTGCTCTACGAACTTTTTCGCCCTGCCCGGGTCAGCGAATGACAACTTACGTCGCTGTCCACGCGTTCCAATCCGGCCCCACGAGAATTCAACAATCGCAACACCGAACAGGTCTTGGCTCCGAGATATGGCATAGCGCCGTGCAACATTGAGATCGGGATTTTTGGCTTCGAGCCAAATGTGACACTCGTTCTGATCATGCTCTAACATACGGAGGAGTATGCGACAGCCGCCTGGAGCTAGGCCAATCGGAAGTTTGAATCACAGGTCTCTATGGTGATTCAAGGAATCGATCCTGAGGCTGTGACCGCCGCTCAGCTTCGGACGTCTGATTCTTATGGAATTTGCGCGTCTCTCGGGCGAGGTCATTCTCGAAGCGAGAGTGCGATCTTCCTTAATCTTGAATCAAATCAATAACAAATCCGCCGCAGGCGAAAACGTTAGGGGATTTAGATTCTAAGGTTAAGAGGTTACCTGCTCGCCATCAGCCTGCAAACTCCTGATTTCTCGCGAGTCGGGGTCGCTATGTCGAATCTGATAACACGATGTTCGGTTTCTGATAGCACGACCGCCAGATTCTAATAACACGTCATCTGATGCCCGATCACACGTTGGCTACCTCCCTGCCCTGTTGATAACTTTGAAAGCACGGCTCAGAGCGTGAGGCCATAGGATCAGTTAGCGTTCCGATTCACATATGGTGCGTCGATCCCAAACTTTCCGATCGCCATTTGCCCCGAGGCTGAAACGGACGTGTTTTCGGAAATCAGGTATCTCCGGTTGAACGTGTTTTCGGGAATGGCTTTTGGCGGCGTCCTTTTTCCTCCAGCTTGCCGGCTGACCCGTCGCGCTTCTTGGAAGCTGTGCCCGAAGTGGAGGCTTAGGCGATCTGCAAGCTGGTCCGACCTTTCCACGTTAGACGGCTGATTTCAGTCAAAGATGACCGGCTAAAGCACTCGCGGAGTGTTCAATGCTGGTGCTCTTGGGTCTTGTCGGCAATTCTTTAGCAGGTGCCGAACGTAGACGTAGTTTTCTGATCGGGCGGGGTAAGTGGCGTGATTCCCGAAAACACGTTCGGTATCGGGCGTACATCATGAGACCGTTCTTATATTTCCGATCAATCGCGATGCTTGCCGCAGACTGTCACCGGTCTGAAGCTGGGCGACGGCGCTACTAGCGCGCCGGGCGCACATAACCGGTCCCACAGACGGGCGCGACCTTCAAAAGCCCGGAAGCGTATGCTTGTTGCGCTCGTGGTGCTTCTTCATGAAGCCGTAGAACCGCTTCGAGTAGTTCCTTGGCAACTCATGGGGATTGCTGTTCAGAAAGGAATCGAATTGCCGCATCAGCACATCGAGATCCCAACCAGGACATTCAGAACGGATGGCCTGATAGATTTCGGGATCAAGAGTGTCCTGCGCGCCCCCTCCCCTCCGTCGTGACTGAGATTGGCTTGCGTTGCTGTCCAATGCGGCTGATGCATCGGCTTGCTGTTCGGGGCGCAAGCTCGCACTCGTTGTTGCAAGGAGCTTGCGCACGAGGGCAGGATCAACGAATTCCGGCGGAGGGCTGACCTTGGCTGCCTTTTCGGGGTTTGCGCGCTGAATGCGCTGGGCTCTGCTCTCCGTGGTGACAGAGCCACTATCCTCGATTTTTCCAGAAGGTTTTTCGAGATGGCGACGCATCACCATCTTCAGCTTTGGACGCGGCGTCTCTGCTCCAATGACCTCCAGACTGATATCCGGCAGGTTGTTAGCTCGCGCCAATTCAAGAATCTTGTTCTTGAACGAGGGTAGGGAGCTTTCGCTGCCGCTTTTCTGATGAAGAGTTTCGAAGCCAATCGTGAAACCTTCTGGCCCATTGCCACCAGCGTGCTTGCGAGCGGCGCGGTAGAGCCATTTCCCAAGTCCGCTCGTTATCTCGAAATACAAAGGCGAAATCGCAAGGACATTTCGCTTGTCCATGACCCCGTCGAAGAACCACTTGGAAAGCGTGATTTCCATCCCAAGCGAACGCTGGGTTCGTTCATCAACGAGATGAGTATAGCTATCGATCCACGAAAATGTGGTCTCGCGGGATTTGGAGTTCGCGCGGATGTTCGTCTTGATCGTCGTGGCCTGAAGACGATCAAGCGCTGCGATCAGTCGCTCATAAGCGCGCCCGCTTACACCCCAGCAGATTCGCTTGAGAAGATCGCCAGGTTGAACACGAATGGTCGGCGACAGGTCGTTGTCACCCCGCTCGCGCAATTCGTTGAGGTGGGACGCCAGATAGATCATGATATCTGCATCCCAGATGGTCGCCATCCCATAGGCTGGGTTGGCTGATACATGCACGGTGACCGACTTATCCGGACTGAGGTACTCAATGGGTTTCAGGCGCTTCTTCTTCGAAAGGCTGAAGAAAGGACGCTGCATGGTCTCCTGATAGTCCCGCAGCGAGATGTCGCTGAAATCAGGCAGCGTGAAGAACATCTCGAACTGCACCCGCCGACCGGAGGAGGACTGATCTTTCTCGCTCACGTTCTTCGCCCGGTAAATCTGCCGCTGTCCCACACGTGGGACAAGTTAGTTAAACATATGAAATAGAACGATAAAAACCACATTTTCAGAGTGGTGAACACATGGCCATAGGTGGGTCCGAAACCCTCCTTCATGGGGCAGGCCTTTTTAGAATCTTCGCCTTCTCAATCAGAGGGCGCAATGCATCGAGGATTTCGTCAGCGCTCAAATCAGTGGGGTTGATCGTTATCGTGAGCCCTCGTGCACGATCCTTTTCGATGACACCAATGGACGATCCCGCCGCTTCGATTACGGCTTTCTGAACACGGCCAGGCCTGCCCGAAACTGCCTTGAGCAGACGGACAACAACCTGAGGGCCAGAAATTGGCTCTTCGTCTCCGGATTGCCGGAAACTTTGCTCCGCAGCGATCTGCTTTGCTGCTTCCTCCATCCTAGGGCGCAGCGATGGGTTGCGTATGGCTGGAAGAAGCTTGTCACCGTACCGCACCTGAAGTTCCATTGGCGACGCAAATGCGCTTACGATTGTTTGCGGAATCTCTGTCAGGCCGATGTACCGGGCGAGCGTAGATTTCGAGATCTTTACGCGTTCAGCAAGCCGGGCCTGAAGGCCATCGTAATAAGTATCGACTGCTGCCTTGTAGTTCAAACCGCGCTCTAAATCTGAGATATCTTCCCTCTCGCGGTTCTCGATATCAGCAAGGCGGAACGCAGCTTCGTCATCGAGATCTTCGATAATCGCGACGAGCTCGATATCCGGGTAGTGATTGGCGTTGAGCCACGCGACGGCCCAGTGGCGCCTTGTGCCAATGATCAGTTCGTACTGCAGCTCACCTTGCTGTTTCCGGCGCACGACTACTGGGATGCGGTTCCCGTTTTCTGCTTGGATCGATTCAATCAGAGATCGCAAACGGGGTTCGGTGAGCTGTTCGTAATCACGGGCGTTTCCCGGCCAGATCGAACATTCTGCAGGTTTGAGCCGGATGGTCGGGCGCTTGACCATCCGCGCTGCTTCCGTGAAGCCTTCAAGCCGACGTGTTGTGAAATTGCGCGATGCGGTTGCCCCTGCAGCGTCCTTGGCTTCAGAGACGGAAGGCTGGTCAGGGGCAGGGGAGGCGAGGGCCTCGCCAATCAATGAACGACGGCTCACGCTGCAACACTCCCTGCCGTGTCAGATGACCGTCTCGAAATGCTCTTCGACGGCCACTGCTCATGTATTTCGTTCAGAACTTCTCCGAAGACTGCGTTGAGATTGTCCCGGCAACGCTGGTAGGTTGCGTGCGCAGCTGAAGGCTTGCTTTCATAGATCGACCGGAATGCTTGAGTGGCATTCTTGATTTCCTCAGAAGCTAGGATCGGCTGATTCAGCAGGAAATTGGCATATGTGGCCTTCATCATCTTCCACATGTCGGCTTCACCTGGCTTGCTGGGGGTGTAGGCCGAGCAGACGACGCGAATGAACCCGTAATCAACAGGCGTTCCGTGATCCTCGAGGATCTCGATATTCTCGGCGATGGTGTCCATGAAATGGATGGTTGAAAGATAGTCGAGCTGCCTTGCCGGAACCGGGATAAGCATACCTGTTGCGGCGGCCATCACATTGAGGCCCAGGAACCCCATAGCCGGCGGAGGATCGAGCAAGACGACGTCGAAGTCCTTGATGATGCTGTCGATGCCAATACGGAGACGCTGAAGTCCCTCGCGCACTGCTTGTCCGCCCTCCGTCAACGTTGCCGTGAGGTCCCACTCTGCATCCTGCAGGCCAAGGCTTGACGGCACTATTTTGATTGTAGGCCAAGCGGTTTCTCGGATTGCCTTCCTGAAATCGTCGAATGTACTGCGAGGCGACAGGAAATTTCCTAAAGTCTCCTCTTCGTCGATAAGTGCTTCGGGCTGAATGTCGAACATAGTTGTCGTTGACGCCTGCGGATCGCAGTCGATCACGAGAACGCTATATCCGTTCAGCGCGAGAAAATCGGCGAAATGCTTGGTAATCGTACTCTTGCCGACGCCGCCCTTGAAATTCTGCACGGCTACTACAACCGCATTCTCATGGGCTAGCTTGCCCGGATGAATGTTCAGCGCCTTGCGAATATGAGTAAGGTCTTCGAGCGTGTAATAGCGGCGGCCATTGTTAAGCTGTTTCGGAGGCGCGAGACGCCCCTCCTTCTCTGCCTTGGCAAGCGCTTCAGGCGTTCTTCCGACCAATTCCGCTGCCGCCGTAGGCCCAAAGGTGATATCGAGGACCTTGCGTTCATCAGGTTTGAACACCACAGCTTTGACCCGATCGCGCATCATTTCGCAGGATCTGGTCATGTTTCGCAGTGTGTTCACGGTGTAGGACATGCGTCTGCCTTTCGATGAATCGCAGTTCTGCGACCCAGTTCGTGTTTTATGATCATTTTCGGCGGTAGAAGTCAAACCGATATCATCGGAATGGTGCCGGTCCCGAATCCCCGTCGCTGCCGGGCACCCCTTGTCGCATAGCCTGTAGTGATCACGGGCTCATAACCCCGAGGCGAGAGGGAAGGGGGATGACCTGATGCGGTTCAGCATCAGGAGCAGACCGTGACCGACCTTTTTGAACAATCCAGCCAGAAGCTGGACGCCGCAATCACCGAAATCCAGCACGCCATCGCCACCGGACTGGCGAACAAGCCACGCCTGTTTGAGACGATGCGCCAGCTCTACGGAGAGGGCTCCGCAAACGGCGCCTGGAGCCAGAGGGACGCTTTTGACCTGCTCGAGGCGGCATTGACGCGCCACATGGCCGGACTGCTGAGCAAACCTCAGATGCTGACCCAGATTTCGGAGATCAGTGCGCTTATCGAGGCACTGCCGACACATACGGTCAGAAGTGAAGAGCAGATCAGGTACCAGCAATTCTCGACGCCCGCAGACCTCGCAAGCCTATCCGTGATTTTGGCGCAGCCACTCGCAACTGATATCGTTCTTGAACCGAGCGCCGGACATGGCGCTCTCGTGGCAACTTTGCCCGATGTCAGCGCATTGCATCTCAACGAAATCGATCCGCGCAGGCGTGAAAAGCTGGCAATGCTGTTTCCCGATGCCACCATCACAGGGATCGATGGAGCCATGCTGGCCTCCCATCTCGACGCGGCAGTGCAGCCAAGCCTGATCCTGATGAACCCGCCGTTCTCCCGATCAATGGGGCGAGGAGCAGACGAGTTCGCAGCGGTGCGTCACCTGCGCGCTGCCATAACGCGCCTCAAGCAGGGGGGCAGGATCGTCGCGATCATGCCGGACTGGTTCACGACGAGCGCAAAGCTTGCGAAAATCTATGACGACACGTTCGCCTCTTGCACGGTCCGCACATCCATCCGGCTCGATAAATGCTATCACAAACAGGGCACCAGCGTGGCCGTGCGCTTGTACGTGATCGACAAGATCCCGGGGCAGATCAGGCCAGCAGTTTCGGCGCGAGAGACAGTTGCAGACGTCGCGTATGCAGTTCCAATCATCAAACGCGTGACAGCCGAGCCCGACTGCGAACCGCGCGCGGTGCCGCCGAAAGCAAAGCCGGGTGCGCTCTTCAAAGCCATGCGGGCAACGCCGATCACAAAGCCCGTCAAAGCGAGGGCAGCCCAAACCCCCAAGATCGAAGCACTGGCGTTCAGTACCCTGGACAAGCCGCGCGTGCTCGGTGAGCAAAGCGGGGTCTACATCCCGTACCGGCCAAGCCGGGTCGACATTGTTGGCGCACGCGAGCATCCGACGCCGCTCGTCGAAAGCGTGGCCATGGGCTCGATCCCGGCACCTATCCCAGATTATGTCCCGGCGCTGCAGGACCGGGTCCTTCAGGAAAGCCTGCTGTCCGAGGCCCAGATCGAAACTGTCATCTATGCTGGGAACGCGTGGCAGCAGTATCTGCCTGGCCTGTTCGTTCCCGCTGAAGAAGGCGTTGGCCTGCAACTCGATGAGCATGGGCAAGCCTACCGCAAGGGCTATTTCCTTGGCGATGGCACTGGGGCAGGGAAGGGCAGGCAGATCGCCGCCTGCATCCTTGATGGCTGGCTTGCGGGACGCCGCAAGGCCATCTGGATCTCGAAGAACGAAAGCCTGCTCGAAGACGCACGCCGCGACTGGAGCGCTATCGGAGGGCTAGCGGCCGACATTCAGCCACTTTCCAACTGGAAGATCGATCAGACGGTTCCGTTTCGCGAAGGGATCCTGTTCGTCACCTACCCGACCCTTCGCAGTCAGCGTCAGGACGCCACCCGCCTGAAGCAGCTGCTCGATTGGGCGGGCGAGGATTTCGACGGTGTCATCGCCTTCGATGAGAGCCACGAGATGGGCGGTGTTGCAGGGGGCGAGGGCGCCCGCGGCACGAAAAGCGGATCGCTGCAGGGCATCGCCGGCGTGCTGCTGCAAAACAATCTGCCCGATGCCCGGGTTCTCTACGCCTCGGCGACCGGAGCCTCGGAGGTCAACAACCTTGCCTATGCCGTGCGGCTTGGTCTGTGGGGACCTGGCACCGCGTTTGCCAACAGGGAAGATTTCATCAGCCAGATCAGGGCAGGGGGCATCGCTGCGATGGAACTCGTGTCGCGCGATCTCAAGGCACTTGGCCTCTATCAGGCGCGCGCACTCAGCTTCGCAGGCGTCGAATACGACATCCTGAAACATGATCTGACAGCCGAACAGATCGCCGTTTACGACACTTATGCCGACGCCTGGGCGATCATCCATCAGAACCTTGAGGAGTCGCTGGAGCTGACCGGCGTGGTCGACGAAATCGATGGCGCAACGCTCAACAGCGGTGCGAAAGCTGCCGCGCGAAGCCGGTTTGAAAGCACCAAGCAGCGCTTCTTCAACCAGCTGCTGTTGTCGATGAAGCTCCCCACGCTGATTGCTGCCATCAATCTCCATCTGGATCGCGACGAGGTGGTTGTCGTCCAACTGGTTTCGACCGCCGAAAGCACCCTCGATCGCCGTCTCGACAGCCTCTCCCCAGAAGAGCGCGCCGATCTCGACCTCGATCTCAGCCCGCTCGACGCGGTGATCGAGTACCTTGAGCGCGCCTTCCCCACGCAACAGATGCAGGTATTCGTCGATGATACCGGCACCCAGCGCTCGGCACCGATGTTCGACGAAGAAGGCCGTCCAGTCCACAACCAGACTGCGATCGCCCGCCGCAGCGAGATGATCGAGCATCTGTGCGCCATGCCGCCGATCAAGCCAGCGCTGGACGGGATCATCGAGCACTATGGACCGGAGAAGGTCGCCGAGGTGACCGGGCGCAGCAAGCGGCTCATAAACCAGAGCGACGGCCAGCAGCGTCTCGAGACCCGCTCGCCGCGGACGAACCAGTCCGAGACCGACCAGTTCATGAATGGCAGGAAGCCGATCCTTGTCTTCAGCGATGCGGGTGGCACCGGGCGATCGTACCATGCCAGCCTTGACGCAGCTTGCCAGAAGCGGCGCATCCATTTCCTGCTTGAGCCTGGGTGGCGAGCCGACCGCGCGATCCAGGGGCTGGGCCGAACGCACCGGACCCATCAGGCCAACACACCGCTGTTCCGGCCCGTGACCACCAACTGCAAAGGGGAACTGCGGTTCACCAGCACCATTGCGCGCAGGCTCGACAGCCTGGGGGCGCTGACCCGGGGCCAACGCCAGACAGGCGGCCAGAACCTCTTTGACCCTGCCGACAATCTCGAAAGCGAATATGCCAAGGCGGCACTCTCTACCTGGTTTGCCTTGCTGGCGGACGGCAAGCTCAAGAGCGCAACGCTGATCGATTTCCAGCGCCGTAGCGGGCTCAAGATTGTCTCCGAAGACGGCGTTCTCGAAGAGGACCTCCCGCCGATCCAGCGCTGGCTCAACCGCATCCTCGCGCTGCCGATCGGAATGCAGAATGCGATCTTCGAGGAATTTCTGGCGTTGGTCGAAGCGCGGGTGTCGGCTGCGCGCGAGGCCGGATCGCTCGATGTTGGCGTCGAAACCCTTCGGGTTGAACAGGCCGAGGTTGTCGAAGACATCGTCCTGCGGACCGACGGGCGAACCGGTGCCACGTCCCACTTGCTGCAGCTGGCTCTCAAGACGAGAGCACGGCCGATCTCGCTCGAGCGTGTCCTTGAGCGCCGCGATTACGCCGACGGCTGCATTCTGCTCCACAATACCAAGAGCGGGAAAGCAGCCCTGGCCGAACCTTCGCGGCACTTCATGACCGAACAGGGCGAACTCATCAGGCGGGTTATCCTCCACCGTCCGCTCCGGCGCGAATACCACCACTTCGATGACCTTGCGGAATCGGCCTGGGAGGAAGCACCCCGCCGGACCTTCGAGAAGCTGTGGCAAAGCGAGGTTGCGGAGCTTGCCGAACGGCTCACCACAGAGACCGTGTACCTTGCAACCGGACTTCTCCTGCCGATCTGGTCGAGCCTGCCCATCGACTATCTGGAGGTCCGGCGGATCGTGGACGAAGAGGGAAGAAGCTGGCTCGGTCGCATGGTCCACGAACTCGATGTGGCGAAGCTGCTCGAAAAGTTCGATATTGCCTCCACTGTTGAACTAACCCCGGATACGATCATCAGCGCGCTTGGCGAAGGCCGGACAGTCCCTATCAAGCAGCCGTTCGAAGCGACCCTCAAATGCTCGCGTGTCGCAGGGGAGCAGCGCTACGAAATCGTGGGGGTGCCCCCTGAACATCTGCCTTGGCTCAAGAGCGTCGGCTGTTTTACGGAAATCATCGCGTTTCGCACGCGTGTTTTCATTCCAAAGGGATCAGCGATTTCGATGATCGGTGCGCTGACTGGCGCATGAGGAAAAGCCATGCTGGGACCATCGATGCCGAGGGTCGCAAGCGCGCTGGTGGCAAGCCAACCGCCCACAATATTCATCATTGTATGGGATGATGAGACATGGGACCTTTCCGCCAATCACGCGATCTGGTGTGCACGGCGGGCTAAACGCGCAACCTAACTCTTGCGACGGCTCCCCACATTGCGCCAAGCAGAGCCGATTAACTTATCTCACTCAGGAATTTTGTAGTGACTTTGATTCTGTGTCTTAAGGCAAGAGATTGCATCGTCATCTCCGCCGATAGCCTAACTTCGCTCGGCGGGAAGATCGTAAGTTGCACAACCGAGAAGCTGCATCAGGTTGGGACGGACGCAGTAACCGTCAGCTGCGGGCTCTCACGCGTCAATGATAAAGGTTGGGGGACGATCTTGGCAGACTTTCCCGCGCCACCGAAGGGCACAGCCATCGCGGCCACTGTGTCGCGGCTTCAGGCGTTCCTCAATGAAATTATAGGGCGCGTACCAAAAAGCAATGTTGGAGCCTGCCAAGGCGGGAACACCTTTCTGCTAGCCGGCCACGATGTTGCCAATTCGGGCATGGCAGTCACTCAGTTGACCCGGCTTGGGGACCGGCGTCAGTTCGAGGCCGCGACGACCGTTTCGAATGCGTCGGATCACGACTATATCGAATGGATCGGCGATACGACGCCGGTGTCGACTTATATCGCGAGTAAAACCGCGCTGTACGATCCAGACATGCCACAAGACGCTGCGGTCGAATTTGCGATCAAGGCGATCATCGACGGTATCGCTGCAAGCCTGGCTGCGGGCAACCACACCATCGGTGGCGAGTTTGTGTCGGTCGCGTTGGTGTCGGCCAGCAATGTCACTTCCTCGCGGCACCCAACCGGCATTCCATGTATGGTCACTGCGTTAACTGGCAGTTCGATTGTACCACCTGACCACGCTTCACCGCTGGCTGGCTCTGAATGCAGGTATCAAATCTGAAGGCCAACTATCTGTCATTCGGTGGCATCAAGACCGCTCGTGAAAGCGGCTATTCGCCATTGCACTTGGCGGCGCATGCGGTTGGCTGATGTGGTGGAGTTGCCTACGAGGGCTATAATACAGGAGGTAAGGTGAAGCGTATCGATCTTGGAACGGTAGTCACCTCAGCGGCCAGCGTCGCAGTGATTGCCGATCGGCTTGAGCAGTTGATCAAGGACCTAGCGTCGGATGGAAAGACGAGCGCCAGTCCACTTGGCCTGCTCACGGACTTTCACTTAGGGGTGCAGGGACTCACGGACGTGGCGCGAGACTTAAATCTCCCGGCGACCGGGGCGGCGGCCGCCCGCTGCAAAGCGTCGATCAACAGGTTCATTGGTGCCAACGATGGATACATTCGTGTCACGAACGCCCGGGAGATCATCTCTGACGTGCGCCAATTACTGATCACGCTGCGGGATGAGACCAGAGAATATCGAACTTTCGTGATCCCGCCGACGGAGGCCAAAATGCTTGACGGTGGCCGCGAACTTTTCGGGGAGAACGTTTCCGTTATGTTTCCGTCGATTCAAGAAGACATCGACGCCGCCGCGAGTTGCCGCGCATATGAGCTGTGGCATTCCACGGTTGCTCATTCGATGCGAATCGCCGAAGTGGGCATCCAGAGACTTGCGAAAAACATGGGATCTAAGATCGGAAACAGCTGGGGTGAGACCGCGGCGAATTTGCGTAAAACACTGGCAGCAGTGAACGCAGAGAACGGCGATAGCACAGAAAAAGAGTGGGCATCGCAGGCCGGTGACCACCTCGAATTCATCCGGAAGGCTTGGCGGAACCCTGCGATGCACCCAGGGAAGACGTTCGACCGCGAGCAGGCGCTGTCAGTGTACGAAAACACCCGCTCGTTTATGCGGATGCTGGCAGAGAAGCTGGCGCACTGATCAACGGCCCAACACGCGCGAAAATAGATTGAAGCCGGATGGGGCCAGATGTCGTTTCAGCGATTCACCGCACCCCTTAAGCTCTTGGATAGTCGATGGCATTTGGCAAAATCCCAGCTGCACCGTAGAGGGGCTGGAAAATGACCGACGGAAGCCACATCAGCCCAAAAGCATCACCATCTCCTGCCCACGCCCGGCGGAGCACGTCGGCTAATGCGGATCGCCGAGGCGCGTCGCCACAACGGAATCGGAGGCTATCGTTGGCCGAAGAGGAAACCGTCCTGGCCGCATTGTCCCGCACGTCCGAGGAACTTCTGCAAGAGCTGCGCGAGGCCTGGGACATGCCCGCGGGACGACCCATCCGTGTGGTCGGTCGCCTGACGCTGACTTGGCGAGGAAGCGACGGAGCGGACATGGTGTTCCTCAACGAACTAGAGCACCCTGAAACGGGTGTCGGTCTGGTCTATCCAAGGATAGGCACTTTGGTCGTTAATCCTGATCCGGTGAACGCCTCCGTGCCGCCAGGACCGTCGCGGACCATCACCGACGCAAAGACGCTGGCGTCCGGCGAACAATGGGCGATTGCCGAAATCGAACTTTCGACACTTGAACAGCGCCGAAGGCTTCTAAATCCTTGGGTGGTAACGGTTCGATCGGGCACGCTGCGATTGTTGAGCGACCTGCCTGACGAATGGCAGGTCCAAGTCCATGGCGCCCAGTCGGTCAAACGCATCTCTGCATCCGCCCGCGAGGAAATTGAGGATTATGTTCGCAATTCCGTCCTCGAAGAGGATCAGGAACTTGCACGCAGCCATGCAGAAAACATCCGGAGGTTAGCCGAGCTAGCTACGTCACGGCGACAAGCCGAGGACGATGCACGAGCGATGTTAGCCGGTCTGAACGACGAACTCGCCGCACAACAGTTGCGCGGCGACAAGGTACGACAAGAAGCCGACGACCTGCAGCAGCGACTGACATTCGAACGCGATCAATTCGTGCGGCAACAAAGACACATTGAGGAAGAGACGCAGCTCATGGAACTTCGACACCGTAGGCTGAAGGAGCTTCTTAGCGAGAAGCGGGACCGCCTGATTGCGCTCGGCCTTGTAGACGCGGGCGACATTGATGCTGTGATGTGGGAAAACGAAGCCGGAGAAGACGGTCAGTCGGGCATTAGATTTTCCGAGGCGCTAGACAGCGACTTCTCGCGCCTCGCGCCTGTGCTTCAGATCGAGCTGCAGAAAAAGGGACTGCTCTACCCCCAGGCGCTGCTCCGCGACTTCCTCGCACTCCTGCGGACCCGCGACCTCGTCGTGCTCGCTGGTGACTCGGGTTCGGGCAAGACCAGCTTGATCCGCGCTGCCTCCGAGGCGATCGGCGGTGTCTGCACAGTCGTTCCCGTCAAGCCGAACTGGACCGGCCCCGAGGACCTGCTGGGCTACTACAACCCGGTCGAGCGCAGCTATCAGGCTACTCCGTTCCTTGTTGCCCTGCAGGATGCCGCGCGCCAGCCCGATGTCCCGCACTTCATCTGCCTCGACGAGATGAACCTAGCACGGGTCGAGCACTATTTCGCCGATTTCCTCAGTCTGCTTGAGCAACGAACCGACTTGCCCACGATCCAGCTCTACACGGCGGACGAGGAGCGTCACGTCGTCGTCGAACAGGGTCTTTTTCTTCATGTCGAGGCCGAGGCCCGCCGACGCGCCGGGCTCGGTAACACAGCGACGCTCGAGGACATCCTAGGTAATGACCAAGCGAATGCCGAGATCCACCGCCTGAGCGGCCTGACCGACAAGGAATCGGTACTGATCTATCACGGACGCCTGCGTCGCTCGCTTGCGGCACAGATGCGAATGCCGACGTCCCTGACCATGCCAGCGAACGTCTGGATCTTCGGCGCCGTCAACATGGACGACACTACGCACCAACTGTCGCCCAAGGTGCTCGATCGCGTGCATGTGCTCCGCTTCGGCAATCCGATGCTCGCCGACTGGGACGCGATCGAGAGCGAAATAGATGCGGCCGCCGGCACCCTGCCCGCGGACCTGTCAGGACTGCTGATCCGGTCGGACGAAATTGGGCTTCGCCAGGACTATCCGGTTTTCGACCGTCAGGACGACAACGTTCGGTTCCTGTTTGACGTCTCCCGCCGACACCTCGATCCGCTCGGGGTAGAGTTTGGCCTTCGAGCGATCCGGCAGGCGCAGGGCTATATCAACGCAGCCGTTACTGCGGGCCTCAGCAAGGACGAGGCGCTCGACAACGTGATCAGGCACAAGATCCTGCCCAAGATGGCGTTCGACACCGCTCGGCCCGCCGGAAACGGTCGCGCGCGTCGCGAAATCCTCGTTGAATTGCGCGACGAGTTGTCCAAGCGCTTTGAGGGCACGAACGTCCAGATGGATGCCAGCAGCGTTGCCGAACTCGATCGGATGATCCGCTTGGCCGAAGGCCACAACGGCATCGTCAACTACTGGCTGCGTTGATCGGCCGATGGACGTGCTGGCGCATTATCTCGAGATCGAGTGGGAGACGGAGAACACGCCGCGGAAGCTGGTGGTGTCGACGTATCCGATCGAGATCGAGATCGCGCGCGATGGCGTCTTGCACGCCGAGGTTTCGATCTTCCGCGACTTCGCTCCCTGGATGGGCCTCCACCTCTCGGGCGCCCTTGCGGAAGCCACGCCGGAAACCATCGCCGCCGGCGGCCAGCGCGCGCCGTGGCTAAAGATCTCCGACGAGCAAGGTCGGGCCTGGTGGATCCCCGCAACGGGGTGGAGCAA
>LOEX01000003.1 GCA_001516125.1 Sphingomonadales bacterium BRH_c42
CCCCGAGCCAGACCTTGCGCGCACCGTCGCGGCGCTGCGGAACAAAGAATGTGCCGCGCGCCTGCCCGATCGCCCGCGCGATCGGCGCTTCATGCGTGCCGTTGATGATCGCCAGCGCGATGCCTGCGCGTTCGGCGATCTGTGCGGCCTGCAATTTTGAGACCATCCCTCCCGAACCAAGACCTGAAGCAGACGCCCCGCTCGCCATGGCAAGGATTTCGGGCGTGATGCCTTCGACCCGCTCGATCAGCTGCGCATCCGCAAGGGCCGGATCGCGGTCATATAGTCCGTCCACATCCGACAGCAGCAGCACCGCATCGGCCCCGGCAGCCTGCGCCACGCGCGCGGCCAGCCGATCATTGTCGCCAAAGCGGATTTCTGCCGTCGCAACGCTGTCATTCTCGTTGACCACCGGCACCGCGCCTGCTTCGAGCAGGCGTGCAAATGTGGCCGAGGCATTGAGGTAGCGCCTCCGGTCCTCAAGATCGTCGAGCGTCAACAGGATCTGCGCGGCGGTGAGATCATGCAGGCCAAGATTTTCCGACCACAGATGCGCCAGCCCAATCTGCCCCACCGATGCGGCGGCCTGCGCATCGGCCAGACTGCCGCGCCCACCCCTGGCAAGGCCAAGCTTCGCCGCACCCAGCGCAATCGCGCCCGAGCTGACCAGCACGATCTCTGTGCCCCGCCCGCGAAGCCCGGCCAGTTCGCGCACCAGCGAAGCGAGCCAGGCCTTGCGCGGTTCACCCTGCTCGACCAGCAACGAACTGCCGATCTTGACCACCAGCCTGCGGCAATCGCCAAGGTCCTGAAGCCCATTCAGCCGCATCGGGTCAGACCGGCGACCATTCGCCGCCTTCCCCTTCGTCGGTCTCCTCAACCGCTGCCGCCTTGGTCTCGGTTGCGGTAGCTTCGGGCAGATATCCGAGCACCGCATCGAGCAGCCGATCGATACCTTCACCGGTTGCGCCCGAGATCACGAAAACCTCCTTCGCGCCCGCATCCTTCAGTTCCTGCGCAAATCCCTCGGCCAGCTCGGCATCGGCCAGATCGAGCTTGTTGAGCGCGATCAGGCGCGGCTTGTCGGCAAGCTCGCTGCCATAGGCATCAAGCTCAGCCTCGACGATCTTCATGGCTTCGGCGGGATCCTGCCCCGGCCCGATGCCCGTAATGTCGATCAGGTGGATCAGCACCCGGCAGCGTTCGATATGGCCCAGAAAACGGTCGCCGACCCCCGCGCCTTCCGCCGCGCCTTCGATCAGGCCGGGAATGTCGGCCAGCACGAATTCGCGCCCCTTGTGCCGCACCACGCCCAACTTGGGCACCAGCGTGGTGAAGGCGTAATCGCCCACTTTCGCCCGCGCATTGGTGATCTGGTTGATGAAGGTCGATTTGCCGGCATTGGGCAGGCCCAGCAGGCCAACATCGGCAAGCAGCTTCAATCGCAGCCACACCCACATCTCTTCGCCCGGCAAACCCGGCTGGTGCTGGCGCGGCGCGCGATTGGTGCTGGTCTTGTAGCTGGCATTGCCGCGCCCGCCCAAGCCGCCTTCGAGCAGGACTTCACGCTGGCCGACTTCGGTAAAATCGGCCAGCACTTCACCGGTTTCATCCGAGATGATCTGCGTGCCAACCGGCACCTTGATTACCAGCGGCGGTGCACTGGCCCCGGTGCGGTCCTTGCCCATGCCATGGCTGCCGCGCCGGGCCTTGAAATGCTGGGTATAGCGAAAGTCGATCAGCGTATTCAGCCCGGCCACTGCTTCGAACACCACATCGCCGCCCCGGCCGCCATCGCCGCCGTCAGGGCCGCCGTATTCGATGTACTTCTCGCGCCGGAAACCGACGGCCCCGGGGCCGCCTCCGCCCGATTTGATATAGATCTTGGCCTGGTCAAGGAAATGCATGGCCGCTCCCTATGCATTTCCCTGCCATTTGGCGAGTGTTTTGCGCGCAGCTGCCTATGGGGTGATGCGTATGCCTGCGATCACGGATCGGCCCTGACCGACAAAGCTGAACACCGGCTCGTAATGCTCATCAAGCAGGTTCTCGATCCGCCCGAACACCTCGAACCTGCCCGACAGGCGGACGCGGGCGTTGAGATTGACCAGCGTGTAATCGTCGAGCCGAACGATGAGCGGAACGAAGCTTGGATCGGTGAAGGCAAAGTCATCGCTGGCGCCGTTGTGCCGCACGATCAGGCTGGCCGATGCCGCATCGCCGGGCGCGCTCCAGGTCAGCACGGCGGAAGCGATATTGGCCGGGCGGCGCACTTCTTCTACGCCATCCTCCTTGGCATCGAGCCATGTGTAGGCCGCGTCGAGGACAAACTGAGGCCCGATTTTCGCCTGGGCCGAAAGTTCCAGCCCCTTGCGGGTTGACCTGGTCGTGCGGTTGGCCGGAGTGGCGAGAAAATCAGGCGGCAGGAACGTGGTGAAAATCTCATCGTCCAGATCGCTTTCAAACCAGGTGGCGGACAATTTCACCGCTCCATCGGCCAGGCTTTGATCGATGCCCGCTTCCCAACCGGTGGATTTTTCGGGCTTGAGGTTTTCGTTGCCGATGAAGCGGCCATCGATAAAGCCGTAAAGCTCGTAAAAACCGGGGTTCTTGATGCCCGTGCCATAGGAAGCGCGCAGCCGTGTTGCCCCGCCGGCATCGACGCCGCCCGCGATGCGCAGGGTTGTGGCATCATCGAATCGGTCGTTGAAATCGTGCCTTAACGCGGCGGACAGATCGAAACCCTCGCCCGCAAGCGCGTATTCGCCAACCAGGCCGATGTTGCGCGTGCTGCGCTTGCCGGTGAAGGCAAAGCCGAACGGGTCGGTGTTGCGGAAAGCTTCGCGTTCCCAGTCTGCGGCGAAGGTCAACCGGTGCGCGAACACCGGCCCGGCTAGGGCGAGGCTGGTCGCATAGGATGCCTTGAGCCGCTGCCCCTTGCTGCCGAAGGTGCGCTGTTCACCGGCAAAGCTGTCGCGGGTGGTGTCAGCGATCTGGGCTGAAAGGTCATGCGTCCAATCGGGGCTTGCGACAAAATTCAGGCCCGCCAGCGCAAAGAATGCGTCATTTGTGAAACGCACCCCCGGCGAATCCACCACCAGGCCCAGGGTCGGGCTGGCCGGATTGAAATCCTGATCGTTGAACTGGCCGCGCGTCGAAACATGGCGCCCCGCCGCGCGCAAAGTCAGATCGGGGGCAATATCAGCCGATCCCCTGGCCGAAAGCGTCAGGCTGTCGCGCCCGATATCGCGCACTCCCCCGCGCGCATTGGGCGCACCATCGGTTGAAACGAACGTCGCTCCCAGCGCAAGCTCTTGCCGGTCAGCGCACAGGCCCGCGTGGGCGGACGCGTTGAATGTGGCGAAGCTCCCGCCTTCGGCATAGGCGGAAAGCGGCGCGCCGTCGCAGGCAGAGGCGGACTGATAGGCGACGACCCCGCCGATCGCGTCAGAGCCGTAAAGCGCGCTCTGCGGGCCGCGCAGCACCTCGACGCGGGCACCGATTTCGGCTTGCTGCGTGCCTATGTCGAACTCACCGGCAAAAGGGTCCGACACCTCGATCCCGTCGATCAGCACCAGCACATGGTTGCCCTCACTTCCGCGCAGGCGCAGCTGCGTCTGCCCGGCAACCTCGCTGACCGCCACGCCCGGCACATCGCGCAAGGCATCGGCGAGATTGCGCGTCTGCCGGGCGGTAAGGTCATCGGCGGAAAGAATGCTGGCCGATCCGGCATAGCGACCGGCGGGCTGCGGCTCGTCAGAGCGGCTGGCGGTGACCAGGATGGGGCCCTTGTCGGCAGTTTCGGTTTCTTCAGCGGCGAGAATCAGGGATGATTGACCGGCCAGGGCTGCGCCCAGCGCAAAAGCGGAAATTCGCATCGTTACACTTCCATCGGCACCTTGAGCGACATGGCCGGGATCAACCGCGCATGGCGGCGGCACTGCCGCGTCTGCGGTGCCCGCAGCTTCGCGGCAGGCCCTTGCGGCCCCAGCCGTTCATCGTCGCTCAGACGAAAGTGTTCCGCGCCAGATCAATCCCTGAACCGGGCAAGAGCGACACACGCGCGGTCGGTCTCCTGGCTTGCGGGTCATCGCGCCGGCATCACCTTCCCGGGCATGAAGCCCAGTGGCCGCGCCTTCCAAGGGAGACGCCAGAAGCCGAACGCTCGCCGCTTACAGTTGCAGGGACAGCCCCGGATTTGAGCGGATATCCGCTCGCACCGCGTTCCCGTTACCGGCGTGCATTTCATGGCGGGCAGTTTCCTGCCCCCCACGATGCGCGTTTAGGCACTGCCTGCGCGCTGCGCAAGCGCGGTGATGCTGAGGGATGGAATTTGAGAACCTGGTGGAGCCGAGGGGGATCGAACCCCTGACCTCGTCATTGCGAACGACGCGCTCTCCCAGCTGAGCTACGGCCCCGTTCAGGTCTCATGGGACGCCGGGCAGCCCCGGCAGAAGCTGCGCCGATTAGCGAAAGCGTCCGCGCTTCGCAAAGGAATTCTCAGTTGGGGCTGCGCGCGCCGTCCGCCGGGCCGGAGACAGACGGGTCCGTCGCCGCGCTGCCCCCGCCGCTGCCGGCCTGGCGGTATTGGGCATCGAGCTGGACAACGGGCTGCGCCGCGACCGGGAGCGCGGAACCATAGGTGGCGCCATAGCGCGAATCCCATGCGGCCAGATCGACCCGGTATCGCTCATAAGTGCGGAAAAAATCTTCGAACACCGCCTCAAGGCGCGGCAAGGCGCCCGCCGAGTACTGTTCGAGGCCGCCAGGTGCAATCTGCGCCACCTCGCTGCTCACCTCCAGCGCAACGTCGCAGAACTGCGGCATGGTGGGCGGCAGCGCGAAATAATTATAGACTCGCGTCATGTAGGAATCCTGCACGTTGCGGAACGACGAGCCGTGCGCCTTGCGATATTCAGTCGCGAGTGCGGTATTGGCCCGCGCCAGTTCGCGCGAATGGCGTTTCAGCAGGATCTTGTAATTGTCGACCAGCGCGGCGTGCTGTGCCCGCTGGCAATTGAGCGCGGCAACGTTGAGCCCCGAACGCAAATTCCACAGCCGCTGCAACGACGATATCCCTGTATTCACAGTGTGGCGCTGCCCATCCATCCCGAGGGCGGGAATGGTCATGCGTTCGACTGCGCCAACCGGGGGCAACGGGCGCTGCGGGATCACCACTGCCTGCGGTGGCGGCGGAGGAGGCGGGGGAGGTGGCGGCGGTGGGGGCGGCGTGGCGCAGGCGGCGAGCGCGGCTATGCCCGCTGCCACCGATACAATACTCAACCCGTTGCCCAATCTTGCGCGCATGACCCGAAATCTCCCGTTGGCCGCCAGCTTCTGCCAGTTTTCCTTTATCCGACCTGAAGGGACTCGGTTAACCGAGAAGCGGAGCAAAGAAAATGCCCGGAAGGCTTGCAACCTCCCGGGCATCGACGAAGCGAGTCATTCCTGCGGCTGGACGAATGGGGTCACTCGCGCGAACCCATAAAGCGCAGCAGGAAGAGGAACATGTTGATGAAGTCGAGGTAGAGGTTGAGCGCGCCCAGAACCACCGCCTTGCCTGCCCATTCAGTACCCCGGTAATGGGAATATTCGGTCTTCAGCCGCTGCGTGTCGTACGCGGTCAGCCCGGCGAAGATCAGCACGCCGATGAAGCCGACGGCATAATGCAGCGTCGGCGACTGCAACCAGACATTGATCAGGGTAGAGACCAGAAGGCCGACCACGCCCATGATCAGGAAGCTGCCCCAGCCCGAAAGATCCTTTTGCGTGGTATAGCCCCATAGGCTCAGCCCCGCGAATGCCGCGGCTGTGGCGAAGAAGGTCGAGGCGATAGACGCGCCGGTGTAAACCAGGAAAATCGTCGACAGCGACAGGCCCATCAGCGTCGCGAATGCCCAGAAAAGCATCTGCAAGGTCGCCCTGCTGAAGCGGTTCGCGCCAAAGCTCATCGCGAAGACGATCGCCAGCGGCGAAAGCGCGACCAGCCACAGCAGCGGGCCGCTGGCAAATGAGATCGCCAGACCCGAACGCGCGGTCAGCAATGCGACAATGCCCGTCAGCAGTACGCCCGAGGACATGTAATTGTAGATCGAGAGCATGTGCTTGCGCAGGCCCTCGTCAAAGGTGACACCCCCGGCAAGTTCGCCGCCCGTGCGCGGCACAGAGCCGAAGCCCTGCTGCTGGGTGCGCGGGGTTTCGTTCCAATCAGCCATTTGATCACATCTCCTTAGCGGGCGCCTCTGGTGCGCCCAGTGCGCACAATATCGGGGTTCACCGCGTGAAATTCAAGCGAAACCGGATTGCAAAGCGTGCAACAGTCAACTCTGCTCGCGGGCGATCTGGGCGAGTTCGGCCCCCCGATCGCGCGTCACTCGCAACGTCTCTTTCAAAAGGTTTTTCAGTATGTTGTCCTGGTCGAGCACATTCAGCCCCTCGCGCGTCATCCCGCCCCGGCTGGCCACACGATCGGCCAACTCACCCGGCGACACACCGCCTTGGGCGGCAAGGCTGGCCGCCCCTTCGACCATGGTCAATGCCAGTTGGTCCGCCATTTCGCGCGCCAGCCCCAACTCCTGCGCGGCGGCGGATAGCGCGTCGATGAAGCGATAGACGAAGCCAGGCCCCGATCCTGCCAGCGCGGTCACCAGATCGAACTGCTCTTCCCCGTCCAGCCAGACCGCCGATCCCAGGCGATCGAACAACGCCAGCGCCTGCGCACGGGAGTCTAGCCCCCTTCCGGCAAGGATCACCGGCGATTTGCCGATCCGGGCGGCGAGGTTCGGCATGACCCGGACATGTGCGGCGGCATCGGGAAAAGCAGCCTCGAGGTCGCTCACCGAAACCCCCGCGAGCAGCGAAAATACCGTCACGCCCGTTCCAGCAATCCGTTGCAGCGTGGGGGCAAGGCTGCCGAGTTGCTGCGGCTTGAACCCCAGCAGAACCGCGCTGTGATCGCTTTGCACCGGCGGTTCACGGTAAAGCCTGACGCCATCGGGTGCGGCATCTAGGACCGGGTCGAGCACGGCGAAGCGCTCGGGCGTGAGCCCCGAGGCGAGCCAGCCCGCAAGCATGGCGCCGCCCATATTGCCGCAGCCGATAATCAGGATTTTGTCAAAGCTGGCCATCTAATCCCGTTCCTGCACGAACTGTTGCAAAGGGAATTAGGCTTCCCCCGCCGCATCGACAAGCGCCGCGTCGAGCGCCGCCCGCGGGCTCTTGTCACCCCAGAGCACAAACTGGAACGCCGGGTAGAACCGGTCGCATTCGTCGATTGCGATTTCGACCAGCGCCTGCGCCTGGCCGATGCTGAGCAGCCCGTCATCCCCCAGCAGCGCGCCATGCCGATAGAGCAGCACGCTGCCGCTCGACCAGATGTCGAAATGACCCAGCCACATCTGCTCGTTGACCATTGTCAGCAATTCGTAAGCGGCGACGAGCTTTTCACCGGTAACGCGAATGTCGGGCAGGCACAGCATTTGCAGCACGTTGTCTTCTGCACGCCAGATCCCGCGGAGCTGATATTTTGCCCAGCTGCCCTGCACCTCGCAGGTAATCTCATCTTCCGAAATGATCTCGAAAGGCCAGCCGCGCGCTTCGAACAAGGCAGCCAGCATGTCGACCGGTGCCGCATCCTCGTCAGCAGTGTATTCCTGTTCGCGCGGTCTCATCGTTGGCGGCCTGTGTTGTCCATTAGGCCGATGGATGCCTTGTCATCAGGGCTGATGGCAATGAGGATGGTCCGGATCGCTGGGGAGAACTGATTTCGCCTGTTCAAAGCCTGTGCAAAAGCTTCGCCAAATAACAGTAATTCTATTTGATTTCTGATATTTCCTGCCCATTCGGGCTAGTGTAGACAAAGCTGTCCAATCCCTGTGCCTTGAGCGCATTGACCAGCGCCCTGGCATCGCCGGGCGAAGCGATCGGCCCAGCCAGCAGGCGGTTTGCCTGGCCCCATTTTACGGTATGCGGATCGAAGTCGCCGAGTTGCTCGGGAAACTTGCGCTCCATGCGCCGCCAATCGAACGCGAGTGCCTTGAGATCGACACCCGTCGCCACCTGCACCCATATACGGCTCGGATGCTGCACAGGTTTGGGCGCAATTTCGCGCGGAGCATCGATTGCGCTGACGTCGACTGCGCCTTGTGTGACCGCGGGCGGCATGCTCGCGGGTTCGGCTAGCGAACCGAACGCACTGGAAACCGATGGCCGGGCCAGCGTCGATGCTGGTGCCGATGCTGGTGGCGATGCTGGTGCCGATGCTGATGACGGCGCGCCCGGCTGCGCTGTGCGGGCTGCCTGGTCGCTGCGTCCACTGCCCTGCCCCGGTATAGGCCGGCCCAGCGGCTCGCCCGCAGGGACAAGGCGGTTGTCGGCACGCACCGTAGTAGCCACGCCGCCCTGGGACGCCTGTGCGAGACGTGGATCGTCGCGCCCAATCTGCGCCGCGCGCGGAAATATCCCCAGATTGGCCGCTGCCGCTTGCTGCGCCCTGGTGAGGTGTCTCATGTAGGAAAGATAGGGCGTGATACGACTGGCAAGGTCGGGCGGCATCACCGCCGCGGCAATTCTTGCCGCCTCCGCCTCGTCGCCAAGGATCGCGATGCCGAAGGCACGGGCGCGATATGCGGCAAGGTCGCGGCGTTCAAGCATCGGCAACAAGGTCGATTCGAACCCTGCCCGGTCCCCCGAAATCGCCAGGCTGAGCGCCAGCCGACGGGCAACCTCGTCATCGTTTTGCCGCGACAGCGCAAGGCGATAGTCGGCCTGGGCAGCGGAGTTGTTACCGACAAGGTCGTGCGCCAGGCCGCGATCGGCCGCGACCGCGTCGATCGCCGCCCC
>LOEX01000004.1 GCA_001516125.1 Sphingomonadales bacterium BRH_c42
TGCCGTATCTCGACCAGGCCAACGCCGCACTGCTGCACCACCACGCCCGCGCGCTTGGGAACGCCGCCCGCCGCCAGCCAGGCATGGCAGCTTCCCAGCGTCGGGTGCCCGGCAAAGGGCAGCTCGCCCGCCGGATAGAAGATACGCAGGCTATAATCCGCCGCGGAATCGCTTGGCGGCAGCAGGAAAGTCGTCTCGGAAAAACCCAGCCACTGCGTGAGCCTGAGCATCTGTTCAGCCGTCAAGCTCTCGCCGCCGCGCACCACGCCCAGCGGATTGCCCGAAAACGCAGCGCTCCCGAATACATCAATCAAATCAAGACTTCGCACTGCGTTTCCTCCCTCGGGTACGGATTGGATAGTTCAGATATCGGATTGCTCGACGTCCGGCCAGCGCACTTTCATTCCAGTCACGATAGCTGCCATTGTCCACCGCCTTCATGGAACGGCCCACCGCACATTTGCGCATTAATCGACTTTGTTCATCGCAGGTTGTGGTGTTTTTCAAGAAGATGGTCTTCGACATTTTTAGCAACCCAAAGGAGAAGGCTGCTATGAAGAAACTGGCACTCGCGATATCGGCGGCTGCGGTCGCGATCACGGCAACGCCGGCTGTGGCCGACCCGCCGCCGCATGCCCCCGCCTATGGCAAGCGGGCCAAGGACGCGATCTACGATTCGCGTGGGTATTACATAACCCCGCGCCGGATCACCCGCGATTCATATATCTGGCGCGGCAATGACGGGAGATATTACTGCCGGCGCGACAATGGCACCACCGGCCTCCTGATCGGTGCCGGGGTGGGAGCTCTGGCCGGTCATGAACTCGCCGGGCGCGGCGACAAGACGCTGGGCGCTCTGGTGGGCGCGGCCCTGGGTGGGGCGCTGGGCCGGGCGATCGATCGCGGCGACCTGCAATGCCGTTGATCGGTTGATTCATTTCCACAATGAAGATTCGGGGTCGCAATCGCTTGATTGCGGCCCTTCCTTCATCGCCGCGACTGTGCTCCAAGTGACGCGATGACTCGACCAGCCATGCTTGTGACCGGAGGAGCAGCCCGTATCGGCGGCGCTATCGCGCAGCGTTTCGCCGCTGAAGGATGGCATGTCGTGATCCATTACGGGTTTTCTGGCGAGGATGCCGAGCAGCTTGCCGCCTCGTTGCCCTCGGCCGAAACGGTACAATGCGATCTGGCCGATGGTGACTGCGCCGTGCAGATGATCGAAGAGCTTGCTGCGCGGCTGGGTGACTGGCGTGTGCTGGTGAACAATGCCTCGATATTCCGGCCCGATGATGTCACCGCGCTCGACCCTGCGCTCAATGCCGAGGCGATGCAGGTCAATGCCGCTACACCGGCGCGCATGTCGCAGACGTTCCTTGCCCACGCCAGATCGGATACTGGACGCCGCGTGATCCAGATCACCGACCAGAAGCTTGCCAATCCCAACCCCGATTTCTTCAGCTACACCATGAGCAAGCACGCGCTCGCCGCCACAGTCCCCATGCTCGCCCATTTGCGAAAAGAGGGAGGAGCGGCAGCCTCCGATGACCGCGTCTATGGACTGGCACCGGGCGCGATCCTGCCCAGCCACGACCAGAGCGAGGAAGAGGCCGAGATATCGCACCGGCTCAATCTGCTGAAACGCCGCACCGGCGTGGATGAAATCGCGGATGCCGCGCTGTTCCTGGCACAAGGCTGGCTGGCCAGCGGCGAGACGCTGTTGGTCGACAGCGGACAACATCTGGTGCGACAGCCGCGAGACGTGATCTACCTGGCACGGACCGTAAGCCATTCCTGACAACGTAACCCGACAACACAAGAGGTCGCATGAGCAAGGCATTGATGAACAGGTTTCTGGGCGCGGCGGTCAAGCGCGGTGTACTCGGCGTCACCTTCGCCGACGGCGAAACCGTGCGCTTTGGCGCGCCTGCCCCCGGTTTTCCCGAGGTGGCGCTGCGCTTTGCCGACGCCAGGGTTCCGCGCGACATCGTGTTCGATCCGCGGCTGGGGGCGGCGGAATGCTTCATGGATGGCCGCCTGCTGTTCGAGCAGGGCGAGATCATGGACCTGGCCGATCTGCTGCGCGCCAATGCCCCGTGGGACAAGGGCGGCGAATTCGGCAAACCGGGCTTTTTCAAGGAACTGAAGAACACGCTCGCCTTCACCGCCGAACAGGTCAACAACCGCATCGGGTCACGCCGCAACGTCGCGCATCACTATGACATCGGCAACGATCTCTACAAGCTGATGCTCGACGGCGAACACATGCAGTATTCCTGCGCCTATTGGCCGCGCGAGGGCATGACGCTGGGCGAGGCGCAGGAGGCCAAGCTGGCGCATATCGCGGCAAAGCTGGCGCTGGCCCCGGGCCAGCGTGTGCTCGATATCGGCTGCGGCTGGGGCGGGATGGCGATCTATCTGGCGCGTCATTTCGATGTCCGGGTGCATGGCATTACCCTGTCGCAGGAACAGCTTGCGCTGGCGGCCGAGCGGGCCGCGCAGGCCGGCGTGGCCGACCGGGTGAGTTTCGAGCTGGTTGACTACCGCGACCTGGCGCAACGGGGCGAGCGGTTCGAGCGGATCGTATCGGTCGGCATGTTCGAACATGTCGGGCGCCCGCAGTTCGAAACGTTCTTCCGCGCCTGCGCCAACCTGCTCGCCGATGACGGGGTCATGCTGCTCCACACCATCGGGCGGATGGGCACGCCGGGCACCACCGATGCCTTCACCCGCAAGTACATCTTCCCCGGCGGTTATATTCCCGCGCTGTCCGAAACGCTGGCAGCGAGCGAGAAATACCGCCTGATCGCTGCCGACGTCGAGACATTGCGGCTGCATTACGCACTGACGCTGCGCGAGTGGTATCGCCGCTGCATGGAACACCGCGCGGCGATCACCGCGCTATATGACGAGCGGTTCTTCCGCATGTGGACCTTCTACCTCGCGGGCGCGACCGCGGCGTTCGAACATGGCGGCATGTGCAATTACCAGATCCAGTTCACGCGGCAGAGGCGCGCGCTGCCGATTACGCGCGGCTACATGGCCGAGGCCGAGGCGAAGCTGTTAGCCTAGGGTCAGCCAAGCAATCCCGCTGTCAAAGCCCCGCCTATCGCCAGCATCAGCGCCGCGACGCCATAGCGGATGGCGCCGATCGTGATCTTTTCCAGATGCCGCGTCGCCACATAGGCGCCCGCGAAGGCGGCGAATGTCCCGACAAGCACCAGCACGCCTTCTCTGCCAGCGGGGTCCAGCCCGGCTGCGGTGAACGAGGCGGCATAAGTCGAGAGCCGCGACAGATCGACGAAAATTGCGATCATGGTGCCGGTGGCGATGAACCGTTCGGCGGAAAGCCCAGACCGAAGCAGGAATATCGATCTGAACGCACCCTGCTGCCCGGTCAGGCCGCCGAAAAATCCGGTTATCAGCCCTCCAACCGGCATCAGCCGAGGCGGCGCTTTCAGTTCCTGAAACCAGCGCTGGAGTTCGAGCGCGGCGAACAGGATCATCAGCAGGCCGATTGTCAGGCCGGCCCCAGTCGGGCCGAAGCTCCGGCCGAAACCGGTCCACACGAACAGACGCGGCGTGTCCCCCAATACCGCGAGCAGCCAGGCGCCCGCGATTGCAGCCGGAATGGCCGGCAGCCCGAACCTGAGCACCGTGGGCCAATCGGCACGGCTCCACAGCAGCGTACCCTTGAAGACATTGTTGAGCAGGTGGACGACGCCGGTCGCCGCGACCGCCACCGGAACGGGGAAGAACAGCGCGAAGATCGGTAGCAGGATCGTGCCCAGCCCGAAGCCTGAATAGAGCGTCAGCGCGGATGCTAAAGCCGCCACGACGGCGATCAGGGCTATGTCCATGCAGCGGCATATGGCCGGTCTGCACTATTGCCGCAACCCGGCACACAGCACAGCAAACCGCGGTTGCGATCTACTTCGCCGCTTCGCCAATCCCGTTACCCGGCAATCCATCCCCGCCATAGCGCGGCGCGGCCTCAACCAGTGGCACTTCGTCGATTTCGCGCTTGCCTATCTCGATGCCTTTGTCCGCCAACCGCTTACCCGATGAAAGCACGTTGCGTTCAAAACTGCCGACGAACTTGTTGTAATTGTTGACCGCTGTTTCGAGCCCGCCGCCCACGCGCTTCAAGTGGTCAGCCGCGACCGCGAGCCGTTCGTAAAGTTCGGCGCCCATGCGGCCAATCTCCAACGCCTCGCGCGCCAGTTGGTCCTGCTTCCACACCATGGCGACCGTGCGGGCAATGGCAACCAGATTGGTAGGAGTCGCCAGCAACACACGCTTTTCAAAGGCAAAATCCCACAACTCGGGATCGTGTTCGAGCGCGGCGGCGACGAAATGCTCGCCCGGCACGAACATCACGACATAATCGGGCGCGTCTGCAAACTGGCTCTGGTAAGACTTGGCTCCCAAGGTCTGGACATGACCGCGCATCGAACGGACATGATCGGCCAGCGCAGCAGCGCGCACCGCATCGTCGCTCGCCTCGAATGCCGCCTGATAGGCGTTGAGCGAGACCTTGGCATCGATCACCAGCACCTTGCCGCCCGGAATCCGCACGATCGCATCGGGGCGCATACGACCTTCCGCGGTTTCCATCGATTGTTCGAGATGGAAATCGGTATGTTCGCTAAGCCCGCACTGTTCGAGCACGTTCTGCAGCGCCCGTTCACCCCAGCGCCCGCGCGCCTTGGGGGCATTGGTGAGCGAATTGCCCAGCCGCTGCGCCTCGCGCCGGACCTGCTCCTGACCTTCGCGCATCGACTGGATGAGGCCGGTCAGCTGGCCGAACGCATCGACCCGTTGCTTTTCCAGCGTTTCGACCTGCTCCTCGTATTTCTTCAGCTTTTCGCCAACGGGCGATAGCAGCGCCTTGATCTTCTGCTCGCCCGCTTCTTCGGACTGCTTGAAGCGTTCCTCGGCGCGCTTGAGGAATTCATCCTGGCTGCGCGAAAGCACCTCGCCGCCGACCGCCTTGAACTGCGCGAGCATTTCCTCGCGCGCTTCGCGCATCTGCGCCATCTGCCGGTCAAAATTGGCGGCATTGGCCTTGAGCGTCGCCAGCTCGATTTGCGCCTCGCCCAGTTCGGCGATGGCTTGCTTGAACTCGCCCTCGCGCTCGTCAAATCGCGCTTTCAGGTCGGCCGCCGGGCGCGAACCGAAAAACCAGCCAGCCCCCGCCCCAAGGGCAAGGCCAAGGCCAAGGATAAGCGTGATTATTGCAAGTAGAGTCGGGTCCATCGCCTCTGTCTAGGCGGAACGGAGAGGGAACGGAAGTGACTTGCTTGAGTCAGTCCACATTTGTCACCCTGAACTTGTTTCAGGGTCCATTTCTGTACTCGCGCCGTCCTGGCTGTGGGGCAGGATGGATGCTGAAACGAGTTCAGCATGACGGTGCAAATAGTGTAGCGCTACGCTGCCCGCAGTTTTTGCAGCTTCTTCAGCGCCATCTGCCGCTTTAACCGGCTGAGGTGGTCGATGAACAGGATCCCTTCGAGGTGGTCCATCTCGTGCTGGATGCAGGTGGCCATCAGCCCCTCCATCGCCTCTTCGTGATGGTTGCCGTCGAGGTCCTGCCAGCGCACGGTGCAGGTCGCGGGCCGATCAACATCGGCATAGATCTCGGGCACCGAGAGGCAGCCTTCCTGATAGGTCGCGATTTCTTCTGCGGGGTCGTGAATCACCGGATTGATGAACACCCGCGGTTCCTTCTTCGTCGGCTGGTGCGTGTGCTCATGCCCGCCATGGTTGCAAACCTCAGGCTCTGCATCGGGATCGTCGGGCTGGAGATCGATCACCAGAACGCGCAGCGGAACGCCAACCTGGATCGCGGCGAGGCCTATGCCCGGCGCATGATACATCGTCTCGAACATGTCGGCGACAAGCGTGCTCAACTCCTCATCGAAGCAGTCAACGCGTTCAGACACGGTCTTGAGCCGGGGGTCCGGCACTTCCAGGATTTCACGAATAGCCATGAGGGTGCAAATAATAGCGATGCGAACAAATCTCAACCCACCGGCCGCCGCGCCCGGAGCGCCTGCGCCAACGTGCCTTCATCGAGATAATCGAGCTCGCCGCCCACCGGCAGGCCGTGCGCAAGCTGCGTGATGCGCAGCGGGAACCCTTCCAGCCGCTCGGCGAGGTAGTGCGCGGTCGTCTGCCCCTCCAGCGTGGCATTCATAGCGAGGACCACCTCGTCGATCCCGCCCTGCTCGACCCGCATCAGCAGGCTGGCGATGTTGAGGTCTTCGGGCCGCACCCCGTCAAGCGCCGAAAGCCTGCCGCCCAGCACATGATAGCGCCCGGCGAACAGCCGCGAGCGGTCAAGCGCCCAAAGGTCCGCGACATCCTCCACCACGCACAGCGCCTTGGCGTCACGCCGATGATCGGCGCAGATCGCGCAAGGGTTCCTGGTATCGACATTGCCGCAAGTATCGCATTCGATCAGCGTATCGCGCACCGCGCCCAGCGCAGCGAGCAGCGCGGGCAGTGCCGCCTCGCGGTTCTTGACCAGCCACAGCACC
>LOEX01000005.1 GCA_001516125.1 Sphingomonadales bacterium BRH_c42
GCCCGTGCGCCCCTTGCGCCGATCGAGCCGCGCCAGAGCGGCCTCGGCCCCGGCATTGTTGAAGCCCATGCGGTTGATGACGGCCCGATCTTCGGCGAGCCGGAACAGCCGCGGACGCGGATTGCCCGGCTGGGGCAGCGGCGTGATCGAGCCGACCTCGGCAAATCCGAAGCCCAGCCCCAGGACCGCGTCAGGAACTTCGGCATCCTTGTCGAAACCCGCGGCAAGGCCAAGAGGATTGGGAAACGCGATTCCGGCAACCTCGATCGCCAGCCTGCCGGGGCGCGGTGGCCTGCGTGCAGGAAGCGCGCGCAATGCCTCGATTGCAAGGCGGTGCCCGGTTTCGGGATCGAACGCGAACAGGGCGGGGCGTAGCAGGCGGAAAAGCATTGCCCCGCGCTATGGCAAGCGTCGGCGCCACTGTCGAGTCACGCGCAGCCGAGGCAATAGTTTAATTATTTCAATTTCATGAAGGTGCCAATCGCACGAATCGGGCGGGATTTGTCGCTTGCATACAATCCCTGTTCATCGTGTTGGGGTATCAGACCCTTGCGACCCGAAGGGCTCGGAGCAGTAATGCGAAGAGTTCCTCGACTTGGATGGGCGGCTTCTGAACTTCAGGGGCCGCCCCTTTTTTTGCGCCGGCAATCGGCCTGAATTGACCGAAGCGCGCATAATATTATCAAATATGTCCAGTATGTTACTGATATGCGCCGAGCATTGCCAAAGCCTGGTTGACCTCGTTTGTCGACCAGCGATTTTACTCTGCCCGATCGATTCGCAAGCGGCTTCCTCAGGTCTGCGACATCAGAATTGCGGCGATTCGCCGAATCGGGCAACGAAGCCAGTCTTGAACGGTCATTCCACGTCATTTTCTTGTGGCAGGGCGAATGGCGTTGAAATGTGGTCGCTGCGCCCTTAACTGAAATAAGAACGAATCAGTCTTATTTGAGCGAAACGAGCCATGCGCCTGTCCAATCTCGCCGATTATGCCGTCGTCACCATGAGCGCGGCAGCCCGTCATTGCGGCGGGGGCAGGACCAGCGCGTGCGAACTCGCGGCGGAAACCGGGCTGCCCACGCCAACGGTGCAGAAGCTGGTCAGCAAGCTGACTGCCGCTGGCCTGCTGCGCTCGGTGCGCGGGGCTGGTGGGGGCCTGCAATTGGCGCGCCCGGCGGCGGCGATCACGGTTGCCGACATCGTCGAGGCGGTCGAGGGGCCGATCGCGCTGACGCACTGCCTCGATGCCAATTGCTGCGACTATGAATCGGGCTGCACGGTCAGGCCGCACTGGCCGCTGATCAACAATGCATTGCGCGGCGCGCTGGCGGAGATTCCGCTCACACGGCTGACCGCGCAAAGAGAAGTGGCGTGAGCGAGGACGTGGACATTCAGGACAAGGAAGCACGCGATGCGGCGGCGCGCGCGGCCGACTATGAGCACGGCTGGTCGGCTGAAATCGATACCGAATTCGCGCCCAAGGGGCTCGACGAGGATACCGTCCGCTTCATCAGCGCAAAAAAGGGCGAGCCCGAATGGATGCTCGACTGGCGATTGAAGGCGTTCCGACTGTGGCAGACCATGCCCATGCCCGATTGGGCGAAGCTCAACATCCCGTCGATCGACTATCAGGATGCCTATTACTACGCCGCGCCCAGGAAGAAGCCGCAGCTCGAATCGCTCGACGAACTCGATCCCGAGATCAAGGCCGTCTATGACAAGCTCGGCATTCCGCTGGCGGAGCAGGAAGTGCTCGCGGGGGTGATCGATCGTTCGGGCGGCGCGCGCAAGGTTGCGGTCGATGCGGTGTTTGACAGCGTTTCGGTCGCCACTACGTTTCGAGAGGAACTGAAACGCGCCGGGGTGATCTTCCTCTCGATCAGCGAGGCGATCCGCGAATACCCTGACCTCGTGAAGAAGTGGCTGGGGCGCGTCGTGCCGCAGCATGACAATTTCTTCGCGGCGCTCAACTGCGCGGTCTTTTCCGACGGGACCTTCGTCTATGTGCCAGAAAACACGCGCTGCCCGATGGAGCTCAGCACCTATTTCCGCATCAATGCCGAAAATACCGGCCAGTTCGAACGCACGCTGATCATTGCCGAAAAAGGCAGCTACGTCAGTTACCTTGAAGGCTGCACCGCGCCGATGCGCGACGAGAACCAGCTCCACGCCGCGGTGGTGGAACTGGTCGCGATGGAAGATGCCGAGATCAAGTATTCGACCGTGCAGAACTGGTATCCAGGCGATGCAAACGGCAAGGGCGGGATCTACAATTTCGTCACCAAGCGCGGGCTGTGCCAGGGCGCGCGCTCCAAGATCAGCTGGACGCAGGTCGAGACCGGCAGCGCGGTGACGTGGAAATATCCCAGCTGCGTGCTCAACGGCGAAGACAGCGTGGGCGAGTTCTATTCGGTCGCGGTGACCAACAATTACCAGCAGGCCGATACCGGCACCAAGATGATCCACAACGGGCGCGGCAGCCGCTCGACGATCATCTCGAAGGGGATTTCGGCGGGCAAGTCGTCCAACACCTATCGCGGGCTGGTCCGCGTTGGCCCGAATGCGGACGGTGTGCGCAATTTCACCCAGTGCGATTCGTTGCTGCTGGGCGACCGGTGCGGCGCGCACACCGTGCCCTACATCGAGGTCAAGAACCCCAGCGCGCAGATCGAGCACGAGGCGACCACTTCGAAGATCAGCGACGACCAGCTGTTCTACGCGATGCAGCGCGGCCTGCCGCAGGAAGAGGCGGTTGCGCTGATCGTCAACGGCTTTGCCAAAGAGGTTTTGAAGGAACTGCCGATGGAATTCGCGGTCGAAGCGCAGAAGCTGCTGGCCATTTCGCTGGAAGGGAGTGTGGGGTGAATTTGTCACCAACCGACACGGCATGGCGCACTCAAACCCCTCCCGTTGATCCTTCGGATCAGCTTCGCTTCCAGGTGAGGGGTCGAAGAGGTGATCTCGCTCGAGAGGAACGTGGGATGAGAAAATCCGCCACCAGCATAAGCGTCACCCCGGCGCAGGCCGGGGTCCATGGCAATCAAGCGCCGTACTATGCCTCGCTGGATTCCGGCCTTCGCTGGAATGACGAAGGGGCGATTTCGTTGGAAGGGAGTGTAGGGCAATGAGAAAAGCTCTCTTTCTTGGCATTGCCTTACTGCCTGGCACGACGCTCGCTAATGAACACCAATTCGATCTAGAGTGTGTTGGCGAGCAGAAGGTCTACCGCGCACCTGCAATGAGAACTGAACCGTTCGCGGCGACTTATCACATTGATTTGGCAAAGTCGGAATACTGCATCAACACCTGTGAGGGGATAAGCGAGTTCCATGCGATTGACAGTCTCCGGATTACACTGATTGACGTTGACGTGGGGCGCGGCACCTTGTCTCCTGTTCGAGACAAACGAGTTCTGGATCGTCGCACCGGAGAGCTGAGCATTGAATATTTAAATGGAATCACGCTGGAGCGACTAATTGTCGCAGCGCAATGTCGCCGTATGCCCTTCACTCCCTTTCCTGAAACTCAGTTTTGATGACCAACCGTAAAACTCTCGCCCTGAACCCCGCGTCGGATACCGACGCTGCCCCCGCGCTCAAGAAGAAGGGCCGCGGGTGGGAAATTTCCGAATCGCGGCTCGATGTGCTGCACGAGCAGGCGCGCGAGCTGCGCCGCCATTCGTCCGAGGCGCACAAGGCGCTCCTCGCGCGTTTCGCCAAGGCCGATCTGGGGCGCTACAAGTTCACCCGCCACGCGGTGGTTGGCAGCGCGATCGTCGATTTCAACTGCCACAACCTCGGCATGGCGATCGCCATCGACGAGGACGGCGCGAACGAAGCGCTCGCCAAACGCCGCGACAAGAGCCTCGAATCGGTCGGCATCCGCGTGATGCGGATCAAGGCCGCCGACATTCTCGAAAACATGGATGCGGTGCTCGCGCGGATCACCGCCGGAATGCGGCTGCGCATGGCCGACAAGAAAGAGGCCGCGCGCGCTCACCGCGAGGCCAATCCGAACCAGCATTATTCGCGGCCCAGGAAATCCCATGCTGACAATCACTGACCTCCACGCCGAAATCGACGGCAAGCCGATCCTCAAGGGCCTTTCACTCACCGTGAAGGCGGGTGAGGTGCATGCGATCATGGGGCCCAATGGTGCCGGCAAATCGACGCTCGCCTATGTGCTGGGCGGCAGGCCGGGGTATGTGGTGACGGGGGGCTCTATTCGGTTCACTCCCCCCGCTCATGCTGAGCTTGTCGAAGCATCGGGCGCTGCACCCGGTCCTTCGACAGGCTCAGGACGAGCGGACGTTGATCTGCTATCCCTCGCCCCCCACGAGCGCGCCGCAGCCGGGCTGTTCCTCGGCTTCCAGTACCCGGTCGAGATACCGGGCGTCTCGTTCGTCCAGTTCCTGCGCGAAGCCTTGAACGCGCAGCGCAAGGCGCGTGGGCTAGAGCCACTGTCGGGCGGCGATTTCCTCAAGCTGGCGCGCGAGAAGGCCGCGCTGCTCAAGCTCGACATGGAGATGCTCAAGCGCCCGGTAAATCTCGGCTTTTCGGGCGGCGAGAAGAAGCGCGCCGAAATGGTGCAGATGGGTATTCTCGACCCGGCTTTCGCCGTGCTCGACGAGACCGACAGCGGCCTCGACATCGATGCGCTGCGCGTCGTTGGCGACGGCATCAATGCGATCATGCGGGCTCCGCACAAGGGCGTGCTGCTGATCACGCATTACCAGCGCCTGCTCGATCATGTGCGGCCCGATTTCGTCCATGTGCTCAGCCAGGGCCGGATCGTGCGCAGCGGCGGACCCGAACTCGCAGTCCAGCTCGAAGATCAGGGTTACGAGGCGCTGGCATGACCTCCGTCGCCGCCCTTCCCACGCGCAAACTCGAGGATTGGCGCTATGCCGATATCGATGCGCTGGCGCGCGTGTGGCCGCGCAAGGACGAGCCGGAGCGGATTTCGGTGCGCGCGGGCGACGCCGATCGCATGGTTATCGCCGCGCTTGAGCCCGTGGATGGAGCGGCGCTGCGCGAGATCGAGATCAAGCTGTGGCCGCATGCGCGTTTTGAACTGTTCGCACTGGTCCACGGCGCGGATTACGCGCGGCTCAGCGTGAAGGTCGAACTGATGGAGGGGGCGCATTTCGAACTCGGCGGCGTGATCCTGGGCAGCGGCAGCCAGACGCTCGAGATCGTCAGCGATGTGCATCATGCCGCGCCCGGGGCGACGAGCAATCAGGTGGTGCGATCGGTGCTGGCGGGCACGGCCACGGGCAGCGCGCTCAACCGCGTGCG
>LOEX01000006.1 GCA_001516125.1 Sphingomonadales bacterium BRH_c42
TATGCCCTCGTCGATACCGGCGCGAAGACCGAGCACGAAATGCGGCAGGACCAGCTGCCAACGTCCAAGGTCGCGAAGGCGTTCACGCATATCCAGGCGCCGCGCCTGTTGCTGTCGGCGCGGCCCGCTGGCACGCCGGGGCGGCACGCGCTGTCGGTGTCTAGCGACTATCCCGAAGCGGTGGCGCTGGTCACGCGACTGTACGACCAGTTCGGCTTCGACACGGCGGACAACAGCCCGCTCAGCGAGTCCTGGCGTAGCGCTCCGGGTCAGCCCGCATGGCACGCGCACGAACATCAGACGCTCCCCGAGTTGATCGTGAACATTGCCACGGCGAGACGGCTCCCGCTGAGGTAGGACGGCCGACTCTGCATTTCTCGAAACTCGATCCCTTGTGAGAACGCCTGCCCCGGCCACCCCAGCCGAACAGAAACGAGCGCCTAGCTATGTGTGATCGACGGAGTGGGTGATGAGCGAAGCCATGATCAATCAGGCCGCCTGGCAGCACGCGCCGGGACACCCGCTGCGGACCGGTGTCGCCGATCTGCCCCAACTGGCTACGAACGAAATCCGTATCCGCAACGCGGCCATCGCGATCAACCCTTCGACTGGATCTTGCAGGAAATCGCTCTGCTGCTCTCGCCGCGCACACATTCGTCCCCGCTCCCCCGGCAAAGGTCGTGGCCAGGGCCTCGAAATGCTTCAGCCCGCCCTGGAAGTCCTGAAGGCGGGTGTATCCGCAGCGAAGGTTGTCGTCACCCTGGCCTGAACGACCTAGGTGTCGTCGCTCGTCTCGCGGTCTACCCCCCGCTCATGCAGTTCGGCATCGATGGGGCAGTTCTTGCAGCCCTCATAGCAGCACAGGCGGCAAATACGATATGAATGCTCGAGGTCTTCCAGGCGATCGCGTAGAACGCGTTCAGCGATGCCGCACAAGATTTTGAGTTCGTCTGGGCTGAGAATCGATAGCCCTTCAGCAATTACCTGGTCGCGCGAAGCAAGGACCTCGTCGCTCGCAACCTTTCCAGAAGCCGTCAGATAGAGGGAGCGCGTACGCCCGTCTGTCGAATGCTCCCTACGCTCGATCAACCCCTCGGCCGCCAATCGATCCACCAGGCGAACGGTCCCTGCATGTGAAAGGCCCACCCCGACCGCAAGCACGCGGATCGAGAGCCCGGGCTTGTGCGCGAGCAACGCCAGCGCTGAGGCGGCGGGTCCAGCTTCCGGCGCCCGCGATGAACTAGCGCGAACGATGTCGTCGCTGATCATGAGTGCGAACGCGCCGAAAATATTTCGATCTCGAGGTCCATCCATTGCCACATCTATATGTGCGCGGAGCATAGACAGCAAGTCATACCGTGGCCCTCTTCATCCGCGCGGCTGATGGAAAAATTGCTGTTTTAAAAGGGTTTCGGAAGATTGGGACTGATCGAGCGCGCCAAAAAAACCTGTCCGGCTCGTCAAGGTACGGCAATATTGATACCCGGCGGCTATAGGGCAAGCCTCTCCGCTCGGAATCGCCGTAGGTCGCGCCGAGAATCACCGCGCGTCAGCGCCGCCGTCCAGGCCGCGTCTCGTGACGGCGGGTAGCCAAAACGGTGATCGGCAATCCGGGCTCCATGCCGCAATAATATATGCGTCGCGCATAGACATTAAGCGCGTGCAAATGTATGATCGCCGCATACATCTATGACGGATTCGGATATAATCATGTTCATTGAGGGGCTAAGCTCGGATTCCATATCTGAGATCAACGGACGTGCTCTTTCCCATGGCGGACGTGAGCTCGATCAAAGTGGATGTGCATGGGTGCCTCTCACCGGGCGCAGGCTGTTCGCCAAAGAGATCTCATGCCCGATCTGACTCTTGATCTCCGATACCTGAAATACGCCGTTCAGGTCGCTGAGGCCGGCAGCTTCCGCCGAGCGGCGGAACGCCTATCGATATCGCAATCCACCGTCAGCAGACGTGTGCAGCTGCTTGAACGACAACTTGGCGCTTCTCTCTTCGAGCGTACGCGATCGGGGGCAGGGCTGACTCCGGAAGGCGAGCGCTTCCTTCAACAGGCGGCGGTGGGAGCGCGCTACCTTCGTGACGCCGCAACGGAGATCCGCTCCGTGCGAAAACTCAAAACCGGACTAGTGAGGTTTGGAATGCTCGAAGCGTTCCCGGCGTGCCCGATCATCGACATTCTCGCGGACTTCAGGAATCGACATCCGACGATCGAGGTAAAGCTTGAGGAAGGCACATCAGAAGAGAACACGTTGGGGGTGAAGCGCGGATTACTGGACGCAGCAATCACCCTGAGTGCGAGCAAGAGTCCTCAGTTCCAAGTTCGACGTCTCTGCGGACCAGATCTGTTTGTGGCATTGCCCCCGCTTCACGAGTTGGCAGCACGGCCACAGTTGTCGTGGGAGGACATTTGTGACGAAGTCTTCCTCGTTAGCTCGGATGGCGCCGGGCGTGAGCTCGCTGGAATGCTACGGCGTATGGTGGGCGCGGGAGACGGAGAGGTTCAACTCTCGATCCAACAAGTCAGCCGAGAAACCCTGCTGACGATGGTCGAACAGGGCTTCGGCTTGACCATCACCAGCGTGATTTACCGGCCGGATATCGCGTTGATCCCGCTCCCATCGGCGCGGGCGCCGACGGCCGCTATAATTTCGTCCAGCGACAACGACAATCCGACTCTGCCGCTGCTCCTGAAGTGTTTCGACACCCCCGCTAGCATTAGAGCGAGCACTACCGATTAATCGGTGCTCCTCGGCGTCGCGGCTCGCCTAGCTTTGGCGAATCCACGGTCGCTTGCGACGAACCGTTGCAACATCGGGACGATTAACCGAGCGGGCTCGACAGGGGGCTGACCTTGCCCTCGGCCCAATAGATCGGCGTAGTCAAGAAGGTCCTGATGGAGAACTGCGGGTAGCTCGACCTGTACTTTGACCGGCTTTTCGTCCACGATGGGGCCTAGCTTGAGCTTCGACATCATCACCCTCCATATGGTTCCAGCACCAAGTCTCGCGTCACGATAACGCGCACGGGAAATCCGGGCCGAATAGTGATCGTGGGCGCGACGTTGAGCTGACGCCTTACAATCTGTTGTCCGGCGTCATTGATCGTGTCCTGGCCGCCGTTGCGGATCGCCTGGATGAGGCGATCGTCATTATCCACTGCAAGCTCAGCGCCGACGCTGAGCAGCGTGGAAAGCCCGGCCGCCTTGGCAAGATCCCACCAGTGATAATCGACGCCGTCCTGCAGACCGGCATAGCCTTCGGCGTCGGCGCCCGGTTGGCGTTCAAGCACGATCGACCGGCCGTTCGGAAAGATCAGCCGGTTCCAGACCAGTAGCACGCGGCTTTGTCCGAACTGCACGTTGTTGTCGTATTGGCCAATGACGCGCGTTCCCTGCGGCACCAGGAGGATGCGGCCGGTCGGGCTGTCATAGATGTTTTCTGTGACTTGCGCCGTGATCTGGCCAGGCAGATCGGATCTGATGCCGGTGATCAGGGCAGCCGATATCACGGCGCCCGCCTGAAGGATGTTAGACGACGCCGGTGCAGCGACGCGATCGGGCGCAACCGTTCTGCGATCGGCCGCTGCGTTTAGAAACGCGTTCTGCCGGTCCTGCGCCGACGGCGTTGCCGGGGGCGGCGCGAGGCCAAGGTTCGCCAAATCCGGCGCAGATGGGAGTACTGGCGCAGCTCCAGCAACAGCGGGGGCACCTCGGCTGTCGGATCCGGAGAAAAGGCGACTGGTCCGCGCGGTCTCGATCTCCTGGAGTCGCCGCTGCTCTTCCGCGCTGATGCCGGGATTGGGCGTGGCAATACCGGGTGTGGGCACCGGCTGTCCGCGATCCTGGGTGCTGAGGATCGGCCGCCCTAGGTCACCGGGAAGAGGCGGACCGAGCTGCGGCACGCCACTGTAATCTCGCGGCAGGCCGGCCAGTCCGTCAGCGGTCGAGCGGTTCTCGGTCGAATAGAGTTCGTCGTTGGGCCGACCGGCGTCGCGGGTCTGGAGCGCGTAGATCAATGCACCTCCGAGCCCGACGCTGGCCACAAGACCGAGGCCGGCGAGAACTTTCCGCGATAATCGGGTGACACGGGGCGGTTCGGCGCGCAGACGCATCGGCGCTGGCCTGACCGGCTCGCCGGTCAGGGGCTGCGCATTGTCGTCCGGTACTTCCTCATTCCGGGGCGGGTTCTCGCTCACGAGGTCGGCCTCCCGTCTGTGCGGACGATCCTGACGCGCTTTTGCTCGCGACCGGAGCCGAAGCGCAGTTCGGCGGCGGCGAAGAGGCGATCAACGATCATGTGGTGCCCGCGCACGCGGTAGTTCACCAGCTCGGAGGTGTTGCCCTCAGGACCGACGACGAAGAGCGGCGGCATCTCGCCCTGACCGATGCCGCGCGGAAACTCGATGAAGACCTGACGGCCATCATCGAAAGCGCGCAGCGGCCGCCAAGGCGCGCGATCACCCTCGATCGCGTACCGGAAGTTGACGTTGGCGAGATCAACTCCGCTCGCCACCGGCTGCGTCGCCTCGGCCTGCGAGTTCTGCCGGCGCAGCGCGATGAGCTGGTCCTGCGGATACTGCCAGGAGACCGACGCCATGTAGGTGCGCTCTGTCGAACGCAGTTCCATGTGATAGGTGCGTAGGTTGGTGTTGATGACGAGGTTGGTCATCAGGTCGGCGCGGGTCGGCTTTACGAGGATGTGGATCTGGCGCGTCGCGCCCGATCCGCTTTCGGTGTCGCCGATGATCCAACGGACCGTGTCGCCGGCCGCGACGGGACCTGCGCCGACAAGCTGCTCGCCGGGCTGAAGGGCGATGTCGGTGATCTGTCCGACCGCGGTATAGACCTGATAGAGCGCCCCTTGAGTCCAGGGATAGACCTGCATGGAATTGATGAAGCCGTCGCGCACCGGCTGGACTCGTGCCGCCTCATTGGCCTGGTTGACCCTAGCCGTCGGATTGGCGGGTTCGGGGGCACGGCGCGTCTCGGGCACGCGCTGCAATTGGCCGGGAAGCGGCAAAGGGCGCGGCAGTTCGACCACGGTGACGGGTGCAGGCGGATCGACGGTCTGCACGGCCGGGGCCGCATTGTCGTAGGAGATTTCGGGCGGCGGATTGGTGGTGGCGCATCCGGCGAGCGCGGTCGTCGCCAGTAGCGCGAACGGCAACGCGTATCTACGCAGAATTGGGAATACAGTGATGTGTGAAGCCGGATTGCCGACTTTACGGAAAGACGGCTTCATTGCCCAAGCTCCCGTGACCAGTTGATGGCGTTGACGTAGATGCCGAGCGGGTTCGCCCTGAGCCGGTCGGCGTTGCGCGGGATTTGCACCACGATCGTCAGGATCGCGGTCCAGCGCGTGGTCTCGGCGAGCTGGCCGTTCTCATAGCGGCGCTCGACCCAGGCGACGCGGAAGCTGTCGGGAGACGCGCGAATGACGCTGGAGACGTCGATAGCGATCTGTTGGCGGCCGACCTTGGTGAAGGGGTCATTAGACCGCGCATAGTCGTTCAGCGCCATGGCTCCGCGATCAGTCGTGAAGTCATAGGCGCGCAGCCAATTCTGACGCACGATGATCGCGTCTGCCGGGATCGAGCGGACCTGCTCAATGAACCGCGCGAGGTGGAAGGCGATCTGCGGATCGGTCGGACGATAGTCGGCCTCGGCCGGCGCGACGGCCTGGGCCTGACCGAGGCGATCGACCTGCACCACCCATGGCACGATCGTTCCGCGCGCCGACTGCACGACGAGCGCCGTTGCGAAGCCGGCCGACAGGATCAGCGAGCCGAAGGCCATCAGCCGCCAGTTCTTTGCCTGGACGCGCGAGGCGCCGATGCGCTCGTCCCAGACCTGGGCGGCACGCTGATAGGGGGTCTCGGGCTCTGCGGCCTTGCCGTAGTGGGTGGAGGGTCGTTTGAACATCAGCGGTCACCTTCGGAAAGATTGACGGAAGAGCCGCCGCCGTGGGCGTCGCCGGAGCGGATAGCGTGGGCCGTGGCCTGGACGGCATGGGTCATGTGCTGGGAGCGGCGCA
>LOEX01000007.1 GCA_001516125.1 Sphingomonadales bacterium BRH_c42
GCGGCCAGCGCCGCCGGGCTCGAACCCAGTGGGTTCTCGTTGGCGGAAAGCTTGATCAGCTCGCGCCCGTCCGCCGCGTGCGCCGGACCCGGCACATAGGCGTGAATGCCCATGATCCAGGATTTCGCTTCGGGGCGGGCTGTCACAAGGTCGCTCATCTCGCGGCGCGCATAACCGCTTTGGCCTGCAAAGGACAGGCGGAAAAACAGTGCAATTGACACATGCGCGCACCTCGCCCAATCGGGGCCTCCCATGACCACCGCGATCGCCTCGCAGAGCCTCACGCTCACCCACGACCTGCCGCTCGATTGCGGCCAGGCGTTGCCGGCGGCGAGAATTGCCTTTGAGACCTACGGCACGCTCAACGCGGACAAGAGCAACGCGGTGCTGGTCTGCCATGCGCTGACGGGCGACCAATATGTCGCGAGCAGGCATCCGATCACCGGCAAGCCGGGCTGGTGGGAACGCATGGTGGGGCCAGGCAGGCCGATCGATACAGACCGGTTCCACGTCATTTGCGCCAACGTGATCGGCAGCTGCATGGGCTCGACCGGGCCGGCCAGCGTCGCCCCCGATGGCGAGCGTTACGCCTTGCGATTCCCGGTGATCACTATCCGCGACATGGCGCGCGCCCTGATTGCGTTGATCAATGCGCTGGGCATCGAGCGGCTGCACACGGTCGTGGGCGGATCGATGGGCGGGATGCAGGCCTTGAGCCTCGCCGCCAATTTTCCTGACCGCGCCGCACGGGTGCTGGCGATTGCCACCACAGCGCGCCATTCGGCGCAGAACATCGCCTTTCACGAGGTCGGGCGGCAGGCGATCATGGCCGATCCGAACTGGCGCGGCGGGAGCTATTATGACGGACCTTCGCCTGATGCGGGGCTGGCCGTGGCGCGCATGGCGGCGCATATCACCTATCTGTCCGAAGCCGGGCTGACCGAGAAATTCGGCCGCCGCCTGCAGGATCGCCCCGATGGCACCAAGGGGGCCAAGAGCTTCGGCTTCGATGCCGATTTTCAGGTCGAAAGCTATCTGCGGTATCAGGGTTCGGGTTTTACCCAGCGCTTCGATGCCAATTCCTACCTCTATATCACGCGCGCGATGGATTATTTCGATCTGGCCGAGGAGCATGGTGGCAGATTGGGCGATGCCTTTGCCGGGCACGCCATGGGTAAGGGCGCGCGTTTCTTCCTGATCAGCTTCGATTCGGACTGGCTCTATCCCACTGCGGAAAGCCGCCATGTGGTCCATGCGCTCAATGCCGTGGGGGCGCCGGTCAGCTTCGTCGAACTGTCCGCGCCGCACGGCCATGACAGCTTCCTGCTCGATGTGCCCGCGCTCGACCGTGTGGTAAGAGGATTCCTGCAATGACCGCCGCGCTTCCTGATGGTTATGCGTTCGTCACCGATCCTGACCGAATCGACCTTGACGCGGCCCATGCATATCTGACGCGCAGCTATTGGGCCGCGGGCATTCCGCTCGAAACGATGAAGCGGGCGCTCGCCAATTCGTTCTGCGTCGCCATCACTCATCAGGGCGCGCAGGTTGCCTTCGCCCGGCTGGTGAGCGACCGCGCCACCTTTGCCTATCTGGCCGACGTCTATGTGCTGGAAGAACACCGCGGCAAGGGGCTGTCGCATGCCATTCTGGACTTCCTCAAAGGCCACCCGGAATTTCAGGGGCTGCGCCGATGGGCACTGTTCACTCGCGATGCGCAGGGGCTTTATGCCGCGCACGGATGGAAGGAATACCCTAACCCCGATCGCATGATGACGATCGATGATCCGGACGTTTACCGTTGAACGGCCTGCGCGCCGATCTGGCGGTGATCGCGGGGCTGATCGAGCCCGGCAGCCGCGTGCTCGATGTCGGCTGCGGCGAAGGGCTGTTGCTGGCCGAGCTTGAGGCGCAGCGCGATGTCGATGCACGCGGGCTCGAACTCGACCCGGAGCTGGTCGAGCGTAGCGTCGCGCGCGGGCTTTCGGTGGTGCAGGGCGATGCCAATTGCGACCTTGGCGACTATCCCGACAAGGCATTCGACTATGCCATCCTGTCGCAGACGCTTCAGACCGCGCAGCGGCCCGACCTGATGCTTGAAGAACTTCTGCGGGTCGGGCGCAAGGCGTTCGTCAGCTTCCCCAATTTCGCGCACTGGCGCACGCGTGCGGCGCTGCTGCTGGGCGGCAGGATGCCGGTAACGCGCGCCTTGCCGCTGAGCTGGTACGAAACACAGAACATCCACCATGTGACCGTGCGCGATTTTCGCGATCTGATTTCCGCCAAAGGGGTCCGCACCGAAGGAGCGTGGTATTTCTCCGGCGGGCGCGAGATCGGCACCAGCGGTGCCAATTGGCGGGCCGAATTCGCGCTGTTCAAGCTGAGCCGGTGAATTGTCGTGCCCGGTTCAGAAAGCCGCTGTTAGGGTCAGGACCCATTAAGCACATGGCCGTGGCTTGGCCAGAATTGTTCAGGGCACGGAGCGAGCGAAGGGGAATAGTGGTGCTATTGGCCGAGCGAGCGACAAAGCCCTGGGCAATTCTGGCCAAGCCCGCTGGGTGGCCGTTTGCGGGCGAACTGCTGCGTCAGCCACCTCAAAGGGAGAATGGCTCCCTTTTTCGGTGTCTTCCTTGCATTTCATCCCGCAAACGAGCCACCACGGCTTATGCGGTTAATGGGTCCTGACCCTTGGCCGTGCTCATGCTGATCGTAACGCTTGCGCTTGCCACGGCGCCCATCCCTGTCGCGACTGACGCGCCTGCTCCTGTCGCGGTTCCACTTTCGCTCGAAGATCGCACGCTCTTGCGGTGCTCTGCGGCCTTTGCGATCGTCGCGCATGGCCAGTCCAATGGCGATGAGGGCGCGCTCGCATGGCCGCAGCTCGGCACAAGGGCGCGCGAATTCTTCGTCCGTGCACTGGCGCAGCTGATCGACCGGACCGGGCTTGACCGCGACGGTGTGGCGCAATTGGCGAAGGACGAGGCGATCGGGTTGCAGGAGCGCGGCGAAGTCGATCAGGTCATGCCCGCGTGCCTGGTCATGCTGGAAAGTTCGGGCGTCTGATAACCTGCGCTTCTGCGCCGCATCGCGGTAGATTTCGCCCGGGCTTTGCGGCATGAGCAGCGGCAAGATGTGGCGACTTTACCAATTCCCCCTGTGCCCCTTCAGCCGCAAGATCCGCCTGCTGATGGGTGAGAAGCAGATTCCCTATGAAATGGTCCGCGAAGATCCCTGGGCAGCGAGCGAGACGTTCTACAATCTCAATCCGGCTGGCTGCACCCCTGTGATGGTCGACGAGGAGCGCGAAATTACCCTGTGCGACAGCCGGGCCATTGGCGAATACCTCGAGGAAACGGTGGACCGGGCGCCGATGATCAACGGCACCGTGGCCAACCGCGCCGAAATCCGCCGCCTGGTCGCGCTGTTCGACGAGAAATTCCATGCCGATGTCACTGCGCCGCTGATGAACGAGCGGATGAGGAAGCGGCTGGTGCTGCGTCAGTCTCCCGATTCGGGAGCGCTGCGCCATGCGATGAAGATGGCGCACGGCCACCTCGATTACATGGACTGGCTGATCGACAATCGCCCGTGGCTGGCCGGATCGACCATGAGCATGGCGGATCTGGCAGCCGCCGCGCAGATTTCCGTGGCGGATTATCTGGGCGGGATCGACTGGAAGGGGCACGAACAGAGCCGCGGCTGGTATTCGGTGGTCAAGAGCAGGCCCAGCTTCCGCCCGCTGCTGAGCGAGCGGATGGACGTGATCCAGCCGCCGGCGCATTATGCGCAGGTGGATTTGTAAGGAGGCAGAGATGTCCGATCCGAAAGCATTGACCGATGACGAATGGCGCGAACGGCTGACGCCGGACCAGTATCATGTGCTGCGCGAGGCGGGGACCGAGCGCGCATTTACCGGCCAATATGACGAGCATTTCGAAGCTGGCAGCTATCGCTGCGCCGGGTGCGGCGAACTGTTGTTCGAAAGCGATGCCAAATATGGCAGCGGCTGCGGTTGGCCCGCCTTTACCCGCCCCGCGCAAAGCGACGCAGTCGAGGAACGGCGCGATATTTCGCACGGCATGATCCGCACCGAAGTGCTGTGCAACAAATGCGGCGGCCATCTGGGCCATGTCTTTCCCGATGGCCCGCCAGACCAGGGCGGCATTCGCTATTGCATCAATTCGCTTTCGCTCGATTTCGAGGAAAAGGAGTGAACCGCCATGGGTAAACCCATGCCGCGCGTTCACCTGCGGTTATACTCGCACTGTGCAGGGGCGTCACGGTTGAGTGGAGGGTGCCCAAGGGCCTGATGTCGAGGCGCGGCGATCAGCTGAAGAAGGCGGACAAGCGCGGCAGCCGCCGGGCCGCTGCGCAGCGGCACGAACAGGCGCGTCCGAAAAAGGGCAAGCGCGGCGGCCAGCGCGGTCAGTCTGCTATCGGGCGTTGGCTGCGGCGGCTGATGCTGTGGGGCGGACTTGCCGCTTTGCTGGGCGTCGTGGCGCTGGGGATTGCGGTCGGCGTATCGCTGGGCAGCCTGCCCAGCTTCAACCAGCTTCAGGCGACCCAGACCGCACAGACGATCGTGCTGCGCGCGCGTGACGGGACCGAGATCGTCGAGATGGGCCCCAGCTATGGCGAATGGCTCGATTTCGACCAGATCCCCGATTCGATGAAGAATGCCATGGTGGCGGTCGAGGACCGGCGTTTTTATGCGCACTTCGGGATCGATCCCATCCGCCTTACGGGCGCAGTGCTGGAAAGCGCGATGGGCAACGGGCGCATTTCGGCCACCTCCACCATCACCCAGCAACTTGCCCGCAATCTGTTCCTCAACAACAATCGCAGCATCGACCGCAAGCTTCGCGAGGCGGTGCTGGCAATGGCGCTCGAATGGAAGTTCTCCAAGGAACAGATCCTCGAACTCTATCTCAACAAGGTCTATTTCGGCGGCGGTGCCTATGGCATCGACAGCGCCAGCCGCAATTTCTTCAGCCATCCCGCAACCGAGCTTTCGACTGCCGAAGCGGCGATCATCGCGGGTCTGGTCAAGGCTCCGTCGCGCTATTCGCCCACCGCCGATGTCGATGCGGCCGTGGCGCGCGCGCGGGTGGTGCTCCAGCTGATGCAGGAGCAGGGCTATATCTCTCCCGCGCAGGAGAGGGTCGATATCGGGGCGGTCAGGCTCAAGAAGCAGGCGGGGCAGAATTCGCTGCGTTACTTCACCGATTGGGTGCTGCCGCAGCTCGATATCCTGCTGCCCGAAACTTTCGAACCGATCGAGGTGTGGACCACAATCGACGTGGGGTTCCAGCAAGCGGCAAGCGATGCGATCAGGGCCAATTCCCCGGCCGGGACGCAGGGTGCGCTCGTCAGCCTCGACCGCGACGGTGCGGTTCTGGCCATGGTCGGCGGCACCGATTACGTCGAAACCAACTACAACCGCGCCACCGCGGCCCAGCGGCAACCGGGATCCGCGTGGAAGCTGTTCGTCTATCTGGCTGCACTGGAGGCGGGCTATACCCCCGATGACCGGGTGGTGGATACGCCGGTCACGATCGACGGGTGGAGCCCGCGCAACTCCAATGGCAAGAACGTGGGCGAAACCAATCTGCGCACCGCCTTCGCCTATTCGATCAACACGGTGGCGGCGCAACTGGGCCAGGAGGTGGGCTTCGGCACGGTCGCCTCGATGGCGCGAAGGTTCGGCATCACCTCACCCATATCGACTTTCCCGTCGATGGTGCTGGGCAGTTCGGAAGTCCGCCTGATCGATCTGACCCGCGCCTTTGCCGCGATTTCGGCCAAGGGCGTTTCGGTCGAACCCTATGGTATCACCAAGGTCACTACCGCAGAGGGGCGGCAGATCTATCGGCATGAACGCGCGCGGGCGGCGCAGCTGGTGCCCGATTATGTCGCTGCCGGGATCACCGATCTGCTCCAGACGGCGGTCAATACCGGCACGGGCCGCGCCGCGCAGATCGGCCGCCCGGTGGCGGGCAAGACCGGCACCACCAATTCCAACAAGGACGGCTGGTTCATCGGTTTTTCGAGCGGGATCACCACCGGGGTGTGGATGGGGCGCGACGATGCGCGCGCCGTTTCCGGCCTGCAGGGCGGGCGCGCACCCGCGCGGGCGTTCGCCGCCTATATGAGCCGTGCGGTTGCGAAGCGACCGGTCGAGGAGTTCGAGACCGAAGTTCAGCTGCCCGAATGGCAGCTTGAGCCCGACGATGAGTATTTCTTCGGCGATCCCGACGATTATTATTTCATCGACGAGCAGGGCAATCTGATCGAACCTGGGCCGCGCCCGTCCGCTGACGGCCTGCCCTTCCCGGTCGAGGGCGAACAGGTGCCCGATCCCAGATTGCGCCGGGGCGAGCCGGGACAGGCCGCCAGCGACGAGTTTCTGGAGGAGGCGACCGGACCGCCGTCCCCGCCCATGCCGCGCACCGTCACCCCGAGCGCTGACGCCCGGCGAGAGCGATAGCAGAGCTGCACCCCCAATTACGGGGGGCAGGCCGCGTTACTTGCGCAATCGGATTGGGTAGTATTGAGTTGGGCGATTTCTTGATTGAACTTGCAGCAGCACTGCCTCGCGGCCCGATTTCTCGGCTTCGGTCACAGCCGCCTCAAGATCGGCGGCGCTCGCAACCTTGCGGTAGTTGGCCGACAGGATGATGTCGCCGCGCTGCATACCCTTTGCAGCGGCATCGGCATTGGGATCGACCGCCCCGATCACAACCCCTACCGTATCCGCATCGGCGCCAAGCTGGCGCAGTATCTGCGGGCTCAGGGCGAGGACCTGCAAGCCCAGCTTCTGCTCGATCAGGCTGCTTGAACCTTCGGGAGTAGCTTCGGGCTCTGCGTTGGGATCGAAAGTCTGCGCCTGTTGCTGCAGTTCCGCCTCGCTCGGGCGCTTGCCCACGGTCACCATCACGCGGCGCTGCTCGCCATTGCGGATCAGATCGACCGGGATGCGCGAACCCGGCGCGATATTGGCGACGAGGAACGACAGCGTCTGTTCGCTGTTCACCGGCTTGCCGTTGATGGCGGTGACCACGTCGCCGGGTTCGATCCCGGCCTTTGCCGCCGCACCGTCTTCCTGCACCGACTGCACGAATTCGCCGCGGTTACGCGGCAGCCCCAGCGAATCGGCCAGATCGCTGTTCACCGGCTGAATGCTGATGCCCATAAATCCACGCTCGATTTCCTCGCCGGAAATCAGCTGTTTGACGATCGGCGATACGACATCGGAGGGAATCGCGAAGCCGATCCCGACGCTGCCCCCGGTGGGCGAGATGATGGCATTGTTGATCCCGATCACCTTGCCGCGCATGTCGAACAGCGGGCCGCCCGAATTGCCGCGATTGATGCTGGCGTCGGTCTGGAGATAGCGGTCATAGGCGCCGCCGCCGGCATTGCGCAGCACCGCCGAAATGATCCCGCTGGTCACCGTGCCGCCCAGGCCAAAGGGATTGCCGATGGCGATAACCCAGTCACCCGCGCGCGCGCTGCCCGAATCGCCGAATGCGACGAAGGGGAAGGGCTGGCTGCGGTTGATCTTGAGCACTGCCACATCGGACGCCGCATCGGCGCCAACCAGTTCTGCACGATATTCGGTGCCATCGGGCATGATTACCGTGATTTCTTCCAGCGTCGCGCGGTTATCGGGCGCAATCACATGGTTGTTGGTGACGATATAGCCGTCGGCCGAAATGATGAAGCCCGATCCCAGCGACTGCGCCTCGCGGGTTTGCGGCTGCCCGCCGGGATTGCCGCGGCCGAACAGCTCCGCAAAGGGCGTGCCGGCAAAAGGATTGCCGCGTACCTCGATCCGCTGCCTGGTCGAGATGTTGACCACCGCGGGCTGCAATTGCTCGGTCAGATCTGCAAAGCTGGCGGGCGCGCCTGAGCGGGGCACGATTTGCGCCAGCCGCGTGTCATCGTTCTGGGCGACCTGCGCCCCGGCGGGATATCCGGTTGCGAGCGACAGAGTTGCACCGCCGATCAGCAATGCTGTTGATAGTCCATAAACGTAACGCACTGAATTCACGCCCTTTCCAGTAATTCACTTCTGCATTCGCCGCGCCCGCCGCCAGCGGGCCGCGGAGAAGCGCCTTTATGTGCCAAGCGTCACTTAACCGCTATTGAACGGCATTCACCGCCGGCAGGGCCTGATGATCCGTTCATCGAAACGCGCTCAACGCCGGCCCCTGAACTGCCTGAAATACTCGCTGTCTTCGGACAGGATCATGGTGCTTTCGCCGGTGCCCTGGTCGAAGGTCCGGCGATAGCTTTCCATGGCCCGGTAGAAGTCATAGAATTCGGGATCCTTGTTATAGGCCAAGGCATAGGTGGCGGCGGCCTGCGCCTCCGCCTCGGCGCGGATGATCTGCGCATCCTTGCCGCCCTGCGCCTTGATCGTTTCAGCCTCGGCCTGGCGGTCGGTCTGCATCCGCGTGAAGGCGGTTTCGAGCGGCGAGCCATCGGGCAGGTCGGCGCGCTTGATCCGCACGTCGATCACCTGCGCGCCATATTGCCGCGCCTGAACGTCGAGCGTTCTGGTGATGTTGGTCATCGCTGTGCCGCGTTCGGCGGTGAGCAGCGCGATGAACGGCCTGCGGCCAAGCTCCTGCCTCAATACCGAGCTGAGGATGGGGGCGAGCTGGGCACGTAGATTGTCCTCCGACCCTGCGCTTTCGACCATCAGCACCGGGTCGATGATGCGGAAACGTGCATAGGCATCGACCTGAAGGCGCTGCTGGTCGCTCGAGAGGACCTGCTGCGGTTCCATGTCGAGGTTGAGGATGCGCCGGTCGACCATCTGCACCCGCTCGATCAGTGGTATGCGGTACCACAGGCCCGCGCCCGTCTCGCCGAACTCCTGGTTCGGGCGGAAACGGTTGATAACGCTGACCGGTTCACCGGTGCGGATGATCACTGCCTGCTGCGTTTCGGGCACGATCACCACGCTGCTCAGCAGCAGCGCCAGAAAGATCGCCGCTGCGAACAGGGCACGTCCGTAATTCTGCATGATGTTGCCCATGATCATTGTGCCTCGGTCGGCGGTTGCTGCGCACGGCGGCGCACTTCGGGTAGCGGCAGATAGGGCACCACCCCGTCTGCCCCGACAATCGTCTTGTCGGTTCGCGACAGGACGCTTTCCATGGTCTCGTAATAGAGGCGCCTGCGCGTCACCTCGGGCGCCAGCCGGTATTGCGCATAGATCTGGTCGAAGGCGGCGGCATCGCCTTGCGCCCGCGCCAATATCTGCTGGGCATAGGCGCGTGCACGGTTGCGCATGGCGTTGGATTCCTGCTGCGCCGCCGAAACCGCCTTGAAGGCCTCGATCACCTTGGTCGGGGGGTCGGCGCGCTCTACCGCGACGCCCTGGATGGCAATGCCCGAACGATAGGCGTCGAGCACGGCCTGCATGCGCCGCTGGACCCGCCCCTCGACTTCGGCACGGCCCGCGCCCGAAACCACCGAATCGAGATCCTGTTCCGCCACCGAAGCGCGCATGGCTGCTTCGGCAACTTCGCGCAGGGTCAATTCGGGATCGTCGATCTGGAAGGTATATTGCTTCAGATCCTTGATGTTCCAGCGGACGAGATAGGACAGATCGACCAGATTCTGGTCGCCCGTGAGGATCAGCTTCTCGCCTTCGGAGCCGATTCGTTCGGGGCGGATTTCGCTGACATTTTCGATCGTCACCTGCTGGAACGGCCAGGGCAGTGTGAAATTGAGACCCGGCCCCAGCGTGCGCGAGTACGGTCCGCCCAGCCAGGTGACGATGCCCTGTTCCTTCGGCTGGACCTGATGGGTCGAGGAAAAGATGATCCACAGCGCCGCGAACCCGCCCACGACCACCGGTAGCCAGCTTTTGCCGCCCGGCCTTTCGGGCAGGCGAAAGCCCGGCCCGCCGCCGCGCCCGCTG
>LOEX01000008.1 GCA_001516125.1 Sphingomonadales bacterium BRH_c42
CGCAGCGGCGCGGCGCCAGTCGGCATGGTCGCGCGGCGCAGGTGGCAGCACAATCACAAGCGAATTAACCGCTCCTTCGAGCAGTGCGCGCGCGCGCGGCATATGGAGGCTGTAGAATTCGGCAGCGGCGTCGAGCGCGCTTGCAGGCAGGGAGGCAATGTGCAGCACCTCCTGCATCGCCTCACCGCCGTTCACGATGGAGGGTGATTCCGATCCGCTCGCCAGCTTCGGCGATGGCCAGCTTGACGATCTTGACAGTCACCGCCTCGACCCGCGTGTCCTGCACGAACAGCGTTTCGCAGATATGATCGGCCACGGCCTCGATCAGCTTGAAATGCACGCCTTCGGGAAGGGCCCTGGTCGCCGCGAATTTGAGGTCCATGTAATTCTTGCTGGCATCGAGATGCGTATCGGGCGCGTAACGATCGGCGACAGCGACGCGCGCGGCGATCGAGATGCGTAGCGGCTGCGGCTTGCCCGTCTCCTCCGAATAGATTCCGGTGAGAACATCGACGTCGAGGTCGGCCACTTCAAGTGTCAGCGAATCGCTCATGCCCGCCCCTTAAACCGGATTGCGCCAACGCGCGAAGATTGCGGTGGGGAGCAGGCGCGAGCCCTCCCCTCCCTCGCTCACGGCAAGCTCGCCGTGCTCGACCACTCCGGGCAAATCGCACAGCAGCTCATCGAGCAGGCCGGCAAGCGCAAGACTGCTCATCCGCACTGCATAAACGGTGAGAAACAGGAAACGGCTGTCGGCATCGAGCAGCTTGCGGCAATCGGCCAGCAAAGGAGCCAGCCCTTCTTCCAATCGCCACGTCTCGTTTGCAGGGCCGCGTCCGAACTTGGGCGGATCGAGAATGATCCCGTCATAACGCTTGCCCCGGCGCACTTCGCGCGCGGTGAATTTCGAAGCATCATCGACCAGCCAGCGAATCCTGCGATCGTCCATGCCCGAAAGCGCGGCATTCGCCCGCGCCTGCGCCACCGACTTCTTCGAGGCATCGACATGCGTCACCGGGCCATGGCGGCTCAGCGCCAGTGTCCCCACCCCGGTATAGCCGAACAGATTGAGCGTTTCGGCCTGATCGCGGCCATCGAGTTGCTCGCGCATCCACGCCCACACCGGCGCCATGTCGGGGAAGAAGCCGAGATGCCGGAACGGCGTGGGCTGCGCATTGAAGCGGACTTCCTCCCAGCCAAGTGGCCAACCGCCCGGCGGCAACTCGCGGCTGAGGTTCCAGCGCCCGCCGCCATCCTCGTCCGAACCGGGAAGAAATTCGCCCGCCGCGTCCCATTCTTCAAGCCGCGGGGCCCACATTGCCTGCGGTTCGGGCCGGATGAAGCCGTGCGGGCCAAACTGTTCGAACTTGCGGCCATGCCCGCTGTCGATCAGGCGATAGGCATCCCAGCCTTCGCCAATCATCAACAGCGGATCGCGGCGGAGCTCTGCCATCAACCCGCTTCGGTGGCTCTTTCGGCGATGAAATCGCGCACCGCCTCGTAATCACCGGGCAGGTGCGAGCAGGCCTCCTCGCGGGCAAAAATGTCGCCCACCCGCATAGGTAGAGCCGGGCGGACACCCGTCGCCCGTTCCACCGCATCGGGAAACTTGGCCGGATGCGCGGTTGCCAGCGTGACGATTGGAATTGCCGGATCGAGATCGCTCGCCAGTGCTGCGTGAAGCCCCACGGCAGTATGCGGATCGATCACCTGCCCGGCTTGCTCATGCGCCCAGCGCAGCGCCCGCGCCATTTCCGCGGCATCCGCCCGCGCGCTGGTGAAGAGCCCCGACGCACCTTCCCTCTGCGCGTTGGTCAGCCGCATTGCGCCCGTCTGCTCGAAGGCGCGCATCTGCTGCGCCAGCGCGGCGCCATCGCGCCCGCCGCAATCGAACAGCAGCCGCTCGAAATTGGAGCTTACCTGGATATCCATCGACGGCGTGGCAGTGGGCGTAAGCTTGCCGGTCGAATAATCGCCCTCTGAGAGCGCGCGGTGGAGGATATCGTTGACATTGGTCGCTACGATCAGCCGCGCGATCGGCAGGCCCATACGCTGCGCGACATAGCCGGCAAAGACGTCGCCGAAATTGCCCGTGGGCACGCTGAAGGCGATCGGGCGATGCGGTGCGCCCAATTGCAGGCCCGCAGCGAAGTAATAAACCACCTGCGCCATCAGCCGCGCCCAGTTGATCGAATTGACCGCGCCAATGTTGAAACGGGAGGTCATGCCCGTGTCGGCGAACATGCGCTTCACATGTCGCTGCGCATCGTCAAAGCTGCCCTCGATGGCGATATTATGGACGTTGGGCGCACGCACCGTGGTCATCTGGCGGCGCTGGACATCGCTCACCCGCCCGCTGGGGTGCAGCATGAAAATATCGATGCCCTCGCGCCCGGCCACCGCATCGATCGCGGCAGACCCGGTATCGCCGCTGGTCGCGCCGATGATCGTAAGGTTGCTGCCGCGCCGCGCCAGAAATTTCTCGAACATGAGGCCCAGCAATTGCAGCGCCACATCCTTGAAGGCGAGCGTGGGGCCGTGGAACAGCTCGAGCAGCCATTGCCGCTGATCGAGCTGTACCAGCGGCGTCACTGCCGCATGCGCGAAGCGGCCATAGGCTGCGCGGCACAGCGTCAGCAGTTCGTCATCGCTGAGGCTGCCCGCCACGAACGGCGCCATGATCCGTGCGGCGAGTTCAGGATAGGGCAGGCCCGCCATGGCGGCGATCTCGTCCGCGTCGAAACGCGGCCATTCGCACGGCAGATAGAGCCCGCCGTCGCTGGCGAGCCCGGCCAGCGTGACGCCTTCGAAATCGAGCGCGGGCGCGCTTCCACGAGTGGAGATATATTCCATTTGGGCGCGCGTTAGACTCGCAAGGGCCGGAGGGCAAGGAAGAGAGGCTATACCTGCCTACAATCGTCATTGCGAGGAGCCGCACAGGCGGCGACGTGGCAATCCATGAATCGCAATTGCGACAATCGGCAAGATTTGAATCTGGATTGCTTCGCCTCTGGCTCGCAATGACGAATTAGTCCGCCCCGGCAAGGCGCTTGCGGACCGCCAGGCCGTAGATCACCAGCGCGGTCAATGCGAAGAAGAACCACTGTCCGGCATAGGCGAGATGGTTGTTGGGCAAGTCCTTGGGGTCGGGCCGTGTCAGCGGTTCGAGCCCGGCGAGCGGCGGGTCGGCCACCAGCCGAGGACCGGGGCCGATGACTCCGCTCACCATACCCCCGCGCCACTCAGGCACGAGCGGCTCATGCGACCAGCCCAGCACCACCGGTATGGTGGCTGCCTGTCCCTCGACCAGGCAATTGGCATACTGCGCCCATCCCTTGGCGCCGCGTGCATTTGTGCCTGCCCGCGAATCGAATGAAACGACCTCGTCGCAGATGATCTGCGAACGGCGATAGAGCGCCAGTTCCGCCGAATCGACATCACGCGGCCATTCGACCGGCCCCGCCATGTGCTGCGCCCCGGCATAGCGCGCCAGCAGCGCCGCTTTCTCATCGGCGCGGCCCAGTTGCCAGAAGCCCAGCGCCACCATCACCGCCGCCGCCGCCAGTACAATGATCGTGGGGATGACCGGAAGGCGCCGGATCACAGGTCCTTGCTTCCCGCCTCGCGCGCGTTGTTGCGGTATTCGGACGCCAGCAAGGCCGACTTCGATATTCGCAGCCCCCATACCACCGCACCAGTTGTCACAGGAATCCAGATCAGGGCATGCACCCAGAACGGCGGATGAGCCGTGAAATCTAGCCACAGCGCCATGCCGACGATGACCGCGCCAACGATCATGGTGAGAAACGCTGCCGGTCCATCGCCGACGTTGAAGCGGGTAAAATCAAGATCGCACGCACGGCAGGTTTCGGCAAAGCGCGTCCATCCGGCAAACAGCGTGCGGTTGCCGCATTGCGGGCACAAGCCGAAAAGGGCAGCCTCGGCCAGACCGGGCTGCCCCTTGGCATTCGGCGTTTGGTCGCCTCCGTTCATCCGTGGACCGGCGCGCCCCAACCGCCCCAGACATAGACGACGACGAACAGGAACAGCCACACCACGTCGACGAAGTGCCAGTACCAGGCCGCAGCTTCGAACCCGAAGTGCTGGCGCGGGGTGAAATGCCCGGCGTAGGCGCGGAACTGGCACACGATCAGGAAGATCGTGCCCACCAGAACGTGGAAGCCGTGGAAACCCGTCGCCATGTAAAAGGCCGAACCGTAATTGTTCTGCCCGAAGCCGAACGGGGCATGAGCATATTCGTAGGCCTGGATGCTGGTGAACAGCGCGCCCAGCGCGATGGTCAGCCACAGGCCTGTCTTGAGGCCCTGCCGGTCGCCATGGATCAGCGAATGGTGCGCCCAGGTAACGGTCGTACCCGAACACAGCAGGATCAGCGTGTTGAGCAGCGGCAGCTCGAAGGCGTTGAGCACGTGGAGCCCCTTGGGTGGGAACTGCGCCAGCGCGCCTTCCTGCCCAAACAGGCTCTCGGTCACGCCCTCGACGACCTGCACCGGCGCAGGGAACAGCGCGAAATCGAAGAAGCTCCAGAACCAGCCGACGAAGAACATCACTTCCGAAGCGATGAACAGGATCATGCCGTAACGCAGGTGCAGCTGGACGACCGGCGTATGATGGCCGGTTTGCGCTTCCTTGACGACATTGCCGAACCAGCTGAAGAAGGTTGCGATCAGGCCCATGACACCCAGGCCCAGCACGATCCGCCAGGCGGCGAAATCGTGCATCATCAGCACCATGCCGCTGGTGAAGGTGAGTGCAGAAACCGCGCCGATCAACGGCCAGATATCGGGTTCGAGAATGTGGTAATCGTGCGTCTTGGTGCCAGCCATGATTCAGTCCTGTTGGTGCCTTGCGCCTCGCCCTTAATGCGCTGCGCTGCCTTGGTCCAGTGGGTTAGAGGCCTTGTTCCTTCACCCGGTGGAAAGTGTAACTCAGCGTGATCTGATCCACGCCCTTCATGTTCGGATCGTCGAGTGCAGCGGGATCGACGTAATAGAGCACGGGCATCGATACCTGCTGACCCGGCTTGAGCGTCTGCTCGGTGAAGCAGAAGCACTGGATCTTGTTGAAATACCTGCCCGCCTGCTCGGGTTCGACATTGAAGGTGGCGGTGCCGGTGATCGGCACATCGCTGTTGTTGCGCGCAACATAGGTTGCCAGATCGCGAATGCCGACCTGCACCGTGTCGGTCGGCTGCGCCGGACGGAAAGTCCAGGGCAGATCGTTGGCGGTGTTCGCATCGAACCGGATCGATATGGTGCTGCCCCCCGCGCTCTGCGCGATCCTTGCGGCAATATCCGCGTCGCTCTCGCTTGCGCGCTGCGTCGTCCCGCCAAATCCGGTCACCTGGCAGAACAGCCTGTAGAGCGGGACCGAGGCATAGCCCAGGCCCAGCATGGCCAATGCCCCAAGCATCGCCAGCATGCCGACCCTGACATTACGCTGATCGACGGACACGGCCGCAGACATTGGCTCAGTCCCCCATCCGCACGATCGTGATGGCATAGAATAGCGCCACGAAGAACAGCAGCACGCCGCCCAGCACTTTATTGCGGCTTCTCAGGCGCCGCGCCCGTTCCGCTTCTTCATCTGGCGTCATGCGACAGTTCCTTGCACCAGCCCCTGCGCCGAAGCCAGACGATCGGCCACCAGCGCTGCAAACAGGGCAAACAGATAGACGATGCTGAAGCCGAAGAGCCGCTTTTCGGGGCGCATCGCGTCGCCTTCAGCCTGAACCCGCAGCCCCACCCGCAGCGACAACGCCAGAAAGGCCAGCGAAAGCACCAGCGCCGCGCCGCCATAGAACGCGCCTGCCCCGCCTGCCAGCCAAGGCGCAATCGATACCGGCAACAGCACGAGCGCGTAGAGCAGGATCTGGTGGCGTGTGGCGCGTTCCCCGGCGACCACCGGCAACATCGGGATACCGACCTTGGCGTAATCGCTCTTCACGAACAGGGCCAGCGCCCAGAAATGCGGCGGGGTCCAGAAGAAGATGATCGCGAACAGCAGCACCGGCATCAGCGTGATCTCACCCGTGACCGCGACCCAGCCGATCATCGGCGGGAACGCCCCCGCCCCGCCGCCGATCACGATGTTCTGCGGCGTGCGCGGCTTGAGCCAGATGGTGTAGATCACCGCGTAATAGAAAATCGACAGCGCCAGCAGTCCCGCCGCCAGCCAGTGGACGCCAAGGCCCATCACCATCACCGACAGAACCGACAGAATGATACCGAAGCTCAGCGCATCGCCGCGCGCCAGCCTTCCAGCGGGCAGCGGCCGCGACGCGGTGCGCTTCATCCCGGCATCGAGATCGGCCTCCCACCACTGGTTGAGCGCTGCCGCGCCTCCCGCCCCGAGTGCAATGCACAGCACGGCGGTGAAACCGATCACTGGATTGATCGTACCGGGAGCCGCGAGCAGGCCGCACAGCCCGGTGAAAATGACCAGGCTCATCACGCGCGGCTTGGTCAGCGCGAAGAAATCGCGCCAGTCTGCCGGAAGCGTGACAGCAACTGCGGTGCGCATACCAGTCAACTACCTTTTCGCCGCCGCATCACCCGGCAACGGCGAGGGCCTTGCAATCCAGCGCCGCGATCAGGCCTTTTCAGGGCGGTGATCATGATAATCGTGGCTGTCGTCGATCACCGGCAGCGTCTCATACTGGTGGAACGGCGGCGGGCTCGAAAGCGTCCATTCGAGCGTCGTCGCACCCTCGCCCCAGTAATTGCCCGGTGCCTTGCGCCCAGCCAGATAGGCATAGGCGACGTTGAGCAGCCAGATCGCAACCGAAACCATGGTGATGTAATAGCCGGTCGTGGAGACCGAATTCCACATCTCGAACGCCGCCGGATAATCCGGAATGCGCCGCGGCATGCCGTCGAGGCCGAGGAAATGCTGCGGGAAGAACACCAGGTTCACGCCGATGAAGAACACCCAGAAGTGCAGGTGCGCAAGCAATTCGCTGTGCATCTTGCCGCTCATCTTGGGGAACCAGTAATAGAAGCCCGCGAACAGCGCGGTCACCGCACCCATCGACAGCACATAGTGGAAGTGCGCGACCACGAAGTAGGTGTCGTGCACATAGTCGTCGACCCCGCCGTTCGCCAGATAGACGCCCGTGACGCCGCCCATGGTGAACAGGAAGATGAAGCCGAGCGCCCATACCATGGGTGACTTGAACTCGATCGAACCGCCCCACATGGTCGCAATCCAGCTGAAGATCTTGACGCCCGTAGGCACCGCGATGACCATCGTCGCCGCAGTGAAATACATCTTGGTATTCACGTCGAGACCGACGGTGAACATGTGATGCGCCCAGACGATGAAGCCGACAAAGCCGATCGCCACCATGGCATAGGCCATGCCGAGATAGCCGAACACCGGCTTGCGGCTGAAGGTCGCCACAATCTGGCTGATGATGCCGAAGCCCGGCAGGATCATGATATAGACTTCGGGGTGGCCGAAGAACCAGAACAGGTGCTGGTACAGCACCGGATCGCCGCCGCCCGATGGGTCGTAGAAGGTCGTGCCGAAATTGCGGTCGGTCAGCAGCATGGTGATCGCCGCCGCCAGCACCGGAAGCGCCAGGAGCAGGAGGAAGGCGGTAACCAGCACCGACCACACGAACAGCGGCATCTTGTGTAGCGTCATGCCCGGCGCGCGCATGTTGAAGATGGTGGTGATGAAGTTGGTCGCGCCCAGGATCGAACCCGCACCTGCAAGATGGAGCGAGAAGATCGCGAAATCGACTGCCGGGCCGGTCGAACCGGAGGTCGAAAGCGGGGCATAGACCGTCCAGCCCACGCCCGCGCCATTACCCGTTCCGCCGGGCACGAACAGCGAGAACAGCAAGCTGCAGAAGCCCGCCACCGTCAGCCAGTACGAAATGTTGTTCATCCGCGGGAAGGCCATGTCCGGCGCGCCGATCATCAGTGGAACGAACCAGTTGCCGAAGCCCCCGATGATGGCGGGCATGACCATGAAGAACACCATGATCAGGCCGTGCGCGGTGATGAACACGTTCCACATGTGGTAGTTCGCATCCATCGAGGCACCGTCACCGCCGAGCAGTTGGACCCAGGTGCCCAGTATCTGGATGCCCGGCTCGGCCAGTTCGGCGCGCATGATGCCTGAAATCCCACCGCCGATGATCCCCGCGAATATCGCGAAGATCAGATAGAGTGTGCCGATGTCCTTGTGGTTGGTGGACATGAACCAGCGGGCGAAGAAGCCCGGCTTGTGATCCGCCCCGTGATGGTCAGCATGCGCGTGATCATCATGGTGAGCGTCAAAACCTTGTGCGGTGGTGGCCATCGTTTCTACTCTTCAATTCTGATTTGGTTCAGGCGACAGCTTCGGCGGTGGCTTCGCCCGAAGGCTCGATCGGTGCAGCCGGTTCGCCTACCGTTCCGCCCTGCTCGAGCACCCATGCCTCCCACTGCTCGCGCGGCAGCGCCTCTATGGTAATCGGCATGAAGCCATGGCGCACACCGCACAATTCCGAACACTGGCCGTAGTAAACGCCCGGCTCCTTGATGATAAGGAGCTTTTCGTTGAGCCTGCCGGGAACGGCATCGAGCTTGAACCACAGCGACGGCACTGCGAACGAATGGATGACATCGGCGGCCGTGGTCTGGAGGCGCAGCGGCGTGTTGGCGGGCACCACCATCCGGTTGTCCACCGCCAGCAGATAGGGTTGGCCGCTTGCAGCCGCGCCTTGTTTATCGAGCATGTTCGAGACGACCTCGAACCCACCGTTGTCAGGATAGGAATATCCCCAATACCACTGGTATCCGGTGGCCTTGATCGTCACCGCATCGGCAGGCGGGCTCTCGTACTGCTTGGCCAGGAGGTTGAGCGAGGGAAGCGCGATGCCGACCAGGATCAGGACCGGAACGACGGTCCACACCACCTCGATCAGCGTATTGTGCGTCGTGCGCGAAGGGGTGGGATTGGCGCGCCGGTTATAGCGAATTATCACCCATGCCAGCAGCGCCAGAACGAACAGGCAGATCAGACCCATGATCCACACCAGTCCGCTGTGCAGGCCGACTGCGACATGGCCGATCTCGGAAAACTGCTCCTGCACATTGGTCCCGCCATCGACCGGCATGCCCCGTCCGGGGGTTGGGGCCATGGGGACATAGCCCCCTGCCGCAGGCGGCGTTGCGGCAGCATCACCCTGAGCCAGGGCCATGCCCGGCGTAATCGCCAGTACCAATGCAGTTCCCGTTACTGCGAGGAAATTTCTTGCCCTGGAAGGGATTCGACCAAGCTTCATCTTGTCACGCTTTCCGCTTCATTCTTGTCTTCTGCCGCCGCCGGACCGGCTCACGCCCCTGGTCATGCGGCACCATCCATCCACCCAAGCGAGGCTGAACTGTGGCGCCCTATAGGCGCGCTTGCCCACTGCCTCAAGCGCTTCTAGGGAGAAAATTATGCAAAGCCGGACGATCGGCTCTCACGCAAGGCAAAAGGACGGGTTTTTTACGCATGACAGAGGACGAAGTACTGTCCGAATTCCGTAGCAGCGGCGCATTGCTCGAGGGTCATTTCAAGCTCTCCTCCGGTCGCCACAGCGCCCATTATCTGCAATGCGCGCGGGTGTTGATGAACGCCGAACGTGCGGGCGGCCTCGCGCGCGCGCTCGCAGCCAAACTGCCGCGAGACCTGCGCGCCGAGATCGATCTCGTCATATCCCCGGCGATGGGCGGGATCATCATCGGCCACGAAATGGGGCGGGCGCTGGGCAAGGATGCGATGTTCCTCGAACGGCCCGACGGCGAATTTCACCTGCGCCGCGGCTTCACGATCGAACCGGGCGCAAAGGTACTGATGGTGGAAGATGTGGTGACCACCGGGCTTTCGAGCCGCGAGGCGATCGAGGCGGTGGAACGCGCAGGCGGCGAGGTGATCGCCGAAGCCGCGCTGATCGACCGTTCGGCAGGTGAAGTCGATCTGGGGATTCCGTTCTTCCCGCTGGTGCAGATCAGCTTCCCCACTTATGCCGCTGGCGAGATTCCCGAAGAGCTGGCGCGGATTCCCTTGACCAAGCCGGGGAGCCGCGGCTGACATGGCCCGTCCCCTGCGGCTTGGCGTCAACATCGATCACGTTGCGACCATCCGCAACGCGCGCGGGGGCGATCATCCCGATCCGGTCCGCGCGGCGCAAATCGTCGCCAGCGTGGGCGGCGACGGGATCACCGCGCATCTGCGCGAAGACCGGCGGCACATCCGCGACGAGGATATCGCCCGCATTCAGGCTGCAACCGACCTGCCGCTCAATCTCGAAATGGCCGCGACCGAGGAAATGCTGGCGATTGCCCTGCGTCACAGGCCGCACGCCGCCTGTATCGTCCCCGAGAAACGCGAGGAGCGCACCACCGAAGGCGGGCTCGACGCGGCAGGCCTTCACAACCAGCTTGCGCCAATCGTTGCGCGACTGACGGATGCGGGCATTCGCGTCAGCCTGTTCATCGAACCTACCGAGCGTCAGCTTGATGCCGCATTGCGGCTGGGCGCGCCGGTGGTCGAATTTCACACCGGCGAATATGCCCATGCGCATCTTGCCGAAGATCGCGAAGCCACCGCGCGCGAATTGCGGCGCATCACAGACATGGCTGCGCTGGCAGCCAGGAACGGCATCGAGCCGCATGCCGGCCACGGCCTCACCTATGAAAATGTCCAGCCGATTGCCGCCATCCCGCAGCTGGCCGAACTCAACATCGGGCATTACCTGATCGGCGAGGCGGTGTTCACCGGGCTGGAGGGCGCCGTTCGCCGGATGCGCGAACTGATGGACGCGGCGCGGTGATCATCGGCCTCGGATCGGACCTGTGCAGCATCGAGCGGATCGCCAGTTCGCTCGAACGATTCGGTGAACGCTTCGAGCAGCGCGTGTTTACCGAGATCGAGATCGCCAAGGCGCGCCGCCGCCCATTCACCATCGCGGGCACCTATGCCAAGCGCTTCGCCGCCAAGGAGGCCTTCAGCAAGGCGGTCGGCACCGGCTTTCGCCGCGGCGTGTTCATGAAGGACATCGGCGTGGTCAATACCCCTTCGGGCGCGCCGACGCTGGAACTGAGCGGCGGTGCGGCAATTCGGCTTGCGGAATTGACGCCGCATGGCCATGAGGCCTTCATTCACCTTACCCTCACCGACGATCACCCATGGGCACAGGCCTTTATCGTGATCGAGGCGCGTCCCCTATGAACACTGTGGCAGAAACAAAGAGCGTGGAAACGAACAACGACGAGGCCGACAAGGCCGAAGGGAAGGTCGATTGGCTGGCGGAAATCCGCGGGCTTGCGCTGATGTTGCTGGCGGTGCTGGCCTTCCACACCTTCATCGCCAAGCCGTTCTACATCCCCTCGACCTCGATGATGCCCGCGCTCCAGGTGGGTGATCGGCTGGTGGTGAGCAAGTATCCTTATGGCTGGTCCTGGGCCTCGATCTCGTTCCATCTCGCCCCGCGTGGAAGCTGGCGGATCTGGCCCGCAACGCCGCAATACGGCGATATCGTGATCCCTGTTCACCCGGTGCGTGACGAGGATTACATCAAGCGCATTGTGGCACTACCTGGCGATACGATCGAGGTGCGTGACGGGCACATCATCCTCAACGGAACGCCGATCAGGCGCGAAGTGGTGCCGCCTGTGCGCATTCCGCTTGAGCCGGATCTACTGTGCAACGGCAGGCCCTGCCTCGAGGACTTCGGCCGCTATCTGGTGCGCGACGCGAGCGGCGAGCAATTCTTTGAGCCGCCGACCTGGCGAGAAACGCTGCCCAATGGCGCCAGCTATCTGGTGATCGACCACGAAAACCAGCCGTATGATTATTTCGGCCCGATCACGATCCCCGAAGGGCATGTCTTCGCCATGGGGGACAATCGCGACAGTTCGGCCGACAGCCGCGCACCGCTCGAAAATCACGGGCTGGGCGGGCCGGTTCCGCTCGAGAATATCGGCGGCAGGGCTGAATTCATCACCTTTTCGCTCGACGGATCGACCGGCCTCAATCCGCTTAGCTGGTTCACCTCCTTGCGCCCGGATCGCGCCTGGATGACCCTGCGCCCGGCATTTGCCGAAAGCGAGCAGGAGTAACGCACCGCGGATGGCGCGCAAGTTCCTCTATCTGGTTGCGGCCGTCATCGTATTGGTCATCTCGGCCCTGATCGTGCTGCGCATCTGGGCCAGCGAATTGACTGCGCTGGCACTGGTCCCTACCGCTGAATTTACAGAGCAGCCCGCGCTGGCGGACAACGCCTATGCCGATCCGGCACTGTGGTATTCGCATCCGGGCATGGGCGCTGCCGATCCGGCGCGCTGGCAGCCCGGCTTCGACCACGATCAATCGTCGTCGCCCGGCCTGGGCACGCCAACGCCGCCGCCATTTGCGGTCTTTTTCGTTCACCCCACCAGCTATCTCGACCGGTCGAGCTGGAATGCCCGCCTGGGTGAGCGCGAGGCCGAGCGGATCGCCCGTGTCTATCTGCGCGGCATGGCCAGCCCGTTCAGCCAGGCAAGCGAGATCTGGGCACCGCGCTATCGCCAGGCCACTTTCGGCGCCTTCCTCACCGATGCGCCCGAGGCGCAGCGCGCGATCGACCTCGCGTATCATGACGTTCGCCAGGCATTCGCGCAGTTCCGCAATTCGATTGCGCCTGACATGCCGATCGTGCTCGCAGGCCACAGCCAGGGATCGCTCCACCTGCTGCGCCTGCTACGCGAAGAGGTGCGCGGCACCCCGCTCGCCGAACGATTGGTGGCCACATATGCGATCGGCTGGCCCGTTTCGATCGAACACGATCTGCCCGAGCTGGGCGTGCCCGCGTGCACCGCGGCAAGCCAGACCGGTTGCCTTCTGAGCTGGTCGAGCTTTGCCGAGCCGGCCGACCCGTCGTTCGTGCTTGAAGGCTATGCCGGTTCGATCGGGTTTGACGGCAAGCCGCGCGGTGATGGCGCGATCGTGTGCACCAACCCGCTGACCGGTGCGAGCGGCAGAGACGCTGCGACTGCGCAGATCAACAGGGGCACGCTGGTGCCGGGCAAGGACCTATCGGATGGCAACCTTGTCGCTCGACTGGTCCCGGCACGCTGCGATACGCGCGGCCTGTTGCTGATCGGCGATCCGCCCGAAATGGGGCGCTATGTTTTGCCCGGCAACAATTACCACGTCTATGATATTCCGCTATTCTGGGCCAATGTGCAGGCGGATGTCGCACGCAGGGCAATTTCATGGGCGAACAGCCGCTGATCACCGACAATGCGTTCGATATGCGCGCGGCATTGCCGCAAGGCGGCGCACTGCTCGGCATCGACCTGGGAACAAAGACAATCGGTATTGCCAGTTGCGATGCAGGCTGGCGCTTTGCGTCGCCAGGCAAGACTCTTCCCCGCGGCAAGTTCTCACGCGACCGCGAGGCGCTGGGCGCGCTGATCGCGGAGCGCCATATCGCCGGGCTGGTGATCGGCCTGCCGCGCAACATGGATGGCAGCGAGGGCCCGCGCGCGCAGAGTGCAAGGGCCTATGCGCGCAATCTGGCCGAAGCTTTCGCCCTGCCGGTGCTCCTTTGGGACGAGCGCTGGTCAACCGTGAGTGCCGAGGCGGCGATGATCAGCCAGGACATGAGCCGCGCGCGCCGGGCGACACGGATCGACAGCCATGCCGCCGCCGTAATCCTTCAGGGTGCGATCGACGCACTGGCCGGTGGCGGAATTTAGGGGATTGTAATGCGATTGCGGAATCATAAGTAGTTCGCAATGTCCGACCCCTTGCCCCCCTTCGACCCGCAGCAGGCCGCCAGCTTCTTCTTCAGCCACGGCCATTCGGGCTGGCTGGGACTGCGCTATAGTTCCCACGGTGCCAATTGGGTCGAGCTCGAATTGCCATGGCGTGAGGACTTGCTGGGCGAAGAAGACCGCCATGTGCTTGCCTCCGGCCCGATTATCAGCCTGCTCGACATGGCCTCGGGCATGAGCATCTGGACCGCCAGGAAGGTGTTCACGCCCATCGCCACGCTCGACCTCAGGGTCGATTACCAGCGGCCCGCGCGCGAACGCGGCGCGGTGCTGGGGCGGGTCGAGTGTTATCGCTTCACCCGCTCTGCGGCATTCGTTCGCGGCATCGCGCATGATGGCGATGCAGCCGATCCCGTAGCCACGATGGCCGGGGTGTTCATGACGATAACGAAGGATCCGCGTCTTGCCGGCCAGTGACGCAACCGACGGTTACCTGACCGCCTATGCCCGCGCGCTGGGCATTGGTGTGCACGCTGTGGAGGACGGCACTCCAGTGATGACCGTCGGCTTCAGCACGGTGGTCGAAGGGCGGCCCGGTGCGTTTCACGGCGGCGCCACCAGCGGCCTGCTCGAAACCGCAGGCTACGCCGCGCTGCGTGCGCGGCTCGAACGGGAGGGGCGCTGGCCGCAGTTCAAGCCGATCAACATTACCGTGCAATTCCTTTCGGCGGGGAAGAACAAGCCGACATTCGCCAGCGCGCGAATCACCCGGCTCGGCCGCCGTATCGCCAATGTTTCGGTCGAGGCCTGGCAGGATGACCGAAGCAGGCCGATTGCAACAGCGGTGATGAATATCCTGATGGCAGAGAAGCGGGGCTGAGCGCGTTATTCGCCCGGTTGTTTCTCGCGAATCTGCCCGACGCCTTCCTTGACGGCCTTCTCGACCGCTTGCGGATCGAAACGCAGGCTCTTGCCGTCGATCTCTATTTCGAGCGGCACCTCGCCATCGGCGGTTTCCAGCACCAGCGTACCGTCGCGGTTCACCACTTGGGCAGCAACACCGTCAATCTTGATGTCGCCAAACGGAATGTCGCCCAGCCCCGGCATATCGAGCGGCTGGACCGGTCCTTCAGGATCGGGGCGCTCTGCGGGCGGAGCGCCGCGCGCATCGCGCAGCGCCTGCCGCATGAAATCGCGCCAGATGCGCGCGGGCAATCCGCCGCCGGTCACCCCGGCAAGCGGCGAATTGTCATCGTTGCCGACCCAGACACCAACCACCAGATCACCGGCATAGCCGACGAACAGCGCATCGCGGTGGTCCTGCGTGGTGCCGGTCTTGCCATAATTGGGCACCGGTAACGTGGCCGCCCTGCCCGTGCCGCGATTGATCGCGGCGCGAAGCAGCTGTTCGATCTCCTCGTGTTCGCTGCCCGACATGCCTGCCTTGCCATCGAACAGCCACCCAAACCAGCCTTCTTCCTTGCGCGGGAAAGCGTACGGCTCGACCGGGAAGCTGTTCGCCGCCACGCCTGCATAGGCGGCGGTGAGTTCGATCAGCGTCATGGTGGATGTGCCCAGCGCCAGACTCGGGTCGCCACTCGCAAGCGGCGAGGAAATGCCCAGTTCGCGCGCCTTGGCGATGACGGCGTCGCCGCCTACTTCCTGATAGAGCCGCACGGCGGCGACGTTGCTGGAGGCGGCAAACGCCTGTTCGAGCGTCAACGACGGCGAATAGCGATCCCCATAGTTGCGCGGACGATAGCTGCCGCGTTCGATGGGACGGTTGTCGATCGTGTCATCGGGATCCATCCCTGCCTCGAGCGCGGCCAGATAGACGAACAGCTTGAAGGTCGATCCGGGCTGCCTTCTCGCCTGTGTTGCGCGGTTGAACGGTGAGCGCGCATAGTCCCTGCCTCCGACCATCGCCACCACCTCGCCGTTGCGGCGCATCGCCACCAGCGCGACCTGCGCGCCGCCCTCCTTTGGGCCAAGCGGTGCGCGCGCCACCACCCGGTTGGCAATCGCCTGGAGAC
>LOEX01000009.1 GCA_001516125.1 Sphingomonadales bacterium BRH_c42
CGCGGCGCGGCTTCGCCGGGCGCTCCTCGCGAGGTTCGGGGGTGCGTTCACGGCTGGCGCGGCGCGGCTTTTCAACCGGTTCATCGGCCTCGGGCTCAACGTCTTCAGGTTCCGGTTCGGGCGCGGCCTTGAGTTCGACGCGCACGTCCTTCTTGCCGAAAACGTCGATCTTGCAGCCGGTCAGCTTCTCGACATTGGCGATCGCTTCGGCATCTTCCTCGGCCACCAGCGTAAATGCGCGGCCCTTGGCCCCGGCACGGCCCGTGCGGCCGATGCGGTGGACGTAATCGTCCGGGTGCCAGGGCGTATCGAAATTGAAGATATGGCTGACACCCTTGATGTCGAGCCCGCGCGCTGCAACGTCGGATGCGACGAGGATATTGATCTCGCCCGCCTTGAAGCGCGCCAGTTCGCGCAGGCGGCTGGTCTGGTCCATGTCGCCATGGATTTCGCTGCTGGCAAAGCCGTACTGCTGCAAGCTCTTGTTGAGCTCGCGCACCGTGGTCTTGCGGTTAGCGAAGACGATGGCAGTCTCGACCAGGTCGTTCTGCAGCAGCCAGCGCAGCGTTTCGCGCTTCTGGCGGCTCTTCACCGGCACCTTGAAGGCGGTGATGTCCGCGTTGGTGGAGGCCGCGCGGCTGACTTCGATCCGGGTGGGATTGGTGAGGAATTTCTTCGCCAGCTTGGCGATCGGCGGCGGCATGGTCGCCGAAAACAGCATGGTCTGGCGCGTATCGGGCAGCTTTGAGCAGATCGATTCGATATCGGGGATGAACCCCATGTCGAGCATCCGGTCGGCCTCGTCGATCACCAGCAATTCGCATCCGGTGAGCAGTATCTTGCCGCGATCGAACAGGTCCATCAGCCGCCCGGGCGTGGCGATCAGCACATCGACCCCTTCGTCGAGCGCCTTGACCTGATCGCCCATCTGCACGCCGCCAATCAGCAGCGCCATCTTGAGATCATGGTTCTGGCCGTATTTCTCGAAATTTTCGGCCACCTGCGCGGCGAGTTCGCGCGTGGGTTCGAGGATCAGCGAACGCGGCATGCGCGCCCTGCGCCGCCCGCTGGCGAGAATATCGATCATCGGCAGCACGAAACTGGCGGTCTTGCCGGTGCCGGTCTGGGCAATGCCGATCAGATCGCGCATGCGCAGGATGGCGGGAATGGCCTGCGCCTGGATCGGCGTCGGCTCGCTATAGCCCGCGGCGATGACCGCTTGCAGCAATTCATCTGAAAGGCCGAGATCGGCGAAGGTCATAAGCGCAATTTTGTCCGGATAGGGCTGGCGCCCCTGCGCCAAGCGAACGGATGCAGCAAAAATGCTGCAACTGGCGCGCCCTTTGCCAATTTGCCCTCAAATGTCAAGAAATGCCTCGGGCCTGAGACGCCCTATCGCCCGAACGATCAGTCGTCATCCACCACGAGCTGGCGAATGCGGTTGATTTCGCAATTGGCCCCGGCGCGCGATTGCAGCTTGTCACGCTCCACGCACAGCATCCCGTCCTTGTTCTGCTCGACATAGAAGCCCGAGTAGAAATCGCGCGCGCGGCAGGCCTTTTCCAGCCGGGCGCTGATAATGCGCCGGTCGCGGGTATAGAGCAGCAACTGATTGCCGCTGCCCGTCTGGACGGCGGCAATGCTCTTGACCGGCAGGCATTTGCCGATCTTCCTTTCCTCAAGCTCCTGCACGGGAACCTGCCGTGGCACCTCTGCGAGCAGGTTCTGCCGGGCATTGGCGCTGCGCGGGCTTATCCGCACGACGATCCGCTGCTCGATCCGCACCTGGTGCTGCACCGGAACCGGATAGATCGCCTCAAGCGAGTACTGGCCTTCCCCGGTCGGGAATTGATCGCGTAGCGGCGCTGCCTCGGCGCCATATCCATTATCGGGCTGGAACGCGGGCGCGGGAGTTCCGCCGTCTGCGACCGGCAAAAGCAGCGCAATCGGCGCGAATATGGCAAGTTTTTCCAGCATTATCACGCCGTGATTGACCCAGATCCCCGATAAACCGTTCACCTGTATTGCCCACAGCTCTAGCAGCAAGAATTGAATGCTGCCTTAATCCATGTCGGCTGCACGGCCCGATCCACTATCGCTGGAGTTTTCCTGGCGGCTTGTGGCATAGCCCCTGCGATGAACAAGTCCGACGAATTCTTGCGCCGCGCAGCAGAGCTTTTGGGCCCGCGCGGCTTCACCACCGACCGCGATCTTGTCGAACCCTGGCTGACCGACTGGCGCGGGCGTTTTACGGGCAAGGCCGCAGCGATGGCCTCGCCTGCATCGACGGCGGAAGTTGCGCAGTTCGTCGGCCTTTGCGGTGAATATGGCGTTCCCATCGTGCCGCAGGGCGGGAACAGCGGGATGAGCGGCGGCGCGACGCCCGACGAGAGCGGGTCGAGCATCATCCTGTCGCTGCGCCGGATGAACGCGGTCCGCAGCTTGGACCCGCAGGCGCGGCAAGTCGTGTGCGAGGCCGGGGTGATCCTGCAATCGCTGCACGAGGCGGCTGGGCAGGTGGGCCTGCGCTTTGCGCTGACGCTGGGCGGCAAGGGTTCGGCCACAATCGGCGGTCTGATTTCGACCAACGCCGGCGGGACGCAGGTGCTGCGCCATGGGACCATGCGCGCGCAGGTTCTGGGGATCGAGGCGGTGATGGCCGACGGCCATGTATTCGATTCGCTGACATCGCTGAAGAAGGACAATCGGGGGTTTGACCTCAAGCAGTTGCTGATCGGATCGGAAGGCACGCTGGGGATAGTCACCGCGGCGACCTTGCGCCTGCTCCCGGCCATTGGCGGGCGGGTGGTGGCATGGTGCGGCCTGCGCTCGATCAAGGCCGCGCGCGAGTTGTTGCTGCATCTTGAGGCGACCTTTCCCGATGCGCTCGAAGGGTTCGAGGTGCTGCCGCACCACTGCCTCGAGAGTGTGCTGACGCACCTGCCGACTGCTCGCAATCCGCTGGAGAGCCGCCACGAATGGTATGCCCTGGTCGAACTGGTCGCGGCCCCCGGGGCCGACGACGCGCTGCGCGCCAGTGCCGAGGGAGCGCTGACGCAAGCGATGGAGCGCGATCTGCTGCAGGACGCGGCGATTGCAGCAAGTGAGACCCAGGCCGAGGAATTCTGGCTTCTGCGCGATTCGGTCGCGCCTGCCGAGCGGGCGCATGGCCCGGCAATGCAGCACGACATATCCGTGCCGGTCGAACGGATGCCCGAATTCGTCGATGCCGCGATTCCAGCAATCGAGCGCGAGTTCCCCGGCGTGCGCGGCGTCGCTTTCGGGCATCTTGGCGATGGCAATGTGCATTTTCATGTGCTCGCCCCCCAAGGCGCCGTTCGCGGCACATGGGAGGAGACGCAGGGCAAGGCGATCAGCCACCGCGTGCACGATCTGGTGACCGGGTGGGGCGGATCGATCAGCGCCGAGCACGGCATAGGCCAGCTCAAGCGCGCCGAACTTGCCCGGTTGGGCGATCCGGTGGCGCTGGGCTTGATGCGCTCCGTCAAACGGGCGCTCGACCCGGCGGGCATTCTCAATCCCGGCAAGCTGCTGGACCTTGCACACGGCGGTTCCAGCCCCTAAAGGCCCCTGCGTCCGATTTGCGGCGGCAATCCGCAGGTCACCGATAAAAACCTTTCATTCCTTTGCGGAGACGATCCATGGCCAGTGCGCCGCAGCCAGCCCTTCCCCTGTTCTTCAATGACCTGATGCCGGTCAACACCCGCGATCACCTCGCCTGGAAGAGCAAGAATCTCGATAATGCCAAGTTCCTTGGCGCAACCCATGCGGTCCCGCTGACGATCGACGAGTTCGTCGATGCGCAGCGCTCGTTCCCGATCATTTTCACCGCCGGAAACGATCCTGTCCCGCTGGCGCTGATGGGCCTGAACGAGGGCGTCAACACCTACGTCGATGACGAGGGGAAACTGGTCGAGAACGTCTATGTTCCGGCATATGCACGGCGTTACCCTTTCATCCTCGCGCGGCTGCAGCAGGGGAGCGACGAGCTTTCGTTGTGCTTCGACCCCACCGCCGGAGTGCTCGGCGCGCACGCGGAAGGTCAGGCCCTTTTTACCGAATCGGGCGAGCCGACCGATTACATCAAGGGGGTGCTCGATTTCTGCCAGAAGTTCGAGGAGTCGGGCGCCCGGACCAAGGCGTTCATGGAGCAGCTCCAGTCACTCGACCTGCTGATGGATGGCGAAATCGCGATCACGCAGAACGACAATCCCGATAAGCCGTTCATCTATCGCGGCTTCCGCATGGTCGATGAGGCAAAGCTGCGCGAATTGCCTGCGGAAAAGGTGCATGAGCTGAACCAGAATGGCATGCTGATACTGATTCACGCGCACCTGTTCTCGCTCAATCTGATGCGCGTGGTCTTTCTGCGGCAAGTCCAGCAGGGCAAGGGGCCCGAGGGCGCCAGCGCAATTTTCCAGGGCTGACCCTGCTCTCGCCCGACATTAGAGCCTGATGACAGTACCTGGACCCACCGGGATTGCCGCTGGAAGTGTGCTGGCAAGGAGCGAGGCGAAGGCCGGGCCGATGGACCCGGACAAGCCGAGCGACGCTGTCCGGCGCGCTTGCCAGCGGCAACCCCTTCGGGGCGGGCCGCTTTTGGCCCGGCGCAGCGTCCCTCGTCGGTCACTATGCGTTGACATGGCTCCCTCCTCACTCCTCGCGCCGGGCCAAAATCGGCTCCGTCACGGCGGGTCCAGGTACTGTCATCAGGCTCTAGGCCGGAAAGGTCTTGAACCGCGGCCCATGTAGTCCTATCTATCAGTTGCTTGGGCGCATTTCCCTCATAATGCGTCCCGGCGTGCATCCGCGAGGGTGCACATCCTCCCTGAACCTTGGCCACCTCGTGCGTTGCACGAGGTGGTTTTTTATTCAGCAGCTTGCGCCAGATAGTCGCCTGCACCCAGCCGCGCCGCTTCAAGGCCCATCAGCCGCACCAACCCTGCCAGCAGCACCGCAAGCTGCGTCAACCTGGCGCTGGGCTGTTCCATCCGCATGTCGAGATAGGTGGAACGGCAGATCTCGATCTGCATGGCGTGGATTCCGCGCCGCCTGGCTGCATGGTGATCGAGCGCAAAGCCGCCCGAATAAGGCCGGTTGTGACTGGCCGGGCGGTCATGCCGGGCGAAATAGGACAAGGCCAGCTCCGCCAGGCCGGGCTCGCACGAGGCGCCAAATCGATCCCCGACCACGAACTGTGCTTCCGGAGCATGGCTGTCGCGGCGCCTGAGCGGCGGCATGGAGTGCATGTCGATCAGCAGGGCTGCGCCCCAGCGATCCCTGATCGCCTCAAGTTGCTGCGCCAACGCGGTATGATAGGGTCGATGTATCCCCTCGATCCGCTCGGCAAGTTCTGCCCGGTCGATCGGAGATCGCCAGATTTCGCCATGGCCCGAAAGTCTTCGTGGAATCAGTCCCAGCCCGCTGCGCGCCCTGCGATTGGCCTGCGAGTGATATCTGGAGCCGGGCTGACCGCCTGCAATCATGCTCCAGTCGACATCGTCGAGGGCACGGTTGAGATCGAGCATGGCCCGCGGCGCATTGGCGATCAGTAGCCCCGCCCCGGTGCTGGAGGCGACTTCGGCGGCGACGAGATCGACCCATCGGTCCTCCAGCCTCAGCGTCGAACCTGCCGGGTCGCGCATCTGTTCGAGCACGCGGGGCGGATAGGCCCTGCCTGCATGCGGCACCGCAATCAGGACGGGAATGACGCTATCCTGCGGCGCGGAAAATTCGAACGCGGGCTCTTCCCGTCCGGCGATCCTGCCGCCGTGCAAGCGTCGAATTCCGCGATCACCAGGCGAATCTGCCGTCATGCCCCCTTGCTGCCCTGTCTTGGAACCTGTGTCAAAAACGGGCAGTGCCCGACCGGACAAAGATTTCTTAAGCGATTTGGGTTATAACCTTAAGCATGAACGTTACTCCCGCCATCAGGATCCTCCTTGCCGAGGATGATGAAGCCATGCGCACCTATCTTGAGCGGGCGCTGACCAATGCCGGATACGAAGTGACCGCCGTCGATTGCGGCACCAAGGCCGCTCCGCTGCTGGAACACGAACATTTCGATCTCCTTCTATCCGATATCGTGATGCCGGAAATGGACGGGATCGAACTGGCGCAGCGCTGCACCGAGGTAAGCCCGGGTACAAAGGTGATGTTCATCACCGGCTTTGCCGCGGTTGCGCTGCGGGCGAACAAGGAGCAGCCGCAGGCGCGTGTCCTTTCCAAGCCTTTCCACTTGCGCGATCTGGTGCTCGAGGTTGAACGCCTTTTTGCCGATCGTCAGGAAGTCCGTATCTGATTCCGTCCTGCGAATCGCTTGCGCCCGGGAAGACTCTTGGCTAAAGGCCCGCTCCACCGCGCCGATGGCCGGTAGCCGGATGGATCGGGCGTATAGCTCAGTGGTAGAGCACTGTGTTGACATCGCAGGGGTCGGAAGTTCAATCCTTCCTACGCCCACCATCGCCTGAAAACCCGCCGCCTGCGGCGGGTTTTTTGTTTGGGCGCGCCGTCTTGCGCCAAGCCGCGCCTCTGCTAAAGCGCCGACAAACATTCTCCCCCAATTCCGGAGCACCCATGCAGAAAATTCAGGTCAAGACCCCGGTTGTCGAGCTCGATGGCGATGAAATGACGCGGATCATCTGGGAATGGATCCGCGAACGACTGATCCTGCCCTATCTCGATATCGACCTGAAGTATTACGACCTGTCGATCGAGAATCGCGACGCGACCGACGATCAGGTCACGGTCGATGCGGCCAATGCGATCAAGCACTATGGCGTCGGCGTCAAATGCGCCACCATCACCCCTGACGAAGCACGCGTCGAGGAGTTCAGCCTCAAGAAAATGTGGAAGAGCCCCAACGGCACGATCCGCAACATCCTGGGCGGGGTTGTGTTCCGCGAACCGATCGTGATCGATAACGTGCCGCGTCTGGTGCCGGGCTGGACCGATCCGATCGTGGTCGGCCGCCATGCCTTTGGCGACCAGTACCGCGCGACCGACACGCTGATCCCCGGCCCGGGCAAACTGCGGCTGGTGTTCGATGGCGATGACGGCACCAAGATCGATCTCGACGTGTTCGACTACCCAAGTGCGGGTGTGGCCATGGCGATGTACAATCTCGACGATTCGATCCGCGATTTCGCCCGCGCCAGTCTCAATTACGGGCTAAATCTGGGCTGGCCGGTCTATCTCTCGACCAAGAACACGATCATGAAAGCCTATGACGGGCGCTTCAAGGACCTGTTCCAGGAAGTGTTCGACAATGAAGGCTTCAAGGAAAAATTCGCCGAAGCCAAGATCACTTACGAACACCGCCTGATCGACGACATGGTCGCCAGCGCGCTCAAATGGAGCGGCAAGTTCGTGTGGGCCTGCAAGAACTACGACGGCGATGTGCAGTCCGATGTGGTGGCGCAGGGCTTCGGCTCGCTCGGCCTGATGACTTCGGTGCTGATGACGCCCGACGGCAAGACGATCGAGGCCGAGGCGGCACACGGCACCGTCACCCGCCATTACCGCCAGCACCAGCAGGGCAAGGCCACTTCGACCAACCCGATCGCCTCGATCTTCGCCTGGACCCGCGGGCTGATCTATCGCGGCAGGTTTGACGAAACGCCAGACGTGGTGCGCTTTGCCGAAACGCTTGAGCGCGTCTGCATCGAAACGGTCGAACGGGGCCAGATGACCAAGGATCTGGCGCTGCTGATCGGCCCGAACCAGAGCTGGCTGACCACCGAGCAGTTCTTCGAGGCGATCGTCACCAATCTGGAACAGGCTATGGCCGGGACCGGGGCCGGCTCAGAAGGCTGACCAGCACGATCGCGGCAGAAGCGGCAAGGAAGCCGGGGATGATCTCGTAAATCCCCGGCCCGCCGAGAAAGCTGGCGTTCCATCCCAGCCAGATCCAGCCGAACACCACCAGCGCGCCGGTTGCCAGCCCGGTCACCGCACCCGCGCCGGTCATCCGCCGCCAGGTCAGCGAGAGAATGATCAGCGGGCCAAACGCCGCGCCGAAGCCTGCCCAGGCGTTCGCCACCAGGCCAAGCACCCGGCTGCCCGGATCGCGCGCAATCGTCATCGCGGCAAGCGCCACCAGCAGCACGCAGGCGCGGCTGACATTGACCAGCTCGCGCTCGCCCGCCTGCTTGCGCAGGAACAGGCGATAGAAATCCTCGGTCAGCGAGCTTGACGCCACGAGCAGCTGCGCGCTGATCGTGCTCATGATCGCGGCGAGCAGCGCGGCGAGCAGGAAGCCGGTGACGAGCGGGTGGAACAGCGTGTTGGCGAGCAGGATGAAGATCGTTTCAGGATCGGCGAGAGTAAGCGCATTGCGCTCGACATAGGCGCGCCCCGCCAGCCCCACGCCGATGGCGCCAAGCAGGCACAGGCCCATCCAGCCCATGGCGATATTGCGTGCCGTGGGAATGTCCGTGACCGATCGCACCGCCATGAAGCGTACGATGATATGCGGCTGCCCAAAATAGCCGAGGCCCCAGGCGACGGCCGAAAGGAAACCGGCAACCGTCAGTCCGTGGGTCAGGCTGAGGAAGCCGGGTCCGGCTTGCGCCAGTGCCACACCCATATCTCCATCCTCGCCGAAAATCACCACCAGCGGCATCAGGACCAGCGCTACCAGCATGATGCACCCCTGCACGAAATCGGTCAGGCTGACCGCCAGGAATCCCCCGATCGCGGTATAGGCGACGACCACCCCCGCCGTGATCCATATGCCCGCCATGTAAGGCGAGACCGGCCAACCCTGGACCAGCCCTGCAAAGGTCGAATCGAACAGCTTGCCGCCGCTGACCAGCCCCGCCGCCGTATAGACCGCGAAGAACAGTACGATCACGACCGCGCTGACCAGCCGCAGGGCCATCGCCTGGTCAGGGAACCGGTTGGCCATGAATTCGGGGATGGTCAGGGCGTTGCCCTGTTGCTCCGTCTGGACGCGAAGGCGCGGCGCGACCACGATCCAGTTGACCAGCGCGCCCGCGAACAGGCCGATCCCGATCCATGCCTCGACCAGTCCATACACATAGAGCGCGCCGGGCAGGCCAAGCAGCAGCCAGCCCGACATGTCCGACGCCCCGGCGGATAGCGCAGCGACCGGCGGCGACAGGTTGCGCCCGGCCAGAAGATAGCCCGCGCTATCCGATGTCGCGCGGCGCTGGGCATAGATGCCGATGCCGAGCATGAGGGTGAAATAGAGCGCGAGCGTGATCAGCGTACCGGTGTGCATGGCAGCGTTCATAACCCGCTTTCGGCACAAGTCACCTGCGAAGGTGACAAGTCCCCAAACGCTGGTTAGGTGATTGCCATGGCGGGCGAACTCTCCCCTTCCCCGATGATGTCCGACGCGCTGGTGATCCTGGGTGCGGCGGGTATCGTCATCCCTTTGTTTGCACGCATCCGCATTACCCCGGTCATCGGCTTCATCCTGATCGGCATCGCGGTCGGCCCGTTCGGACTGGGGACGCTGGTCTATGAATATCCCTGGCTGGGCCATGTGACCATTTCCGATCCCGAAGGGCTCAAACCTTTTGCCGAATTCGGGATCATCCTGCTGCTGTTCACGATCGGCCTGGAACTGTCGTTCAACCGGCTGTGGCAGCTCAGGCGGCTGGTGTTCGGCCTGGGCGCACTCGAACTGCTGATCATCGGCAGCTCGCTGGCGATCGTGTTGACGATGATGGGACAATACTGGACCGGCGCCGCGGCACTGGGGTTCGCCCTGGCCTTCTCCTCGACCGCGATCGTTCTGCCGATATCGGGAACTACCACCCCGGTGGGCCGCGCGGCGCTATCAATGCTGCTGTTCGAGGATATCATGATCGTGCCGATCGTGTTCCTGCTGGGCGCGATGGCCCCGCACGCACAGGCCGAAGGTTGGGAAGGCATGCTCGCAACCTTGTGGCAGGGCGGTCTCGTCATTGCGGTGCTGCTGATCGCGGGGCGGCTGGCGCTGCCACGCCTGTTTGCGCAAGCCGCGCGGACCAAAAGCCCGGAACTTTTTCTCGCCGCATCGCTGCTGGTGGTGATCGGCGCCAGCCTTGCCACCGCCGCCGTCGGCCTGTCACCGATCGTCGGCGCCCTGATTGCCGGACTGCTGATTGCCGAGACCGAATACAACAGCGAGGTCGAAGGGATCATGGTGCCGTTCAAGGGCCTGGCATTGGGCGTGTTCCTGATTACGGTCGGCATGAGCATCGACCTCTTCACCATCTGGACCAATCTGGGCACGATCGTGCTCGCGGTGGTGCTGGTTCTCACCTTCAAGGCCATGGTGACGGGGATCCTGTTGCGCCTGATGGGCGCCCGGCGCAGCACCGCCACTGAAACCGGTATCCTGATGGCCAGCCCCAGCGAAACGACGCTGATCGTGCTCGCCGCGGCCGGCTCGGCAATGCTGATCCAGCCGGGCACCGCGCAGTTCTGGCAGATCGTGACTGCTATCGGCCTGACGGTGACCCCAATCCTCGCGCGGTTGGGCCGGGTCATTGCCCGACGGGTCGAACCCATTCCCGATTTGAGCGGCGAGCCATCGCACGAGCCGGCCGTCATCATTATCGGCGCTGGCCGTGTCGGCCTGATGGTAGCCGATATGCTGGCGGTTCATGGCAAGCCATATGTCGCCCTGGACGCCGATGCCGATCTGATCTTGAACGCCAAACAGGCGGGCTATCGTGCGATGTTCGGCGATGCCGCACGCGGGGCGGCGCTGTCGCGTCTGGGCATCGAGCATTCGCTCGCGATCGTGCTGACCATGGACGAGCCGATTCTCGTGAAAAGGCTCGTCACCAAATTGCGCAATGCCTATCCTGACCTGCTGATCGTGGCCCGCGCGCGCGACTTGGAACATGCCGCCGCGCTCTACCGTGCCGGGGCCAGCCATGCGGTGCCCGAAACGCTCGAGAGTTCGCTGCAACTGTCAGAGGCGGTGCTGGTCGATATCGGCGTGGCAATGGGCCCCGTAATCGCCTCGATCCATGAAAAGCGTGACGAATTTCGCGACCGGATCGAACGCGAGGGCAAGCTCGATTACCGGCCCAAATTGCGCACCTCTTCGATCGAAGCGGGTAGCTGACCGCGCAGGCGGTCAGCGCGGGGGCAGTCAGCTTGCTGCCGCTGAAACGAGCGCCTGCCTGACCGCAGCGATGGCCCGCTCGGCGTTGTCCTTGCCTGCCGGTCCGCCGCCCTGCGCCATATCGGGCCGTCCGCCGCCGCCCTTGCCGCCCATTGCCTCGGTTGCCACGCGAACCAGCCTTGTCGAATCAAAGGTTTCTGCCAGATCGCTTGTGGCGGACTGGACCACGGTATTTGCGCCGGGATTGCTGGCGATGAGCGTGATCACCGCAGAGCCGAATTCCTTGCGCTTTTCGTCTGCAAGCGGCTTGAGATCCTTGGGATCAAGGCCTTCGATCACCTGACCAAAGAACCTGATCCCCCCGATTTCTTCGACCGTTCCGCTCGCAGCATCGGTGGTTCCCGCACCGCCCAGCGCCAGCGCTTTCCTCGCCTCGGCCAGTTCGCGCTCGAGCCGTTTACGCTCGTCCATCAGTGCGGCGATCCGCGCGGGAACCTCCTCCGGCATCGCACGAATTACACTCGCCGCCTGTTTAAGCGCTTCCTCGCGATCGACCAGCCAGCGGCGCGCTGCCTCGCCCGTCAGCGCCTCTATTCGCCGCACGCCCGAGCTGACCGCGCCTTCCGATACGATGCGGAACACCCCGATGTCGCCCGTCGCGCGCACATGCGTGCCGCCGCAAAGCTCGACCGAATAGCTGTGCCCGCCGTCCACCTTTCGGCCTATTGAAAGCACGCGGACCTCGTCGCCGTATTTCTCGCCGAACAGCGCCAGCGCGCCCGCCGCCACGGCATCATCGGGGCTCATCAGCCGCGTCGAGACAGGTTCGTTGGCGCGGATTTCCGCGTTCACTTCGGCCTCGACCGCAGCGATTTCTTCCGCAGTCAGCGGCTTGGGATGCGAGAAGTCGAAACGGAACCGGTCATCGGCCACCAGCGAACCCTTCTGCGTCACATGGCTGCCCAGCCGGTTGCGCAGCGCCGCATGGACGAGGTGCGTGGCCGAATGGTTGGCCCTGATGCGGTCACGGCGGGCGGTATCGACTTCAAGGTGAACGGTGTCGCCAAGCTTGATCGATCCTGCGGTCAAGCGGGCGTGGTGTGCGTGCAGGCGGCCCAGATGCTTGGTAGTGTCGGTTATGGTGGCCTTCAGCCCGTCGGGCGAACCGACCGTGCCCGCATCGCCCGTCTGCCCGCCGCTTTCGCCATAGAACGGCGTCTGGTTGGTAAGGATCACTACCTCGTCGCCCGCTTCGGCATGATCGGTCTCGCGCCCATCCTTCACCAACGCGACGACACGGCCTTCGCCGCTGGTCGACGTATAGCCGGTGAATTCGCTCGCGCCTTCGCGTTCGGCAATGTCGAACCAGACCTCGCCGTCCGCCGCCTGGCCCGAACCCTTCCATGCCGCGCGCGCCGCCGCTTTCTGACGGGCCATCGCAGTGTCGAATCCTGCCCGATCGACTGCGATACCGCGCGACCGCAGCGCGTCTTCGGTCAGATCATAGGGAAAGCCATAGGTATCATAGAGGCGGAAGGCGGTTTCGCCCTCAAGCTCGCCGCCCGCGCCCATATCCGCTGTCGCCTCGTCGAGCAGGCGCAGGCCCTTTTCGAGCGTGCGGCGGAACTGCGCTTCTTCGCGTTCGAGCACCTCGGTGATCAGCGCCTGCCCGCGCAGCAGTTCAGGGTAAGCCTGCCCCATTTCGCCGACGAGCGAGGGCACCAGGCGGTGCATCAACGGTTCCTTCGCGCCCAGCAGATGCGCGTGGCGCATGGCGCGGCGCATGATCCGGCGCAGGACATAGCCGCGCCCTTCGTTCGAGGGCAGCACTCCGTCGGCCATCAGGAAGCTGGTCGAGCGCAGATGATCGGCGATCACGCGGTGGCTGGCAGCATGCTCGCCCTCTGCCGTAACACCGGTGAGGTTTTCCGAGGCGGCAATCAGCGTGCGGAAGGTATCGGTGTCGTAGTTGTCATGCACGCCTTGCAGCACAGCCGCGATCCGTTCCAGCCCCATGCCGGTATCGATCGAGGGCTTGGGCAGATCGATGCGCGAACCATCGGCCTGCTGATCGAACTGCATGAACACGAGATTCCAGATCTCGACAAAGCGGTCGCCATCCTCGTCGGGGCTACCCGGTGGGCCGCCCGCGATGTGATCGCCATGATCGTAGAAAATCTCGGAACAGGGCCCGCACGGTCCGGTGTCGCCCATCGACCAGAAATTGTCGCTGGTCGGGATGCGGATGATGCGCTGTTCGGGCAGGCCGGAAATCTTGCGCCAGAGGCCGAACGCCTCGTCATCGGTGTGATAGACGGTGACGGTCAGTCGATCGGCGGGCAGGCCCCACTCGCGCGTCAGCAGCGTCCAGGCGTGGAGGATCGCCTGTTCCTTGAAATAGTCCCCGAACGAGAAATTGCCCAGCATTTCAAAGAAGGTGTGGTGGCGCGCGGTATATCCGACATTGTCGAGATCGTTGTGCTTGCCGCCTGCGCGCACGCATTTTTGCGAACTGGTGGCGCGCGGCGCCTGCGGGGTTTCGAGCCCGGTGAAGGCGTTCTTGAACGGCACCATGCCCGCATTGACGAACATCAAGGTCGGATCGTTGTACGGTACCAGCGGCGCGCTGGCGATTTCGGCATGGTCCGCCCCGGCGAAATAATCGAGAAACGAGCGGCGGATATCGTTGGTGGACGTCATGTCAGCGCAGTTAGGCAATCGCGGCGCGCGCGACAAGGCGTTATCGCGGTTCAATCACGCGCAGCGGTGACGATCCATACGCTCGCGCCCAAGGCGACAACGCCTTCGTTCAGATGTCGGCGGGCGAGTTCTGCCAGGCCGGCCTGCATGGCTTGACGCTCGCCTCCCCCCATCGCCGCCAGCGCCCGCGCCGCGGGGCCGATGCGGCTGAAATAGTGAACGGCGTCTTCGACCGGCCGGTCGCCCGCGCCGGCAATCATGGTGAAATCGAACGGCTCGCAAGCGATGTGCTTCCAGCCCGCGCCCGCCAGGATCCGTTTCACGCGCTCGCTATCGGCAAATGCGAAAGGTCCAGGCGCATTTGGATCGGGCGGCGGACCAGCAGCGTCCGCTGGAATCAGCCGCACTGCCTCGGCAAAGAACGGATTATGCTCGATCCCGCGAAAGCACGAAAAGAGAAGACCGGCATCGACCGCGCAGGCTTGATGCAGATTACGGAAGGCGGCGACCGGATCGGCAAAGAACATGACCCCGTGACGCGACATGACCAGATCGGGCCGCTCATATGCCGAGGGTTGCCAGCTCGATGCGTCGGCAAGCTCGAAATGCACATTGGACAGGCCGGCAGCGCGCTGCCGCGCGACCGCGACCAGATCGGGCGAAACGTCGACTCCCAGCACTTGCGCATCGGGATTGCATCGCGCCAGCGCAAGCGATAGCTCGCCCGCGCCGCATCCCACATCGAGCGCCGAGTGAACATCCATGCCAGACAGGCGCCGCTCCAGCTCTGCGGTCAGGTGCGTAAAGCTGCGATCGGTCCGCTGCCATTCGTCCGCCCATGACCTGCCGACACGGCCCTGCCATTCCTGCGTCGCGACTCCTGTCGTATCGGCACCTGCCATGTGCACTCCATCTGCATGCGACAATACCATCGCACTCCAGCGAGCGCATGCGCGTTTCACCCTTCGAGCGCAACAGGCTGCGCAAGAAACGGAAAAGCCGGTGCGGCCTTTCGAGGGGGGAGAGGCACACACCGGCTATCCACATTCCGGGCGCATGACAGCGCCCGCTTGAGGAGCGAGGTCAGTCTTCCGCGTCCGGACCTGCCATCATCTCCCCGGCGACAACATCGGTGCGGCCGCGAATGGCGGCTTCCAACCTGTCGCACATCTCTGGATTGTCCTTCAGATACTGCTTGGCGTTCTCTCGCCCCTGCCCGATCCGGACGCTGTCATAGGAGAACCAGCTGCCCGATTTCTCGACCAGACCGGCCTTGACCCCCAGATCGAGAATTTCACCGATCTTGGATATGCCCTCGCCATACATGATGTCGAATTCGACCTGCTTGAAGGGCGGCGCCACCTTGTTCTTGACCACCTTGACGCGGGTGGAGTTGCCGACGATCTCGTCACGATCCTTGATCTGCCCGATACGGCGAATGTCGAGCCGAACCGAGGCATAGAATTTGAGTGCATTGCCGCCCGTTGTGGTTTCGGGATTGCCGTACATCACGCCGATCTTCATGCGC
>LOEX01000010.1 GCA_001516125.1 Sphingomonadales bacterium BRH_c42
CGGCCCAGCCACAGCAGGAGCGCGCCCCCAGCCAGCACCAAAGGTCCGCGGTGTCGCCGCGCCGCCGCGCTGACGTGGCTGGCCACTTCGCGCGCTTCCTGCCCCGCTATCCGCATCACACGGCGGCCATCGGAATTGATCTCGACAACCCCCTGCAAATGCGAAATTTTCGCAGCAAGCAGGGCCCGTGCGGTGTCGCGCAACGCGCGGTCTTCTCGCAGTTCGGCCGGTTCTTCCTTCACGTTTCGTCTTCCATGAACGCCTCGGCCACATCGCGCGCTCGTGCGCGGGCCAGCATGCCAAGTATCGCTGCCCCAAGCAGCAGTGCCCCAACCACTATCCCTATCGCCCCGAGGGCGCCCACGGCCGGGGCGAGGGCGAACAGCGTGCCGACCACCAGTGCCACCAGCGCCAGGTGGATGAAACCGAGTGCGAAGGCGAGGTACAGCGCTACCGATTTGCTGCGGCCGGCAACGAACAAAATCCTGCTCTTCTGGAAATTGAGTTCGGCCTCGGCATAGGTTCGACCATCCTCGACCAGCGACAGGATGTCATCGGCCAGCGACGACTTGGGCTGCGCTTCGCCGTCGCCGCTCTGGCCGGTGTCGGGCACGTCCTCACCGGCAGGCGCAGACGCGGCTTCACCCAGATCGTCGTCACGCACAGTCGCCCCCGGTGCCGCGATCAGTCCCGGCTGCCGCGAAACAGGCGCGCCAGCAGGAACCCGGCGATCGCCGCCAGACCCACGGCTACGCCCGGGCTCTTGCGCACAAATTCACGCGCGTCCTCGCCCAGTTCATCGACATTCTTGGCGTCAAGCTTGGCCGATGTTTCCTGCAGGCTGCGCGATGCGCGGCGGGCATAATCGCCATATTGTTCGCCAAAACGCTCGTCGATTGTGGCCGCCGTGTCGCCCACGGCCTTGCCGATCGAGGCGATGGCATCGCTGGCGCGGTGCTTGCTTTCCTCGGCCAGTTCCCCGGCGCGAAGCCTGGCTTCGCTGCCATAGGCCCGGGCCTCTGCAACAAGCGTGCCGCCCTTGTCCTGGGCCTGGCTGCGATAGACTGCGGCGCGCTCGCTCGCTTCGGCGCGCAGGGCAGCGGCGCCGGCCTTTGCCTCTTCCAGGGCGGCGTTGAAGCGTGATTTGGCGACCGCCTTGTTGTTAGCCGGTTTTGCAGCCTTGGTTTCGGCCTTGGCGGAGGATGACTTGCGGGTCTTCGATCCGGATTTTGCGGAGGCTTGTGCCATGATCAGTTCCTTACCTTAGAATTCGTATTCCCTGCTTATGATACATAGCGTGAAACGCCATAATCGTACATCGCAACTTGCACTGGGATGAACCGGGGCATAGAGCGCGGCGTATCCCGGATATGGTGGTGTCTTAACGATTTACAACACCTGACCCGGCAAGCTTCGGAGCAAAGCGATGACTGCGATAATTGATCTGCATGGCCGTGAAATCCTCGACAGCCGCGGCAATCCGACCGTGGAAGTCGATGTGCTGCTGGAAGACGGCAGTTTTGGCCGCGCGGCAGTCCCCTCGGGTGCCTCGACCGGTGCGCACGAGGCGGTCGAGCTGCGTGATGGCGACAAGGGGCGTTATCTGGGCAAGGGTGTGCTGGGGGCCGTGAAAGCGGTCAATGGCGAGATCGCGGATGCGGTCCTGGGCCTCGATGCGGAAGATCAGCGCGATATCGATTATGCCATGATCGCGCTCGACGCGACCGAGAACAAGAGCCGGATCGGAGCCAATGCCATTCTCGGAACGAGCCTGGCGGTCGCCAAGGCAGCGGCAAATGCGCGCGGCCTGCCGCTCTATTCCTATCTTGGCGGAGTTGCCGCCCACGTCCTGCCGGTGCCGATGATGAACATCATCAATGGCGGTGAACATGCCGACAATCCGATCGACATCCAGGAATTCATGGTCATGCCGGTCGGCGCCGACAATCTTGCTGAGGCAGTGCGCTGGGGCTCTGAGATTTTCCACACGCTCAAGAAGCGGCTCAGCGCGCAGGGGCTCGCCACTGCGGTGGGCGATGAAGGCGGCTTTGCACCGAATCTCGCAAGTACGCGGGCGGCGCTCGATTTCATCATGGGATCGATCGAGGAAGCAGGCTTCAAACCGGGAAGCGAGGTGGTGCTGGCGCTCGACTGCGCCGCCACCGAATACTTCTCCGACAGCCGCTATGACATGGCTGGCGAGGGCATTTCGTTGAGTAGCGAGGAGAAGGCCGCCTGGTTGGCATCGCTGTGTGCCGATTATCCGATCCGCTCGATCGAGGATGGCATGGCCGAGGACGATCTCGAAGGCTGGAAGATCCTGACCGACATGGTCGGGGACAGGATCCAGCTTGTTGGGGACGATCTGTTCGTCACCAATCCTTCGCGCATCGCGATGGGCATCGGCAAGGGACTGGCCAATTCGCTGCTGGTCAAGGTCAACCAGATCGGCACACTCAGCGAAACGCTGGCCGCGGTAGAGATGGCGCACCGGGCGGGTTACACTACCGTGATGAGTCACCGTTCGGGTGAAACCGAAGATGCGACAATCGCCGACCTGGCGGTGGCAACCAACTGCGGCCAGATCAAGACCGGCTCGCTCGCGCGGTCGGACCGGCTGGCGAAATACAACCAGCTTATCCGCATCGAGGAAGAGCTGGGTGCCAGCGCGCGGTATGCCGGCGCAGGTTGCTTCGGGCAGCTCGCCTGACGCCGGTCACGCGGCAAAGCGCGATTGCAACTCCATCATGGTGAGCGCGGCCTTGGCCGCTTCGCCGCCCTTGTCCTTTTGCGCGGGGTCCGCGCGGACCAGCGCCTGATGCTCGTTCTCGACGGTGAGTATGCCGTTGCCGATCGCGATTCCGTCCATCGTCAGCGCCATGAGTGCGCGCGCGCTTTCACCCGCGACGATCTCGAAATGATAGGTTTCGCCGCGGATCACCACGCCGATGGCGACGAAGCCGCCGTATTGCCCGCTTTCCGCCGCCAGCGCGATCGCACCGGGCACTTCAAGCGCGCCGGGCACCGTTATCACCTCGGCATCGTGCCCCGCTGCCGCAATCACCGCCTTGGCTCCGGCAATCAGCATATCGTTCAGATGGCCGTAGAAACGCGCTTCGACAATCAGGATGCGGGCCATCGAATTACTCCGGTATGGGCATGTGGCCGACGATGTCGAGGCCGTAGCCTTCGATCGCCACCACATTGGGCTGGGAATTGCTGAGCAGGATCATCTCGTGGACCTTGAGGTCGGCCAGGATCTGCGAACCGATCCCGACATTGCGCAGCTCATCTTCCTCGCGGTAGCTTTCAGGCGCTGCGGGCCTTCCGGTGATGAGCACGATCACGCCCGAGCCGTGGTTGCCGATTGCCTGCATCGAGCGCTGGAGCAGGCGCTTGCGCGTTCCTGGCTGGCCCAGGATATCGTCGAAGATCGAGATCGGGTGCACGCGCGCCAGAGTGGGCGTACCCGGAACGATCTGGCCCTTCTGTAGCACATAGCTCTCGCTGCCATCGACCTTGTTGCGATAGGTCATCAGCCGCCACTGGCCGCCGTAGTCGGATTCGAAGCTGCGTTCCTGCGTCCGTTCGACAAGATGGTCGTTGCGGCTGCGATATTCGATGAGGTCGCGGATAGTGCCGATCTTCATGCCGTGCTTGCGGGCAAAGCCGACCAGATCGTCGAGGCGCGCCATCGAACCGTCTTCCTTCATGATCTCGCAGATCACGCCCGACGGATTGAGCCCGGCAAGTCGTGCAATGTCGACCGCCGCCTCGGTATGGCCCGCGCGCACCAGCACGCCTCCATTGCGCGCCGCCAGCGGGAAGACGTGACCGGGAGTGACGATATCGTCGGGCCCTTTGCCCGCGTCGATAGCGACCGAGATCGTGCGTGCGCGGTCCGCCGCCGAAATGCCGGTTGTCACGCCTTCGCGTGCCTCTATCGAGGTGGTGAAAGCGGTCTGCATGCTGGTGCGGTTGTTGCGGCTCATCGGTTCGAGCCCCAATTGCTCCACCCGGGTGCGGTCGAGCGCGAGGCAGATCAGCCCGCGGCCATGCGTGGCCATGAAGTTTATCGCCGTGGGCGTGGCCATCTGCGCCGGGATGATCAGATCGCCTTCGTTTTCGCGATCTTCGTCATCGACCAGGATGAACATCCGGCCGTTGCGCGCCTCGTCGATGATCTCCTCGATCCCGACCAGGATCGGGCTCGCGTCGTTTTGGAGCAGAAAGTTTTCCAGCTTGGCCAGGGTTTCCGCCGTAGGGTTCCAACCCGCATCGGTACATTCGCGCAGCGTATTGGCGTGGAGCCCCGCGGCACGCGCCAGGCCAGCCCGCGTCAATTCGCCCGATGTGACGAGTTGGCGCACCTTTTCGATCGTGTGGTTGTTCATTAGCACGCAATATCACATTACAATGTGTTTGCAAGCGCCATTTGTAACATACCAATGTGATGTCAATTCATCATCCACCAGCATGCACGCCGAGAAGTTCGATGAAGCTTGCCTGGCGCGCAAATGGCGAAGGATGCGTGCAGATACGTCTATGCCAAGTGATTTAGCACAAACTTATGGGCGTGTAACAGTTCCGAATTGCCTGATTGGCAGCTTCGCGCCATGTCTACAGCCATCTTTGAGGCGGGAAAGAGGTCAATGTCCGGCATCGTCGTTCAGAACATCACGCGAGCTGACCTGGCGGTCATCGACGGACTGGCGCAATGCGGTGTTGCCACAGTGCACGAGGCGCAGGGGCGCACTGGTCTGCTCGCCAGCCATATGCGACCAATCTATCCCGGTGCGCGGATTGCCGGCAGCGCGGTGACGATCAGCGCCCCTCCGGGTGACAACTGGATGGTGCATGTCGCAATCGAGCAGCTCAAACTGGGGGACATACTTGTGCTCGCGCCGACTTCCCCGTGCGAGGACGGCTATTTCGGTGACTTGCTGGCCACCAGCGCCATGGCGCGCGGGTGTAGGGGGTTGGTGATCGACGCCGGCGTACGCGATGTGCGCGATCTCACGGAAATGCAGTTTCCTGTGTGGTCGAAGGCGGTGTTTGCGCAGGGGACGGTCAAGAACACGCTGGGCAGCGTGAATGTGCCGGTGGTCTGCGCCGGGGCACACGTCGAGCCGGGTGACGTGATCGTGGCTGACGACGATGGTGTGTGCGTGGTCAGGCGCGAAAAGGCCGTCGAGGTTCTCGATGCGGCGCGCGCGCGCGAGGCCAATGAGGCGGAGAAGCGAGAAACGCTGGCAAGCGGGGTTCTCGGGCTCGACATGTACAAGATGCGTGAACGGCTCGCTGCCGAAGGGTTGAAGTACGTTTGATGCAGGTTTCTGTTTCTTGCATGTGGATGCGTGGCGGCACGTCGAAGGGCGGCTATTTCCTTGGCCGTGATCTGCCCGCGGACATTGCTGAACGTGATGCCCTGCTGCTGCGCGTGATGGGTAGCCCCGATCCGCGACAGATTGACGGCATGGGCGGGGCCGATCCGCTGACAAGCAAGGTCGCGGTGGTAAGCAAGTCAACCCGATCTGGCATCGACGTCGATTATCTGTTCCTGCAGGTTTTCGTCGATCAGGCGACCGTCACCGACGCGCAGAATTGCGGCAATATCCTGGCCGGGGTCGGTCCGTTTGCGATCGAGCGCGGGCTGGTCGAGGCCACGGGTGACGAAACGCGCGTGGCGATCTTCATGGAGAACACCGGGCAGGTTGCCATAGCCACGGTTCAGACGCCGGGCGGAGCGGTGACATACGGGGGCAATGCGCGGATCGACGGGGTGCCGGGCACCCACGCCCCGGTCCCGCTCGAATTCCGCGACACCGCCGGTTCCAGTTGCGGAGCATTGCTGCCCACGGGCAACGCGGTGGACGTAGTGAACGGTGTGCCGGTGACGCTTATCGACAACGGCATGCCCTGTGTCGTGATGAAGGCGGCGGACCTGGGCATAACCGGCTATGAGGAGCGGGACTGGCTCGACGCCAATACCGATCTCAAGGCCCGGATCGAGGCGATCCGCCTGGCGGTGGGGGAGCGGATGAACCTTGGCGATGTGCGCGATAAGTCCGTGCCCAAGATGATGCTGGTGGCCCCACCAAACGCTGGCGGCGCGGTGTGCGTACGCAGCTTCATTCCGCACCGCGCCCATGCCACCATTGGCGTGCTCGGCGCGGTCAGTGTCGCTACTGCCTGTCTGGTTCCAGGCTCGCCAGCGGCTGAGGTGGCGGTGATCCCGCATGGGCCGCGCAAGTTGCTGTCGGTCGAACATCCGACCGGCGAATTGAGCTGCGTGCTCGAGGTGAACGATGCAGGCGAGGTCATCTCGGCTGCCCTGCTGCGCACCGCCCGCAAGCTGATGGACGGGTTGGTGTTCGGATGACCGAACCCATCGTAAGCTGGCACGGCAACCCTTCGAAACCGCGCTTCGCGCCGCCGCCCGGCGCGATCGATGCGCATTGCCATGTATTCGGTCCCGCGGCGCAATTCCCTTTCAGTGCCAAGGCCAAATATCTGCCCGCTGACGCTGGCGCGGACATGCTGTTTGCGCTGCGCGATCACCTCGGATTTTCCCGCAGCGTGATAGTGCAAGCCAGCTGCCACGGAACCGATAATTCCGCCATGCTCGATGCGATTGCGCGTTCGAACGGCAGCGCGCGCGGGGTGGCGATGGTCGATCCCGCAGTTTCCGAAGCCGATCTTCATGCGCTGCACGCGGGCGGAGTCCGTGCGATCCGCTTCAATTTCCTCAAGCGCCTTGTGGACGATGCGCCCAAGGACAAGTTTCTCGAAGTGTCGCATCGGTTACCGCAGGGCTGGCATGTGGTGATCTATTTCGAGGCGGATATCCTCGAAGAGATGCGCGCCTTCATCGATGCCATTGCGGTGCCTGTGGTGATCGATCACATGGGGCGCCCGAATGTGACGCAGGGCCCCGCCGGACCTGACATGAAGGCCTTCCGCGCGCTGCTCGAAAGCCGCAGCGACATCATGTTCAAGGCGACCTGTCCCGACCGGCTCGACCTCAGGGGAGATCCGTGGAACGCTTTCGCTGCCGCCGTCGCTCCGCTGGTTGCCGATTATCCTGACCGCGCGCTGTGGGGCAGCGATTGGCCGCATCCCAACATGCAGCGCGAGATCCCCGACGACGGGCATCTGGTCGATATGATCCCGCGGATTGCGCCGTCGCATGAATTGCAGCGCAAGCTGCTGATCGACAATCCGGAGCGGCTTTACTGGGCGGACTGAATCGCCGCGCCTGCCGGCACCGGCCGACCGGCGACGACGCTGCGGCAGGACCGGCGGGCAGCTGAATTCACTGCCTTGGTCGAACAGCATTTCCGTGAAGGCGAGACGCTCGATTTTTACGCGGCGCGGTTTGGCATCACGCCGGCGCAGCTCAACAATATCTGCCGTGCAGCGTTGGGGCGCACTGCAAAGCGGGCACTGCAAGGGCCGCGGTTTGAACGGGCGATCGGCGATGCTTGCCACGAAGGCTCGTTAGGGAGTATCCTCCACCCGGACCGTGGAGCATTTCGCATGCACCGGAATGTGCAGCGGAAATACGCTGGTCACGGTCGATCGAGAGAGGAGGGCGCAGTATGGCCATCGCTCAACGTGCCAAAGCGGTAAAGGTCCACCAGGAAATTCCGATCCGGAAGATAACATTGTCCGATTTGCGAACTGCCCTGTCGCAGGGGTGGGAAGACTTCATGGACAAACGCGGCGACCTGATCTTCCTGGGCATCATCTACCCGATAGCGGTTCTGTTCGCGAGTTTGTACGCATTGAAGCTTTCGCTTCTGCCGATCATCTTTCCGCTGTTTGCCGGAACCGCGTTGCTGGGTCCGATCTTCGCCACTGGATATTATGAGATTGCGCGGCGCCGTGAATGCGATCTGGACAGCAGATGGCGGCACGTCTTCGATGCGCTCAAGGGGCCGAGCGCCTTTTCGATCGTTTGCATGGCGGCGATCCTGTTCCTGCTGTTCGCTGTATGGGTCATCGTCGCCTACACGATCTATCGCGGGACAATGGGCACACTGAACCCCGATACGGTGACCAACGCGACCGAATTCGTCGGGGCAGCATTCGGCACGCCCGAGGGCCAGAGAATGATGGTTGTCGGCAACCTTGTGGGCCTGGGATTTGCGATGGTGGCGCTGGCGATCAGCGTGGTTTCGTTTCCCATGCTGGTTGACAAACCGGTTAGCTGGGCCACCGCGTTGCGCACCTCGGTCCGCGTCGCCTGGCACAACCCTGTGACCACGATCGTTTGGGGGTTTGTTGTCGCGGCCTTGCTGATCGCGGGCGCGTTGCCGGCACTCATTGGCCTTGCGGTGGTCTTTCCCGTCCTGGCCTATGCCACCTGGCACCTATACACCCGCGCGGTCGAGCGCTGAGGCCGGTATCCGGTTCTGAGAGAGTGTGAGGGTCGCTCCGGTATTGAGCGGCCCGCACGCTACTTGGCAATTGCCGCCTGAGATACAGCCCCGGATTGCGGCTGTGGGAGTGGCGGCGCATTTCCTCCAAGCGTGGCCAGATATCTGATCACGGCAGCGCGATCTTCGGGGCGGCGCATTCCGGCGAAGGTCATCTTGGTTCCGGGTATTGACCTCGCGGGTGAGGCGAGGAATTCAAAAAGCTGATCGTAGCTCCACTTGCCGCCATGCGATTGCATTGCGCCGGAGTACGAGAACCCCCGCTGGCTGGCGACATCCCTGCCGACGACGCCCCACAGGTTCGGCCCGATCCTGTCAGGCCCGCCCGAGGTAAAATCATGGCAGCTCACGCAGGCGCGCGCCTTGGCTTCGCCTTCGGTTGCATCTGCGCTTGCCAGAAGCGTCCCCAGGTCGGGCGGCTGTTCGGGCTCGGCCTCGCCAGAGCCGATGGCGGTTGGCTGCGGAGCCGTCCCTTTCGTATCGTGGAGATACGCAACCAGGCGGTTTCGCTCACCTTGGTCTGCAAGATTGTTCGGCCAGCCCCGTTGCACCGCCTCCAGATCGACAGGCGGAATTTCTCCCTCAGGAGCATATGCCAACCTGCCGGGATGGTCCTCAGGGAACAGCTTTCCGGCAAACCAGCTCAGACTCCAGATAAATGCCAGACACCCCGTGACACACACGCCCGCGAGGAACCATCGCGACTTGGTCATCTCTAACCTCCACCATCCATGAAGATCGCGCGGGTCCAGAAGATATAATCGGACTCGTAAACCATGATGCGTACCAGCACGAGCAGGACGAGCGGGGGCACGAGGATGGCATAGGCCAGCGAAAGACGCTCCCACGCCATGTGCATGAAAATCGAGACGATCAGCCCCGCCTTCATCAGCATGAAAGTGACGATCAGGATCCAGCGCATGATGCCCTGCACCTCGAAATAATCGACTGCGTAGGACATCGCGCTGAGCACGAAGAGATAGCCCCAGACTTTCAGATACAGGCCGATGGGGTGTTGCTGCCCGCTTTCATGGGCGGCTTCAGTTTGCTGCGTCGAAGTCACTTCGTGGTTCATACCGCTCGCCCCCTCACCACAGATAGAAGAATGCAAAAATGAATACCCAGACCAGATCGACGAAGTGCCAGTAGAGGCCGCCGATCTCGACCGCCGAATAGTCGCCGCTCCTGTCGTAATCGCCGCGAAACACCTTGCGCGCGATGATGAGCAGCATGATCACGCCGCAGGTCACATGGAAGCCGTGGAAGCCTGTGATCATGAAGAAGCTTGCGCCGAATTGCGGTGCCCCCATCGGGTTGCCCCATGGCCGGACGCCTTCTTCGATGAGCTTGGTCCATTCGAAAGCCTGCATGCCCACGAACATCGCGCCGAACAGCGCCGTTGCCACCATCAGCGCCGCAGTTTTTTTGCGGTCGCGGCGATAACCGAAGTTCACCGCCATCGCCATCGTACCGCTGGAACTGATGAGGACGAACGTCATGATCGCGATCAGGATAAGCGGAATGGACTGCCCGCCGATGGTCAGCGCAAAAACCTCCGCCGCGTTGGGCCAGGGCAGGGTCGCCGAGGTACGCATCGTCATGTAGGCGGTGAGGAAACAGGAAAAGATGAAGGTGTCGCTGAGCAGGAATATCCACATCATCGCCTTGCCCCAATGGGTGTGGCGGAAGACCTCCTGATCGGCCGACCAGTCATCTACGACTTCGCGCAGACCTGCCGCGATGTCGTCGTCTTGTCCGCTCCTGGCTACGGCTTGCGACATGATGCGATCACCCCTCCATTTTCAGGTTGCGACCAACAGCGCCACCAACAGCGCCCAAACGACAAGGAAAAAATGCCAGTAAATGGCGCAGAGCCGGACATTGCGGCGCGCGCGCGCTTCTTCGGCCCCGTTGGCCATCAACCCGACCGTGCGCCCGCATGCGTACAATCCGCCGGCAAGATGCAGGCCGTGGGCAGCGCTCAGCAAATAGAAGAATGCATTGGCTGGATTGGCCGCCATGAAATAGCCCTGCGCCTGGAACTGGCGCCACAGGATCAGCTGGCCGACAAGAAACGCAAGGCCGAGCAATCCGCCCAGCTTGGTCATCGTCTCCATCCGTCCCGCAGCGCCGCTGCGAGCGGAAATTCTGGCCAGTTCGAATGCGAGGCTGCTTACCGCCAGAATGCCGGTATTGATCCATAGCAGCAGGGGTTCGGGCATGGCCGCCCAGTCGCTGCCGTCGATGCCGTGGTCCATCAGTGTATCCATTCCCTGACGGACGAGATAGGCCGCGGCCATCAGGGTGAAGATGATCGTGGCGACGCCGAAATAGACATAGACACCGACAGTCACAGCATCAGGCCGGTAGTCTTCAGGATCGGCCATCCCCTGATTGCCCGGGGTTTCCCAGCTCTTTTCGGAAAGTCGGCTGAAAATGCTCATGCCGGCGGCTCGTTCTGCGGAATGAAGTCCCGCTCCGGCCGCGGTACGCTATAGTCATAGGCCCAGCGATATACGGTGGGCAGCTTCGGCCCCCAATTGCCGTGGACGGGCGGGGTATCGGGCGTCTGCCACTCAAGGCTCGCCGCACCCCAGGGGTTGGGGTCTGCTTTCGGGCCGCGGAAAAGGCTCCAGATCATATTGATGAAGAACAGACCCTGCGCCAGGAACACCACTATTGCAGCAATGGTGATCCCCGCATTCGCGATCGCGACGGAATCGGGGATGAAGGCAGTTTCCCCCAGCGCGAAATAGCGCCGCGGCACGCCCAGTATGCCGATATAGTGCATCGGCATGTAAATTGCGTAGGTGCCCAGGAAGGTGAACCAGAAGTGCATCTGGCCCAGCGTCTTGTTCCACATCCGGCCGGTCATCTTGGGATACCAGTGATAGATCGCGCCGAAGATCACCAGCACGGGCGAAACACCCATCACCATGTGAAAATGGCCGACGACGAAGTAAGTATCCGATAGCGGCACATCGACGCTGACATTGCCCAGGAACAGCCCCGTCAGCCCGCCGTGTATGAACGTGAAGATAAAGGCGATGGCAAACAGCATCGGCACGCGCAAATGGATGTCGCCCCGCCAAAGTGTCAGCAGCCAGTTATAGACCTTGATCGCGGTCGGGATCGCAATGACGAGCGTCGAGATTGCGAAGAAGAACCCGAAATACGGGTTCATCCCGCTGACATACATATGGTGCGCCCAGACGAGGAAGCTGAGCCCGCCGATTATCACGATCGCCCAGACCATCATCCTGTAGCCGAAGATGTTGCGCCGGGCATGAACGCTGATGAGGTCGGACACGATCCCGAATGCGGGCAGCGCGACGATATAGACCTCCGGATGCCCGAAGAACCAGAACAGGTGCTGGAACAGGATCGGGTTACCGCCCACCGTATCGGTGGTCTGCCCGAAGGAGAACAGGGTGGGCATGAAAAAGCTGGTTCCTGCCAGGTGATCGAGCAGCATCATGATCGCAGCCACGAACAGCGCCGGAAAGGCAAGCAGGCCCATGATCGAGGCCGTGAAGATGCCCCACACGGAAAGCGGCATGCGCATCAGCGTCATACCCTTGCACCGCGCCTGCAGGACCGTGGTGACATAATTGAGGCCGCCCATGGTGAAGGCGATAATGAAGATCGCCAGACTGACCAGCATGGAGACGATGCCCCACGAATAGCCTGGCGTTCCTTCCGTGATCGCCTGAGGGGGATAGAGCGTCCAGCCCGCCCCGGTTGCTCCGCCCGGAACGAAAAACCCCGCCACCAGGACGATCACCGACAGCAGATAGACCCAATAGCTCAGCATGTTGACATAGGGGAACACCATATCCCGCGCGCCGACCATGAGCGGTATGAGGTAATTTCCGAAACCGCCGAGCAGGAGGGCGGTAAGCAGGTAAACCACCATTATCATGCCGTGCATCGAAACGAGTTGCAGGTAGTTTTCCGGCTGAATCCACGGAACCGACCCGGGGAACCCCAGCTGGAGCCGCATCAGCACCGAAAGCACCAATGCCACCAGGCCGATGCCAACGGCCGTCACCCCGTACTGGACCGCTATGACCTTGTGATCCTGGCTCCAGACGTACTTCCCGATCCATGTCTTGGGATGATGAAGGGGCCTCAGGTCGTCAGCCAGCGTTGTCGCCATTACGGATTGCTCCAGTTGCTTGTACCAATGCAGACGTCGGCAGTCGCGAACATTGCGTAACGCGATGCAGGGCTGGCCTGCGCCAGAACTTCCCCGAAGGTGATCTGTTCGGCTTGCCACGCATCAAACGCAGCGCGATCCTCGACAACCACCTTGCCGCGCATCTCGTGGTGCCCGACGCCGCAAAGTTCGGCGCACAGGATCTCGAAATCCCCGGCGACCGTCGGCGTCATCCAGAAATAGGTGACGATGCCGGGGACGAGGTCCATCTTGGCGCGGAATTCAGGGACGTAGAAATCGTGCAACACGTCCTTGGACCTGAGGACCATCTTTACCGGCTGGTCGACGGGAAGGTGCATGTCGCCCGCCTCCACAAGAATATCGTCGCGCCCGAACGGGTCCGTCGGATCGAGGCCCAGCGTATTTTCAGGGGTGATGTGCATGACCCCCGCAGCGCCGAGCACTCCATCGGGACCTGGATAGCGAAACGACCATTGCCACTGCTGGCCGACCGCCTCGACCAACGCGGCATCTTCCGGCACCGTCACATACTTGTCCCATGCAGCCAAGCCGGGCGCCAGCATCCCGATGATGCCAATTCCCGTCCAGAATGTCAGCCGCTTCTCCAGCGCCGCGTTTTCGGGCTCATAATGTGCCTTGTGGCCAGGCCGGTGGCGATAACGCCAAACCGCATTTGCCAGGAACAGGTTGAGCACCACGAACGCCAGCCCGCAAATCCACAAGGTGACGTCCAGCGCGGAATCGATCGACGCCCAGTTGGATGCGATCGGCGTCTGCCACCACGGGCTGACCAGATGGAACAGGACCGAACCCACCACCAACGCTGCAATGACAATCGCCAAAGGCATAGGACCTCCCCTTCCTATACGCCGACAGTCTCCTGCTCATTCCCGCTGCTTGCTCGACTCAAGCTGCACGGTGTCATTGCCCGCATGCGTATATGACTTTTCGATTTTCTGCAAAACCTTGGCGCCCGGGGTGGGTTGGAAGTCGGCGGGGCGAGCCGGTGCGGGGGTTTCTTGCCAATTGGAGTGAGGATCAGAGCCAGTTCAAGCTTCGGCCCGCGAAGCGCGCACAGCGCATTGCGGCACCGCCCCAAGGGTGCACCGGGACACCAGCCCTCGAAAACGTTGCCGAGGCAGCGTGGCCTCTGTGCCTGAATGGTAACTTTCAAGGGTTCGTAGTTCCCGAACCATGGGCCAATCACGGGGGAACGCGGTGTGAGGCGTGCTGGATGCTGATCACACACCGCCGCGCATCGTTAGGCATGTCGGCTGGCGCAACTGCATGGCGTGTCGCAAGCCGTTTCGCGCCGAAAATCCCCCTCTGCGACGTTGTGTATCGCAGAGGGGGATACCCGCAGATGTCTGCCATGCAGGTAATCGAGCCACGGGTAACAGACGGCGGGTGACAGAAAGGGCACCCTTCAGGGGGTAACAGAAAGGACACCTTTCATGGTCGGGTGGTAGCGACAGAAAAATTCGTGCCGACCCTTCGCCAGAATCTTCATTTCACGAACGCTGTTGCCGGGGATATTGACATCAAAACTTCGATCTCGTGCACTGGCCGTGTGGGGAACAGCATCACGATTAATCCATCTGATTGTATCGCCAACCTTCAGGTTCGCGGGCGCACTGGCGAACTTCATCTTCTCGATCGAGATCTCGTGTATCCTCGGCGATTGAGAGTTCGTAGCGAGGAGCACAGAGGAAGCAAACGCCAGAGTCGCCCAGGCGATCACGCCGACAAATTTGGGTCCCGCCGTCATTGAAGTTCGCTCGCGAGGTCCTCGGCATGCTGTTGGTGGGCGCTGAACAGGGCAAGACCCTGCTCAAGAAGGTCTTTGAGTTCGGGGTTTTGTGCAGCTGGAATGAGGGTGCTCCGCAGAGCCTCGTTGACAGCCGCGTGAAATCCGACTTCCCTCTCGATATAAGCGCGATCAAACGCCCGGCCCGAAAGCTTGGTGATTCGCGCACGCACTGCATCTGCTTCATCAGTCAGGCTTTGGCTGACGGGGTTCGCCTGAGGCGTGACGCCCAGTTTCGTGACCAGTGCCAGGGCCAGATCGTTCACAGCCTTGTGATCACGGAGCATGGTGGCGGCAAAGGCGCGTACATCTTCATTGGTCGATCGTTCGAGTGCCTGCTGAGCAGCCATGATGTCCAGCTGTCCGGCGGTATAGGCTATGTGCGCAATCTCGGCGTCGCCAATGCTGGTCTCTTGAGTGGCGGCGGTGCTGCTGGCATTATCGTTTGACGCCGCAGCGAGCGAACTCGATGCGATCGCCATTCCCAAGAACATTACCCTGAGCATTTCAATCTCCTTGTTAAGTTACCGCACGAGGCGGTCACTTCATTTGATGGGATTGATGCCCAGAGGTTCCTCGGTGACCGGGTACGGGTCAGAATTTTCCTGCTCGTCCGGCAATTTCAGAGGCCTGGGCCGCACACTTCGGCAACTACGGCACTCGTCATTCTGTCGCAGTCTGGCCCTGCGAATGGGAATGTGCCCTGCAATACATCTCGAACTTCAGGGGCAAGCATTTCCTGGAGCTTCAACCGTGCCCTGTGAAGGCGGGTTTTTACGGTGCCTTCTACCACTTCCAACGCTTCGGCCGTTTCCTTGACGCTCAGCCCTTCAACCTCCCGCAGGATAAAGACCATCCTGAATTCCTCAGGCAAGGCCGCGATCGTCCGCTCCAGAATTCCCCTGATCTGCTGGCGTGCAGCCTGCTCACCATTGCTGGCTCGGTCAAGCGATCCTTGCATCAGTTTTTCCCGGTAGAGATCCAGCACGGCCACTTCATCTGTTTCCAGCATCTGGCGCTGCCGTTCGCGCGTCCTTTTTGCACCAAGTGCCTCGTTTATGACTATCCTGGTCAGCCAGGTCGAAAGGGCCGAGCGGCCTTCGAACTTGCCCAAGGATGAGAACGCACGAAGATAGGCGTTTTGCACAGCGTCCTCCGCGTCGGTCCGGTTTTGTAGGATACCCCATGCGACCCTGAAGAGCCTTTGGTTGTTCCGTGTCGTAATGGTGCGCACAGCCTGCGGATCGCGATCAGCAGCCAGCGCTGCAAGCTCAAGATCATTGATGCTATGATAATCAACTGCGCGATTGGGCTTGATGGTCACGGTCATTTCCTAAGCTGCAGACAGCGAGCCAAGCAGTTCGGCCTTTAGCCGGGTGTCCAGCTTGAAGTCTCCCAGCCAGCATTGCGTTTTCATTGTTACCCCATGCTGATTGACACCTCTAGTGGACATGCAGGCGTGACTGGCCTCGATGACCACTGCCACACCCCACGGCTGAAGCTCGGCCTGAATTGTGGCCGCGATCTGCTGCGTCAGCCTTTCCTGGAGTTGTAACCGCCTGGCAAATGCATCGACCAGGCGTGACAATTTCGAGATGCCTACCACGCGCCGATGCGGACGGTAAGCCACATGGGCCCTTCCGATTATGGGTGCCAGATGATGTTCGCAGGTGGAGACGACGGGAATGCCCTGCAGCAGGACTGTCTCTTCGTATTCACTGGTTTCGCTGAACGTTTTGCGAAGCAGTTCTCGCGGGTCGATCGAGTAACCCGCAAACCACTCCGAATATGCCCGTTCAACCCTTGCTGGCGTCTCCTTCAGGCCTTCCCTGTCGGGGTCGTCTCCGGCGGCAAGGATCAGCGACCGGATGGCTTCCTGCAAGGGCGAACAGCTGCCCGAATGAGCCTCGATGCCGTGACGCGAGTCTTCCTCAAAACGAGGGTCAGTAAAGGTCTGGTTAGCCAGCGAAGTCGTTTTCAATGTTTGCCTCCAATTAAGCGTGCAAACATTGGATGGCGTCAGGCCAGAGAGGTTCCCCGCTTGGACAAATTGATTACGTCCTCCGTCGAGTCCAGGCGCAGCGCCCCGTTTGTCCGTGAGGGATTTTTAGGGATTCGTGATCCCCGCCTTAGGCCGAATGACGGTGACAAGCGGCGCGAGGCGGTGCTGGATATGGACCACAATCTGCCCCGCATCATCCGTCACGTCGGGTGGCAGTACTGTATGGCGGGCCGACGACCTTCTGGCTTTCTGGTCGTACGACGTCGTTAGCGCTAGCATGACTGCTCAAGGTGAGCGAACCACATTCGCGCAGCTGCTTAAATAATTGTTGTTGTGGGAAGAAAATGGTGGACGCACTAGGGCTCGAACCTAGGACCCGCTGATTAAGAGCAAGGCAGGGGAAAGTTCGTCAAACGACCTCCAATTCACCGCCGTCGATGCGCAGTGTTGTACCGGTAATCCACCCCGCTTGCGGCGCCAAAAGGAAAGCAATCGTTTCGGCGATGTCCTCTGGCGTTCCATATCGGATGATGCCGCTGTCGATCTCAAACCTGGCGATCGCCTCCTCCCGCGTAAGACCGTACGCATCGGCGTAGCGCGCGAGCATGCTGCGACGACGGTCTGTCATCACCGGGCCAGGCATGATCGCATTCACGAGGACGCCGTCTGCCTTTCCGCGCTCGGCAAAGGCCTTTGCGACCGCAGAAATGGCTGCGTTGATCGTGCCTACGGCCGCCAGTGCTGCCTTTGGGGTGATGGCCGAGGTGCCCGACGTAATGACGACCCGGCCGCGTGCTGCTCGCAATGCCGGCCATGCCGCGATCGTCAGTCGCCGCATGCCATGAAATTTGAGCGCAAGACTGTCGTCCCACTCCGCGTCTGTCATCGTGAAGAGGTCGGTCTGTGACACCGCGCCTGCAACGTTCACCAGCGCGTCGATCTGGCCAAAACGCTCAATCACTGCTGCAACCACGTCGCCTGCTGCGTCGGGATCGCGCAGGTCTCGAGCGAGGATCAGCGGTGTCGCGCCCGCGCTCGCCACTTCCTCGGCAGCGGTAGCCAACACTTCCGGCGTACGTGCAACCAATGCCACGACTTTGAAATCGGACGCAAGTCGGATCGCGGTGGCCCGACCGATCCCCCGGCTCGCGCCGGTGACGATTGCTACGCGCGCATTCATCTCTGACGTTCCAAGGCGCCGGGAAGTCGATCGACGATCTTCGCGAGGCCTTGCACCGCGCAATCCTCGTCTCGATCTCCTCCAGGCGCACCGCCGACGCCGATCGCTGCGATCGTTTCTCCATCGACCTTAACCGCTACGGCTCCGGCGAGCAGCAGGATGTCAGGCAGGCTGGCGATGGCGGCGCCATTGGGATTGGCCCGAAATTTTTCCACGCCCTGACTCAGCCGGTCAAAGCCGAACACCGGCCCCAGAGTCACTTGCGTATAAGCTTTCCGGAAGCTGGAATCACGGGTGTGAATTGTAGATCGGTCACCCTTCAGTTGCACACGGACGACACCAGCGGCGTCAACTACGGTAGCAGTGACCGGCCATCCGCGCGCGGCGCACGTTTGAACCGCTTCCTGTGCGGCCTCGACCGCGAGATCAAGCGGCAGGATACGATCGCTTCCCTGTACCTGCGCTGTCGCCGAGGAGGATACCAACAGTAGGAAGGGCAGGAGCAGTGCGGAGGTTGGCCGAACGTAGCGTGAGTCAGTATTCATGTTTCTTCGCTTTCCCAGGTGGATGTGTCTGCCGGGGTTGCACCGAACAGGACCAGAATTGGTCAATTCCCCGGCACCAAATCAAACTTGTCTCGAGAGACGATGAAGAACGGGCTGCGGTGAATGTTGTTTTCCGGCCCATATCATACCCCCGAAAGCCGGACCCTAGCCTCCTGCGGGGAAGGTGGCCTCGATCTCGGCGGCGACTTGGCTCGAATTCTCATCAAGAACGAAATGGCCGCTATCGAGCCAGACCAGCCGCGCCTGCGGCAAATCGGCGAGATAGGCTTCAGCGCCGGCGGGGATGAAGAACGGATCGTTCTTGCCCCAGATAATCAAGGTCTTGGGTTGATATTTGGCAAAGGCTTCGTGCCAACTGTCGTAGAGCGCGACATTGGTCTTGTAGTTTTCGAGAAGGTCGAGATGAGCGGCATCATGACCCGGACGATCAAGCAGGGCTTGATCATGTGTCCAGTTGTCGGGGCTGATTGCTTCCGGGTCCTTTGCACCTACCAAATACTGGAACCTGGTCGTCTCGGCCGCCAAGAAGCCGCGCGCGGCCGCCTCTGTGGTTTCGTCCCGCTTTTCCCATAGCGGCAGGAATATCTGTGCGGGCATTTCTCCGACACCGGCCATGTAAGCATTGGTATTCTGGATGACAAAGCCAGCGACTTTTCCCGGGTTCTGCGTGAAGAGGCGGAAGCCTATCGGACCACCGTAGTCCTGCATGTAAAGGATGTAGCTCTTGAGCCCGATTTGCTCGATCAACCCTGCAACATGCGCGGTCAGATTGTCGAAGCTGTATTCGAACTCGGCGGCCGACGGTGCGTCCGATTGTCCAAAGCCGACATAATCGGGCGCGATCACGTGGTATCGGTCGGCGAGTTGCGGGATCAGATCGCGAAACATGTGGCTGCTGGTCGGGAATCCGTGCAGCAGTACGATAGTCTGCGCGGCGGGATCACCCGCTTCACGGTAAAAAATCTGGCGGCCATTAACAGTCGCGAACTTGAAGGTCGTCATCGTATTTTCCTTATATTTCAGGGACCGGTCGTCGCCACGGGCGACGGAGGCCGCCCATCGGCCATGATGGGCAGTGTGCCCGGACGCCACGGGGGGGCAGCGGCGTCCGGGCAGGGGGCTATTTGATCTTGCGGCCGAGGAAGCCGCGGATGTGGCCCGCGATCTCACCCGCCTTGGTTTCAAGGGCGAAGTGACCGGCGTCGATCAGGTGGATTTCCGCCTGCGGCAGGTCCTGCTTGAACGCCTGGGCACCGGCGACGGTGAAGATCGGATCGTTCTTGCCCCACACCACCAGCGTGGGGACCTGATACTTGCGGAACGCTTCATGGAAGGTCGGGTAGAGATCGACATTGGTCTGGTAATTGGCGAACAGGTTCAGCTGGATTTCCCGGTTGCCGGGGCGGTCGAGGATCGCAAAGTCGTTCTCGATCGCATCCGGGTTGACGAGCTCCTGAGGGACACCTTCGCTATACTGAAAGGTCGCCGACTGGCGGGTCAGGAAGACTGCTGCGCCTTCGCGCGTTTCGGGCGTGTCGTTCGCCCACAGAGCCTGGATCGGCGCCCACAGCGGCGACAGACCCGATTCATAGGCATTGCCGTTCTGGACGATCAGCGCGGTGACCCGCTCGGGCTGGCGCGAGACGAAGCGCAGGCCAACGGGTGCGCCATAGTCCTGGATGTAGGCCGCGAACTTGTCGACGCCGACTGCGCGGGTGAAGTGATCGACCGTCTCGTAGAGATGGTCGAAGGTATAGGCGTATTCGGCCGGCGTCGGCTGGCTGGAATGGCCGAAGCCCGGATAATCTGGCGCGACGACATGATATTTGTCGGCAAGCAGCGGGATGAGGTCCCGGAACATATGGCTCGATGATGGGAAGCCGTGGAGCAGAAGGATGGTCGGTTTCTTCGGATCGCCCGCTTCACGGTAGAAGATGTCGAGGCCGTCGACCTTCACCGTCCGGTAATGGATGGGTGTCGAGGGGATCGAATAATGGGCAACCGGTGCCGACGAAGCTGGCGCAGCTGCGGCAGGCGAAGCGATGACAGCAGCGCTGGCCAATAGGGGAAACATGATGGTGCGGATCATGGGTTTGTCCTTGCTGAGACGAGGAATGGCAGACAGCGGCCATCGCCGCCGGCCGTTGGGGTTCAGGCGGTCTTGCGGGCGTGGACGCGCGGGAAGTCGATTTCGGTCTTCAGCGCTTCGTTGACGTAGTTGGTGAAGACGTTGAGCGCGACATGGCCGATGATCTCGAGGATCTCGCCATCCGAATAGTCGGCCTGGCGGAGTGCAGCTAGGTCGCCCTCGTCGATCTGGCCGCGCTGCGTTGCGACCTTCGCGGCAAAGCGGACGGCGGCGTCGGCGATGATGTCATTCGATGCGCCCGAACGGTTGGCGGTGATTTCGGCTTCGTCTAGCTTGGCGAGGTTGAGGCCGATATAGGTGTGGGCCGAAAGGCAGTAATTGCAGCCGTTCACTTCGGCGACCGCAAGCGCGATGCGTTCGCGGGTAGCCGGGGCGAGCTTGCCTTTGCCGAGCGCACCGGAGAAGCCGAGATAGGCTTCGAGCGTTGCCGGGCTATTTGAAATCAGGCGGAACATGTTGGGGACGGTGCCGAGCTGCTTCTCTACGTCGGCCAGTAGCGGCTGAGCGGCGGCAGGGGCCTGGTCGATCGTCGGGGTCGGAATACGGGACATGTGAATTGCTCCTTCGATGGTGGTCGATGATTGCTGAGCCGTCGATGTAGGGTCTTCCAATTCATGTGAGTAGACGGTAGTTGAGCAATGCTAACTTCCATAAAACGGAAGGATTGATGGACCGATTCGAAGCAATGCGTACCCTGTTGGCAGCGGTCGATGGGGGCAGCCTGTCGGCGGCATCGCGGTCGCTGCGGCTACCGCTCGCGACGGTTAGCCGCCGCGTTTCCGACCTTGAGGCGCGGCTGGGCGCCCAACTGTTGGTGCGAACCAGCCGCCGCCTCCAACTGACCGACGAAGGAGTGGCCTATACTGCCGCGGCGCGCCGCATACTCGACGAACTGGACGACGCTGAACGGACCGTGTCGGGCGAGTATCGTGCCCCGCGCGGCGAGTTGGCGGTCACCGCGCCGATCACATTCGGCAAGCTGCACGTGGCGCCCATCGTCCATGAATTCCTCACCGTCTATCCCGATGTGAGTGTGCGCCTGATCCTGCTTGATGGCGTGATCGATTTGGCCGAGGCCCACATCGACATCGCGCTGCGCATCGGCCATCTGCCCGATTCCGCGCTGATCGCGAGACGGCTCGGCTCTGTACGATGGATGTTCTGCGCCAGTCCCGACTACCTAGATCGGCGCGGCATGCCGCGCCACCCCGCCGACCTTGCCACCCACGACAGTATCGCTTTCGAAGGCCTGCAACGACACCGCGACTGGCCCTATATCGATGGTGGCCGGTCACAAAGTGTCAGTATCCGCTCGCGCTTTTCGGTCAATACAGCGGATGCGGTGATTGGGGCGGCATCGGCCGGACTCGGTATCGCGCGGGTCATGTCCTATCAGGCCGCGACAAGCATTGGCTGCGGAGAGACCCTGCCGATCCTGAACGACTATTGGCCGGCGTCGATGCCCGTCCACCTATTGTATGGCGCTCGACAGCATCAGCCGCTGAAATTGAGCGCTTTTGTCGACTTCGTGGCACCTCGCCTTCAAGCAAGACTTATCAAAATTGAAGGTATGAGCTCGCTAACCAACCTGCCGGTCGAGAAATCCATTCAAACGGATTGATCTTTCGATCAAAACCATTCGGTCGTCGCTTATTGATCGTGGAATCAGGCGGCCGCCGCAACGCTTTACCTTCAATGGAGAGGTGGTGTGGATGGTGGGCAAGACGTCATAGTCGATCTTTACTCATCTGCGTCCGCATTTAGGCCTTCGGCCTGCGCCGCGGCGTCGATCAGGACAGGTTCTGAGCCTGGCGGAGCGGCAGGAGATCTCGAGGGGCGTGGCAGCGGGTGCTTCGCTGCGTTCGATAGCCGAACGTCAATCTGTGGTACCCAGTTGGGACCCAGGTGCGGCCGATGCGAGTATGTGATCGCAAGAACCACATCTAACTCATTGAAAAGTGGTGGACGCACTAGGGCTCGAACCTAGGACCCGCTGATTAAGAGTCAGCTGCTCTACCAACTGAGCTATGCGTCCACACTCACCGGCAAATGGCGCAAATCCTCGCGCCCGATTCGGGAGAGGCGCTGCATATAACGGCGAATTCGGCAAAGGGAAGGGCCAACCGGCCAACGCACCTCAATTTCAGGAAATCCGCCCGCGCGGCGCCAGCCGGTTCCAGCGACTGACCATCATCAGGGTGCCGATGCAGATCATGTTGGTCATCATCGACGATCCGCCATGGCTCATGAAGGGCAGGGGGATACCCACCACCGGCGCCAGCCCCATCACCATCAGCAGGTTGATGGCGACATAGAAGAATATCGTCGTGGTCATGCCCGCCGCCAGCAAACGGGAAAATCGGTCGGGCGCGCGGCGCGCAACCTGCATCCCCCAGCGCAGGATCAGCGCAAAGGCCAGAAGCACGAACAGCCCTCCCGCCAGTCCCCATTCCTCGGCCATCGTCGCAAAAACGAAATCGGTGTGCGGTTCGGGCAGGTAATTGAGATGGCTCTGCGAGCCGTTGTTGAAGCCCTTGCCGAACAAGCCGCCCGACCCGATGGCGATCTTCGACTGGGTGATGTGATAGCCTGCGCCAAGCGGATCGCTCTCGGGATCGAGGAATGTGGTCACCCGCCGCTGCTGATAGTCTTGCAGTGCAAAGAAATAGGCGAGCGGGGCGGCGATCAGCGCCAGTGCGCCCCCCGTCAAAAACCAGCGCATCGGCAGCCCGGCCAGCAACATCACCACCGCTCCGCCAAAGCCGATGGCGAGCGCGGTCCCCAGATCGGGCTGGACCAGCACCATCGCCATCGGAATGCCGATCATCCCCGCCGCCGGAACCAGCGAGCGCCACGTCGGGATCATGCCGATGGGCAGCGCGTCGAAAAACCGCGCCAGCGCCAGAACGATCACAGGCTTCATCAGTTCGGATGGCTGGAGCACCAACGGCCCCAGGCTGAGCCAGCGCTGGCTGCCGCCGCCGATCGCCCCGATCGCCTCGACCGCCAGCAGCAGCAGCAACACACCGATATAGGCGGGATAGGCCAGCAGCTTGACCAGTTCACGCGGACACATTGCGATGATCGAGGCCATGACCAGGAAGATCGCAAACCGCACCAGGTGCGATGCCGCGAAAGGCTCCATCGATCCGCCCGCCGCAGAATAGAGCACGGCCGCGCCGAATGTGACCAGCATGAACAGCGGGATCAGCATCTGCCATGGCTGGCGGGCAATCGGCTCAGGTATGATCGGGTTCATCGACCCGCACCTTCTGCCGGTTCGGGAGCGTCAGGCGCAGGCGGTGCCGTTTCGCCGCCGGGATCCGCCCGCGGTATGATGGGCGTGTCGGCGATTTGTTCGGGTTGCGCCGCATCGACCCGCGCTTCCGCCTCGACCTGATCGAATATCTCTTCCTCACGGCGTGGAGGCGGCTTTACATCGGCCCCCGCCTGCGCGGCATAAGCGGCGTATTTACGCGACAACCGTTCGCGCGCGGTGCCGCCCCACTGCGCTTCCAGCGCGCGCAGGGCATCCATGCCCTTTTGCGGGTCGAACATGTAGGTCATGACATCGCGGGCAATCGGATAGGCTGCGCCCGATCCGCCACCATGTTCGATCACTACCGCACCGGCATAGCGGGGGTTGTCAAAGGGGGCGAAAAAGATGAACAGACCGTGGTCGCGATACTTCCATGGGCCGCTTTTCCCGTCGGACTTGTTCAGCGAAACGACCTGCGCGGTGCCGGTCTTGCCCGCCATCAGCACATCGGGGATCGGCAGGCGCGCGCGCCCCGCAGTGCCGGGGCCGTTCACGACATCGCTCATCGCCTGGCGGACGAAGGCGACATGTTCGGACGAGAAATCGGCCGGGGCAAACGGCTGCCGCGCGCCGGTTTTGACGAGATGCGGCTCGAGATGCCGGCCCGATGCGATACGGGCGGCATAAACCGCCAGTTGCAGCGGGTTGAACAGCATATAGCCCTGACCGATCGTGGAATTGACCGTATCGAAGGCTTGCCACTCGCGCCCGTATTTCTCCAGCTTCCAGGCCGGATCGGGAACGGTTCCATAGAACTGGCTGGCCACCGGCAGGTCGAATTTCTGGCCCAGGCCCACGCGGCGCGCCATTGCGGCAATCGGATCGATCCCGATCTGCTGGGCGAAGTGGTAGAAATAGACGTCGCAGCTCTGGTAAATACCCTTGGCCATGTCGACCTGGCCGTGGCCCCCTCGCTTCCAACAGTGAAAGACGCGGTTGCCCACGCGCAGGCCGCCGGTGCAGACTGTTGTGGCATCGGGGGATAGCCCCTCGCGCAGGAAGCTCATCGCCACCATCGGCTTGACGGTCGATCCGGGCGGATAGAGGCCCTTGAGCACCTTGTTGCGCAGCGGAACGCGCTCGTCATCGCGCAGCATGTTGTATTCGACGGCGCCGATGCCATCGGAAAAGCTGTTGGGATCGAAGCTGGGCATCGAGGCCATGCACATCAGTTCGCCGCTGCGGCAGTCGATCACCACCACCGAACCCGATTCGAGGCCGATGCGACGCGCGGCATAATCCTGCAACGGTCCGTCGATGGTAAGCTGGATGGGTTTGCCCTGAACGTCGTCGCGGGTGTCGAGATCGCGCACGATCCGGCCGGAAGCGGTCACTTCGACGCGGCGAGCGCCCGGCGTTCCTCGCACGGTTTGTTCGAACTGCCTTTCCAGCCCGTCCTTGCCGATCTTGAATCCCGGCGTGATCAGCAGCGGATTGCGTTCTTTCTCATAGTCCTCCGCCGAAGCAGGGCCGACATAGCCGATCAGGTGACCCACCGCCGGCCCGGTGGGGTAGAAGCGCGAAAAGCCGCGCTGCGTCACCACCCCCTGCAAATCGGGCAAACGCACGCTCACCGCGGCGAATTTCTCGTAGCTGAGGCCCGCCGCAACCTCCACCGGCTGGAACCCGCGCGCGCTTTCCAGCTTGTGCCTCAGATCGGTAATGCGCGCAGGTTCGAGATCGAGCAGTGAGCCAAGTTCAGACAGGGTGGCATCGCGATCGGCCATCCGTTCAGGGATGATATCAACGCGAAAATCGGCCCGGTTGGATGCGAGCGGGGCGCCGTTGCGGTCGAGAATCCAGCCGCGACGGGGCGGGATCAGCGTCAGGTTGACGCGGTTACTCTCACTCTCGGTGCGATATTTTTCGTTCTCCGCAATCGAAAGGTAAGCCATCCTGCCCGCCAGCAGAAGGCCGATGCCGCCTTGCAGCGTTCCTATGAAAAGGCTGCGGCGGTCGAATGCGTTCTTGAGTCTGGCGATGCTGACGAACTGCTGGCCGCGCTTGTTCATGGTCAGTCGATCACCTTGACCCGGGCGAGCCGGAACAGGTCAAGTCCCGCGACCAGCCGGACCGCGAGCGGATAGAGCAACACTGTCAGCAGGATTTGCGGCACAATTGCCAGGATCAGGTGACCGCCCGGCGCCGCACCCGAAAGGAACAGCGCAGCCACGAGGTAGAGAGTGGCTGCCAGCCCCGCTGCAAGCCAGTCGTGCCAGAAACCGCGCCAGGGAAACCGCGCCTCGACAAATTCGAATACCAGCATTGCCAGCGACCATAGCAGAATTGCGCTGCCGAAGGGCTGTCCGCTGAACAGATCGTCGAACGCACCAAGCAGGGCGCCTGCCCATGGCGGGAAAAAGCCGGGGCTCACGATCCGCCAGCAGATCAGCAGCAGAAAACCCAATGGAGGGATCAGCGGGCCGGAACCGGCGATGACCAGTATCGGCAACGCGCTGGCCAGCATCACCGACAGGTAGGGCACGCTCGCCGCCCTGACAGGCGAATGCGTGCGGTTGGTGCGGCGGCCATACTTGTCAGCCCGTGCCGCGGGATTGAGGCGCTCGGTCACTCGCTTGCATCCTCGGGAGCGAAGTCCTTGTCAGGCGAGGAGCGCAATGCCTCGACGGCTTCGGCGATCCAGATGTCCTCGACCAGCACCGCGGTCGCCGCAGCGGGATCGGCAACGATCCTGGCAACTCCGCCATCAGGGGTAACTTCATCGAGTATGGCGGCGGCGATCCCGGGACGGAAATAACCGCCCGCGCCGCTGGTTACGAAGAGGTCGCCCGGCTTGAGTGGATTGATGCCGAGATTGAGCAGGCGGATCCGCAACTTTCCGTCACCACGCCCTTCGGCAAAGGCCACCAGTTGATCGCCCGCGCGCTTGACCGGAAGCACGCTTTCGCTGTCGGATAGCAACATCACCCGGGCGCTGCTGCTTCCGACTTCCAGCACGCGCCCGATTACGCCTTGGGCCGAGCGTACCGGCATGCCGGGCGCGACCCCGTCGCGCGCGCCTGCCTCAAGATAGGCGAAACGGCGTCCGCTGGTCGATGAGGAACCGACCAGGCGCGCCACCGCGACCGTTTGCCCCCCCGTCTCCCCGAGATCGAGCAGCGCCTTGAGCTCGCGGTTTTGCTGTTCGAGCGCCTTTGCCTCGCCGAGCCTGATCCGGGCCAGTTCGACCTCGCGGCGCAGTGCGGCATTCTGGCTCCCCGCGCGCCAGTAGGCAGCAATCCCGTCAAGAATGCCGCCAGATGCGGCACGGGTTCTGGCCGCGCCCGTGCCAGCAGGCGCCACGGCATCGGATGCGGCCATTCGCAGACCCGAAAAGGCGGAAGGGCTCAGCAATGACGCTGCCAGCAAAAATGCCCCCAGCAGCGCGCCGAGCGCTGCCAGTGCATAGCCGGTGAACAGAGAGTATTGCGCCCTGCGCGAATGGCCCGAGCGCCGGGAAGAAATCGGCGCCATGTCCCCGCTTCCTTAAGCTGTCATCAGGACGCCGCGATAGATCGGCTCTTCCATCGCGCGTCCAGTTCCCAAAGCTACGCAGGACAGCGGATCTTCGGCCACGCTGACCGGAAGGCCGGTTTCCTCGCGCAGAAATTCATCGAGCCTGCGGATCAGCGCCCCGCCGCCAGTCAGCACAATGCCCTGGTCCACGATGTCCGCCGCCAGTTCGGGTGCGGTGTTTTCAAGCGCGATGCGCACGCCTTCGACAATCGCACCGATCGGTTCCGAAAGCGCTTCTGCAATATGCGCCTGGTTCATGCTGATTTCCTTGGGCACCCCGTTGACGAGGTCGCGGCCTTTCAGCGTGAAGACGTCGCCGACCCCGTCCTCGGGGGCCATTGCCGTGCCGTAATCCTTCTTGATCCGTTCCGCGGTGGCTTCGCCGATCAGCAGGTTATGGTGGCGCCGGACATAGGACACGATCGCTTCGTCCATCTTGTCGCCGCCGGTGCGCACCGATGTCGTATAGGCGAGGCCGCGCAGCGAAAGTACCGCCACCTCGGTCGTGCCGCCGCCGATATCGACCACCATCGAGCCGACCGGTTCGGTCACCGGCATGTCGGCACCGATTGCCGCCGCCATCGGTTCGAGAATCAGATAGACTTCGGATGCGCCGGCGTTGCTTGCCGCGTCGCGGATTGCGCGCTTTTCCACCGAAGTCGCACCCGAAGGCACGCAGATCACGATTTCCGGATAACGGAACAGGCTGCGCTTGCCATGCACCTTGCGGATGAAGTGCTTGATCATCTCCTCGGCATACTCGATGTCGGCGATCACCCCGTCGCGCAATGGGCGAATGGTCTCGATCGAATCCGGGGTCTTGCCCATCATCATCTTGGCATCTTCACCCACGGCCTTGACGCGCTTGATCCCGTTGATCGTCTCGATGGCCACGACCGACGGTTCATTGAGGATGATTCCCTGGTCCTGCACATAGACCAGCGTATTCGCCGTGCCGAGATCGATCGCCATGTTGTGCGATCCGAATTTGAGGAGTTTGGAAAAGAAGCTCATTCTGGGGTGTGGTCCGTGGATATGCAGGATCTTGCCGCGGAACGTCCGCGCGGGATCGGATGAGGTTGTGACAGATTGCCCGTCGCTCTAACGCTTGCTAGGCTAAAGACCAAAATAATTGTTCAAAGCAAGCGTGATTTTCCACCGCTGGCCTCGAATCTGCGCCGCCTTGTCGCTAGACTATGGACGATGCCCCCGATCCGCCGCCTTCCCGAAAGCCTGATCAATCGCATCGCTGCGGGCGAGGTGGTGGAAAGGCCTGCTGCCGCGCTCAAGGAAATCCTTGAAAACGCTATCGACGCGGGTGCACGGCGGATCGATGTGAAGCTGGGCGAAGGCGGTCTGGGCAGCATCGAGATTACCGATGATGGCTGCGGCATGGACGCGGACGAAATGGCGCTGGCGCTGGAGCGCCACGCCACCTCCAAACTTCCCGATGACGCCATCGAGCAAGTGGCAACGCTGGGTTTTCGCGGCGAAGCGCTCCCCTCGATCGCCAGCGTCGCCCGTCTCACCCTCGAAAGCCGTGCGCAAGGATCGGCCTCTGGCTGGACGAAGGTGATCGATCACGGCGATCTGGTGCGCGAAGGGCCCGCCGCGCTGCCCCCGGGCACCCGCGTCCGCGTTGAAGGATTGTTCGCCAAGGTGCCCGCCCGGCGCAAGTTCCTGCGCAGCGCCCGCAGCGAATACGCCGCCTGTCTCGACGTGGTGCGCCGGCTTGCCATGGCCCGGCCAGAGATCGCCTTCTCGCTCGAGCATGACGGCCGGCGCGTGTTCAGCTTGCAGGATGGCGAAGCGCTCACCGACCGTGTGGCGGGCATCATCGCGCGCGAACTGAAGGACAACGGAGTCAGCATCGATCTGGAGCGCGGCTCCATGCGGCTTTCGGGCGTTGCCGGTTTGCCTACCTACAATCGCGGTGTGGCCGATCATCAGTATCTGTTCGTCAATGGCCGTCCCGTAAAGGACCGGCTGCTGGTCGGCGCGGTGCGCGGTGCCTATTCAGATATGCTGGCACGCGATCGGCACGCGGTGCTCGCGCTGTTCCTCGACCTGCCACCCGAAGAGGTCGATGTAAACGTCCATCCGGCCAAGACAGAAGTGCGCTTTCGCGACCCCGCCGCAGTGCGCGGCTTCATCGTGTCGGGCCTCAGACAGGCGCTGGCGACGGGGGACCGCAGGAGTGCGCAGGGGCCGGACCGCGCGGCGATGGGGCGGTGGCAGAAGGAGCCCCTACACCCCTCACCTTCAGGGGAGGGGCTCATGTTACGCGAAGCATCGCTCGCTTTCGCCCAGTCAGGGGGAATGCTTTCGGGCCGTGCCGAGCAAGCTGCGCCGCTGCCGGAGCAAGAAAGGGACTTTCCGCTTGGCATTGCGCGCGGGCAGGTCGCCAATACCTATATCGTCGCCGAGGCAGCCGACGGGCTGGTGCTGGTCGATCAGCATGCAGCGCACGAACGGCTCGTGCTCGAGCGGTTGCGCGCTGCGGGGGCGGGGGAGGCGGTGGCCCGCTCGCAGGCACTGCTGGTTCCCGATGTTGTCGAACTGGACGAGGCCGATTGCGACCGGCTCGAAGCGGCGGCGGAAGGTTTTGCGCAATTCGGGCTGGCTATCGAGCGGTTTGGTCCGGGCGCGATGCTGGTGCGCGCGCTGCCGCATGTGCTGGCCAAGGCCGATCCCGCGGCACTGCTGACCGACCTTGCGGATGATATTGCCAAGCACGGGCAGGCGCTGTTGCTTGAGGAAAAGATAGAGCATGTGCTGGCCACCATGGCCTGCCACGGATCGGTTCGGGCAGGGCGGGTATTATCTGTGGTCGAGATGAATGCGCTGCTGCGCGAGATGGAGCGCACCCCGCGTTCGGGCCAGTGCAACCACGGCCGCCCGACATGGGTGAAGCTGTCGATGAGCGACGTGGAAAAGCTGTTCGGCCGGCATTGAGGTTAAATTGGCGATGTCCGATAACGACGACAAAGCTGCCCTCGGCTTCTCGAAGTTAGCCGCGCTACGCGGAAATAACAGGCAGCCTTGCTTCATTCGGGCTGGGGTAATCCAAGGGTTAGGCCAAGCCTGGCAGCGACTACAGCCTAGATCGCTTCGACGAGATGGACGAGTTCAGCCTGCCTGTGAACTCCCGTCTTGAAGAAGATAGCCTCGAGGTGAGTGCGGATCGTGCTCGGCGAAACCCCGCATCGTTTGGCGATCTCAGATCTTCCTCCTCCAGCGCACGCCTCAACTGCAACTCTGGTTTCCGCTGGTGTTAACGAGTATGCATTCACCAAGCGTTGCATCTTCTCTCGCTGCACCTCTTCGAGCGAGATCAACCAGATCAAAGCTGCTGGCCGATCGATTACGACAGGGCCATAATCGGTTCTCGGGGAGCACGGAATGACAGTCAGTCGTACAGGCGACCCATGACCCTCGCGTAGGTCAATGTGCCCCCCGTCGGTCAATGAGATAGCACGGTGAAGCAGCCCTTTAAGGGGTCCCGGTGCGATCCGTCCCATGGCCCGGTCTGCCACGAGCAGTCCAAGTGCATTCAGGCGAACAAGTGTGGCCCCGTCCGCGTGGAGCACCACACCAGATCGGTCTACGACAGCAAAGCCGGAGCCAGGCCCGCCATCGCCATGACTCGTCGCGAGCCGACCCAGCTGGAGACGGCGAAGTATCATCACTGATCGCGACACGTGTTCGACGATGCCCTCGAACATCTTCTTTTCGGCGGATGTAAAGCCAAGTCGGGACTGCGGAGCGTGGACGGTGATCGAGGCGGTGGCGTGCCCGTCTGACACTACGTTTGCCGCAAAGGATCCGCCGCCTACACCCATCGGCAACCACCATTCGTTGTAGAAGTCGGTACGCTTGAGCCAGTCGACGTCGAAGAAGTCTTCGTAGGTCAGCACCTGCCCGACCGGAAATTTCTCGAGTCGCCCGGCCAGGGAGAAATCCTTTTGCCAATGGGAAAAGAATGCTTCGCGATCTTCCTCGCGCCACTTCGGCGTTATCGCTTGGGCGACGCCGCTATAGGGATCGATAATCGCGAAGTTGCTTTGCTCGCAATTCATGGCGCTAGCAATTCGAGTCAACATCGTCGGCCATTCTGCAGGATCAAGCGCAGCATCGTAAATACTGCGCACCAGCTGGTCTCGTTCTTTCTCCCGCATCATGCAATCTCACCAGAAGCCGTGCCTGAGCCATATACCATGCGGGAAATAAAGCTGCATCCGACATTCGTCCGATGTGCTTCCAATTCCTGGCAGGTATTCTCCCTCTAGCGCCTATCCGTGCGCTTACGCGCCTTAGGTTCGTTGCGGGGCGGCCAAGGAGGCGGATGCGAAACTGACCGCCTCGCCAATGGGGAGAACCATAATGCGAAAGTCCATCATTACGGCAACTTTAATTTCCGCAGCCTTGCTGAGCGCACCCCTAGCCGCAGAAGACCAGAAGCGGGCTGTCGTCATGGAAGGCTCGTCAGAGCCTCTGCCGACAAGAGTCGTGCGATTCGCAGATTTAAACCTCAGGGCACCTGAGGGTCAGGCGGCACTTCACAAACGGATCAAGCGAGCCATTGCTTCGCTATGCGATGTTTCGATGAGCACGGTCGCACTGTACCAACAGATGTGGCACCGCAAGTGCACCCGCCACACTGCGGCCGCCGTTGCTCCGCGGGTGGCTTACGTCATTGAACGTGCAAATCTCCGGGGAAACACCCTCGCAATGGGAGAAGCGCTGACAATTTCGTTAGCGCCTTGACCTTTCGCCCCAGCGGCTCGCGGTGGATCGCGGTTTTCCGATCCACCACAAGTTGCCTCGGCTGGCCGAAGCTGATGGTCCGCTCCCCACCCAAAAGCCGACCTCACCCCTCAATTGGCGCCCTCGGCTCCCGCACTTCGATCATCCCGTTCGAGGTCATTTCGAGAACCACCTCGTCATGCTGGTTGAACACCTGCACGCGGCTTTTGAACAGGCCCAACTCGGGGCGCGAGGCGCTGCGGCGCTTTTCGAGCAATTCGGTTTCAACGCGCAGCGTATCACCGGGATAGACAGGCTTCTTCCACCTCAGGCTGTCCATCCCCGGCGAGCCGAGCCCTGCCTGACGGTTGGCCTTGAGGTTTTCCACCATCATCGCCATGGTCATTGCGCATGTGTGCCAACCGCTGGCCGAAAGCCTGCCGAAATGCGTTTTCGCGGCAGCCTCGTCGTCGAGATGGAATGGCTGCGGATCGTATTTGCTGGCGAATTCGATCACTTCCTCGCGCGTGACTTCGTAGCTCCCGAACCGCGAAACGCCGCCGACTTCCAAGTCCTCGAAATACTGCATTTACGCCTCACACGTTGAATTTGAAGTGTAGCACGTCGCCGTCCTGCACCAGGTATTCCTTGCCTTCCTGACGCAGCTTGCCTGCTTCGCGTGCGCCGCTTTCACCGCCCAGCGTGACGTAATCGTCGAAGGCAATGGTTTCCGCGCGGATGAATCCGCGCTCGAAATCGGTGTGGATTTCACCCGCCGCCTGCGGGGCCTTTGCGCCCATGTGGAAAGTCCACGCGCGCGCTTCCTTGGGGCCGACGGTGAAGAAGGTCTTGAGGCCCAGCAATTCGTATCCGGCGCGGATCACACGCGAGAGGCCGGTTTCCGCCAGGCCCAGCGATGCGAGATACTCCTCGCGCTCGCCCGATTCCATTCCGACCAGCTCCGCCTCGATCGCGGCGGATACCACCACTGCTTGCGCGCCTTCCGCCTTCGCCTTTTCGAACACGCTGGCGGATAACGCATTGCCGGTTGCCGCATCCTCTTCAGCGACATTGCAGACATAGAGCACCGGCTTGGCGGTCAGCAGTTGCGCCTGCGCGAACAGCCGCGCTTCCTCTTCGTCCTTCGGCTCGGTCAGCCGCGCGGGCTTGCCTTCGCGCAGCAGGTCGAGCGCCTGGCCCAGCACGCTGGCCAGCGCCTTCGCTTCCTTGTCGCCGCCGGTTGCCTTCTTGGCGGCCGCCGGTACGCGCTTTTCCAGGCTGTCGAGATCGGCCAGCATCAGCTCGGTTTCGACCACTTCGGCATCGGCAATCGGATCGACTGTGTTGGCGACATGCTGAATGTCGTCATCCTCGAAGCATCGCAGCACATGGACGATGGCATCAACCTCGCGGATGTTGCCGAGGAACTGGTTGCCAAGGCCCTCGCCCTTGCTCGCACCCTTTACCAGCCCCGCGATGTCGACAAAGCCGAGCTGGGTCGGGATGATCTTGGCCGAACCCGAAATGCCGGCCAACCGCTCAAGCCGATCATCGGGCACAGCGACCTGGCCGACATTGGGCTCGATCGTGCAAAAGGGATAGTTCGCAGCCTGCGCGGCCTGCGTCTCGGTCAATGCATTGAAAAGGGTGGACTTGCCGACATTGGGCAAGCCGACGATCCCGCAACGGAAACCCATCATATACTCCGGTTTAATGGTGTGGCGCGCGCCTTAGCGGTTCGGCAGTCGGCTGACCAGCCTGAGAACGCGCAAGTTCAAACCCTTTGCTCCGCGCGGACCAGCGGGCCAAGCGCGGGCGAACGGGATCAGGTGAGGACTTCGCGTTCCCGCCAGTGGACGAGCGGCAGATCAAGCAGCGGCGCCAGCGCGCGCGCGAACGAACTCTTGCCCGAACCGCAGGGGCCGATGACAAGAACACGCTGCATGATTGATCGCTATTCCTCCGGACCAATCGTTCGCACGACATTGCCCTGACCGTCGAGGAAATTGATCGAGCTCGACCCGTCGGAATCGACCTTCAGCATCAGGCGCGGCACGCCGGTGGCATCCTGCAGCATCATCACCGATGCTCGATCCATCGATTTGCCGACGAAGACCCGAGGTGCCCCGCCTTCCGAAGGGTCCTTCAAATTTGGTTTGCCGTCTTTCAGCCCGTAAAGCGATGCTCCCGGACGGTCGGAAATGATCAGCGCGGCAATATCGCGGTCGCCTCCATCCTTTTGCAGCAGTTGGATTGTCTGGTCGTTTTCGTAACGATCGAAGGTCAGGCTGGCCCCGGCGTCCGGTTTTCCTTCCCGCATCTTTCCGGCCCAGATCAATCCACCGTTTTCGGTTCCTTCGTCGTTGAGGAACAGCAGGCCAGCGGCATGGCGGCGGTCCGGCCGATCGATTTCCTTGCCCTTGAAGAACGAACCGGGAAACTTGTCGCGCCCGGCGATGACCATGCGGAGCGTGCCATCTGGTTCGCGAATGTTAATCCGTTCGACGTCGAGCACCTTGGGTTGTGGCCTTGCCGTAGCGACCAGCGAGACCGCCACTCCGATCAACGCGGCGCCAGTAATGATGCCCTGAATGTATCCCGCCATATCGACCTCCCGTGTTAGCGATATAACACGGCAATACATAACTCGGCGACCCGGTCAATCCCGCATCCTCAGTGCGACTTCGCTCATGAAGCGCGCGTCGTCGCCTTTCGCCAGCCATTCGGCCTCGGCCCCGATCGCGCCCAACATGTGCGCCAGATCGTCCTGCTCCGCCTTGGCGTAGTTGCCCAGCACATGGCCGGTGACCCGGTCCTTGTGCCCGGGATGGCCGATTCCGATCCGCACCCGCCTGAAATCCGGCCCCAGATGTTGGTCGATACTGCGCAGCCCGTTGTGCCCGGCTGTGCCCCCGCCGCGCTTCACCTTGACCTTGAATGGAGCAAGATCGAGTTCGTCGTGAAACACGGTGAGCGCGTCGCAGCCCAGTTTGTAGAACCGCAGCGCCTCGCCCACACTGCGCCCGCTTTCGTTCATGAAGGTTGCCGGCTTGAGCAGCAGCACCTTGTGCTGGCCGATTTTCCCTTCCTGCACCCAGGCCTGGAATTTCTTCTGCACCGCGCCAAAGCCGTGCATGTCGGCAAGGACATCGGCCGCCATGAAGCCGACATTGTGCCGGTGCATGGCGTAACCCGGACCGGGATTTCCTAGGCCTACCCAAATTTGCATGGAATCCCTGTAGCCACCCCTTGTTCAAAAGCAAAACGCCGGACTTTCGCGTGAAAGCCCGGCGCCGTGAATTGCCTGAGGAGACGGAGCCTATTCGGCTTCGCCTGCGCCCTCTTCAGCTTCAGCTTCGGCCTCGTCGCCAGCAGCAGCTTCGCTGCGCTTGAGCGCCGAGGGAGCAACCAGCGTGGCGATGGTAAAATCGCGGTCGGTGATCGCACTGGCGCTGCCTTCAGGCAGCTTGACGTGGCTGATATGGATCGAATCGCCGACTTCGAAGCCGGTGACGTCGATTTCGATCTCGCCGGGGATCTTGTCCGCGTCGCACACCAGTTCCAGCTCGTGGCGGACAATGTTGAGCACGCCGCCCTTCTTGAGACCGGGCGAAGCCTCTTCATTGACGAAGATAACCGGGACCTGAACATCGACCTTGGCGTCCTTCGACAGGCGCAGAAAATCGACGTGTGTCGGGCGGTCGTTGACCGGATGGAATGCGACATCCTTGGGCAGGGTGCGCAGCGTCTTGCCGCCCAGCTCGATCATGACGATCGAGTTCATGAAGTGGCCAGTCATCAACTGACGGACCAGTTCCTTCTGCTCCACATGGATGGGGGTGGGTTCTTCCTTGCCGCCGTAAATCACAGCGGGAACACGGCCACTGCGGCGCAATGCACGGGAGGCTCCCTTGCCAACCCGATCGCGCGCCTCGGCCGGAAGGGTCAGAGCATCGCTCATCTCGCTTACCTTTCGAATTGCCTGGTTTGATCACTCGCGCGCCACACCTCCAGGGATGACCATGGCGCCGAAGCGCGGCCCTTTAGTGATCCCGCCCTGATATGGCAAGTCATTCCTGCCTATTGGATGCGGGCGACGCTGTATCCGCGATGTTCCAGCAAAGCGGGCAGCCCGTCGGGACCAAGCAGGTGCGCCGTGCCAACCGCAATCAACGGTCGCTCACCCGATGCCAGAATTGCTTCCAATTGCCCGATCCAGGCGCGGTTGCGTGCCACCAGCAGTGCCTCGCGCAGCTCGGGATCCTCCATCAGCCCAGTCGATGCTGCCGTCTCGAGCGTTCTGGCGTCACCCTTCAACCATGCGCGGCGCAGCCGTTCGGGATCGGCCTCGTTGGCGCGCACTTCCTTCATTACCGCCAGCAGCAGGTCACGCTGCTCTGCCTCGGGCAGGCCGTCGAAAATGCCCAACTGACGCTGTGCTCCTTCGAATTCGTGCACCTTGCGGTTCGCAAAATCGCGCAGCAGTGCAAGATCGGCCCCGTTGGCCGCGTCCCCATTGTCGCCAGCCTGCGCCAGAACCAGCGCCGCAGCCCAGGTTTCTACCTCGGAAAAGTCCGCCGCGGTGAGATCGACACTCTCGATCAATCCGAACAGTTCGGGGCGGGAACCTGCGGGTACGCGCATGCCGATGTCTGGCAATCCGGGGCTCGTGGCGAGCCGGGTGAAAACTTGCGCCATGCCATCGCGGTCATTGAGCGCGGCAATTTCGACCACCAGCAGATCGGCCTGATCGATCGCCTGTTCGAGCCGCTGCGTGCGCCATCGCGCGCCATCGGGCAGCGCGTGGATGGTGCCGAACAGCCAGCCCCTGACGGCGCCTGCATTATCGCGAATTTCCCACAGCAGCGGCGCTGGCGTTTCTGCGTCGGCAGCGGAATGATCCTGCTTGCAGCCGGTCAGCGCCAGCAACAGCGCCGCCGCAACCAGGCCCCACAGCGGGATCATTGGACGCGCGTAACTTCCAGTCCGCGGCCCTCAAGCCATTCCTGCACGCTTTGCTCGCCCGCCAGATGACCTGCACCCACCGCAACGAATACCGCGCCCGGGGTTGCCAGGCGCTCCTCCAGCCACTGCGCCCATTCGCGGTTGCGCTGATAAAGCAGGGCATCGGCCAGAGTCTTGTCATCCATGCCTTCATTCATGAGCACCGCCAGCGCATCGGCATCGCCTTCGAGCCATTCAGCGACCATGGCGTCGAGCTTCTGCTTGATCTTGTCGACATTGTCCGCTGCATCGATGAGGAAACGCATCTGCGATTGCTGGGGCAGCGTGTCGAACACGTTGATCTGCTTCTCCAGGGTTTCGAGCGCCTGTTTCGTCTTTCCATCGGCATTTTTCAGCAACACCGCTTCAACGCCCTGATCGGGGGAATAGCCCTGCTGGAGCAGCGGCAGCATGCTGACCATCATGCCTGCATACCATGGCTCCAGTGGGGCAAAGGCCTGTGCGGGAACGCCAAGTTTGCCCATTGCTGCTTCGTAACTTGCCAGTTGCTGCTCGTCCATCAGGCTGGTGAGCGTGGTGCCCTGTGGCAACAGACCCTTTTCCGCCACCAGCGCCTGCATCTTCGCGGGCATGGTTTCATCCATGATGATTTCGGTGACTACCTCATCCGATTGTGTCAACGCGTCCGCGACCGGGCCATTGAACCACTCGACGCCGTTGGGCAGCGCATGAACGGTGCCGAACAGGTAGATGGTGGTATCCTCGTCCGCCAGTTTCCACAGCGCGGGGCCGCCAAGTTCGACCTCTTCTGCGGGCACCTGCACATCAGGCACTGGGGAGGGCAGCGACTGCTGATGTGCGCAGGCCGGGCCACTCAGGAACAATGCGGCGGCAAAGGTGGCCAGGGTAATGGGGCGGAGGGCATTATGCATGTGGGGTCCTTTTGGGCGGCAACTCATCCTGCATCCCCTAATCCGCGTGAACGGCAAATGAAACGTGAATCGCGCCGTGGCGCCAGCGCGTTTGGCGGCGCTGCGGCGATGCGGCATTGACGCTATCATGGGCTTGCGCCATTGCGAGCCGCCATGAGCGAGCCTGCGCCGATGAAAAGAGATCCGAAGCGGTCTTTCCAGGACATGATCCTGGCCCTCCATGATTTCTGGAGCGCGCAGGGCTGCCTGATCCTTCAACCTTATGACATGCGGATGGGCGCGGGCACGTTTCACCCGGCCACCACACTGCGCGCGCTGGGGCCGCAGCCCTGGAACGCGGCCTTCGTTCAGCCCTGCCGCCGCCCGACCGACGGCCGCTATGGCGAAAACCCCAACCGGCTCCAGCATTATTACCAGTATCAGGTGATCCTGAAGCCGAGCCCACCCGATCTCCAGCAGCTTTATCTGGACAGTCTCGCCGCTATCGGGGTCGATCCGCTGCGGCACGATATCCGCTTTGTCGAGGATGACTGGGAAAGCCCCACGCTGGGCGCATGGGGGCTGGGCTGGGAAGTCTGGTGCGACGGGATGGAGGTGACTCAGTTCACCTATTTCCAGCAGATGGGCGGGTTCGATTGCAAGCCGGTTGCGGGCGAGCTGACCTATGGGCTCGAACGGCTCGCCATGTATCTGCAGGGCGTCGACAACGTCTATGATCTGGTTTTCACGGAGGCACCGGCCTCAAGTAGCCAAGCGGTAGGCCAGAAAAGAGTCGTCACCTATGGTGACGTGTTTCTCGAAAACGAGAAGCAGATGTCGAAGTGGAACTTCGAAGTCGCTGACACGGACGCATTGTTCGACCTGTTTGGCAAGGCTGAGGCTGAGTGTCGCAACTGCCTCGCCAATGATGTACCCATCGCCGCCTATGAGCAGGCGGTGGAGGCCAGCCATATCTTCAACCTGTTGCAGGCGCGCGGCGTGATCAGCGTGCAGGAACGCGCCAGCTACATGGGCCGGGTGCGCGATCTGGCGCGCGGGGCATGCGAGAAATATGCCGCGATGATGGCGCCCGAATGGCAGGCGCAATATCCGGAGTGGAGCCTGTGAGCCCCGTTTCTCGTCATTCCCGCGAAGGCGGGAATCCAGAGTCGCAAGCACGGCCCTGTGAGGCTCTGGATTCCCGCCTTCGCGGGAATGACGAAGGCTTTGTAATATGACTGACTTCCTCCTCGAACTGCGCTGCGAGGAAATTCCCGCGCGGATGCAGGCGGGTGCGCGCGCCGAACTGGAAAGGTTGCTGCGCCGCGAGATAGAGGCCGCAGGCGTTTCGGCGACTGACATCACCGTATGGTCGACGCCGCGGCGGCTTGCGCTCATCGCGCGCGGGCTTCCTGACGCGACGCAGCCAGTGTGCGATGAGGCCAAGGGGCCGCCCGAGGGCGCGCCCGATGCCGCAATCGAGGGCTTCTGCCGCAAGAATGGCGTCACGAAGGATCAGCTTGAGCTGCGTGACGTCAAGGGGCGGGGCACCTGGTTCGCCGTGATCGAGAAGCCCGGCATGGCGATGTGTGACGTGCTCGCCGACGCGATCCCCACAGTTATTCGCGATTTTTCCTGGCCCAAATCGATGCGCTGGGGCGCGGCATCGCTCGGCACGGAAAGCCTGCGCTGGGTGCGTCCGCTGTCTGGCATTGTCGCTATCCTTGGCGAGGAACTGGTCGATTGCGCGATCGACGGAATTGCGTCGAGCTACGCCACGCATGGCCACAGGTTTCATTGTCCAGGCGAGATTACGATTGGCTCCGCCGCCGATTATCAGGAAAAGCTGCGCGCCTGCCATGTGATCGTCGATCATGAGGAACGCGCCGCGCTGATCCGCGAAGGCGCGCGCAAGGCGGCGGCGGATGCCGGGCTCACGCTGGTCGAGGATGAAGGGCTGGTGGTCGAAAACGCCGGGCTGACCGAATGGCCGGTGCCACTGCTGGGGCGCTTCGACGAGGCTTTCCTCGACGTCCCGCCCGAAGTGATCCAGCTCACCGCGCGGGTGAACCAGAAGTATTTCGTTTGCGAGAATGCAGGCGGGGATCTGGCCAACGCCTTCGTCTGCACAGCCAACATCACCCCCGCCGATCCTGCGGTTGTGATCGATGGCAACCGCAAGGTGCTCGCCGCGCGGCTTTCGGATGCGCGCTTCTTCTGGGAGCAGGACCGCAAGACCCCGCTGGCCGAGCACGCGAAGAAGCTGGAGCGGATCACCTTCCACGAGAAGCTTGGCACGGTTGCCGACAAGGTTGATCGGGTGGCCAAACTGGCGCGGTGGCTATGCGAAGAAGGGATTGTAAAATCCTCTCCCCTCCCCGACGGGGAGGGGCCGGGGGTGGGGGTTCACACCTCTCAGGCGCCGGACACCCATCCCCAACCCCTTCCCTCAAGCGAAGGGGCTTTGCTCGCCGACCAGGCGGAACTCGCCGCGCGCCTGTGCAAGGCCGATCTCGTCACCGAAATGGTGGGCGAGTTTCCCGAACTGCAGGGCCTGATGGGCGGCTACTACGCCCGCGCCGAGGGGCTTCCCGATGAGGTCGCCGACGCCATCCGCGATCACTACAAGCCGGTGGGGCAGGGTGACGAGGTGCCCACCGCCCCGGTGACGGTTGCGGTGAGCCTGGCGGACAAACTGGATACGTTGGCGTTGTTTTTTGCAGTCGGACTTAAGCCGACAGGATCGAAAGATCCTTTTGCTCTACGAAGGGCCGCTCTCGGTGTTATTGCTGTGATCCTTCAAAATAACATTCGCATTCCGATCACTGATGCGCTCGTCGCCGCCATTGTAGTGGGCAGGGACTTGCCCGAAATTAGTTGGAACATCGGGGCTATCGGTGTTGCCAAGTCGGTGAGCCTTTCCCCTTTTCGGCTCCCTGAACCGGAAGTGATCACGAAGATTGGAGAACGCTTTCTTGGAGGAGATTCCAAATTATTCCTGGCCGACCGCCTCAAGGTCCAGCAGCGCGAGGCCGGCGTTCGCCATGATTTGATCGATGCGGTGTTCGCGCTCGGGGGCGAGGATGATCTCGTCCGGCTGCTCGCCCGCGTTAAGGCGCTGCAAAGCTTCATCGGCACCGAGGACGGGGCCAATCTGCTTACCGGATACAAGCGCGCAGCCAATATCCTCAAGAAGGAGGACTGGCACGGCATCGAGGGTGAAATCAGCCGCACGGGCGAGGAAGACCCGCTGGCCGGCGTCGATGATCCCGAACTTGCGCCGGTGATCGCCGCCAAGATGGCAGAGCGCCAGGCATCGGGCCTGTCCCACACCCGCGAACCCGCCGAAGCTGCGCTGATCGACGCGCTTGATGCCGCCGAACCCACGGCAGGTGCCGCGATCGAAGCCGAGGATTTCACCGCCGCGATGTCGGCACTTGCATCGCTGCGCGCACCGATCGACCGGTTCTTCGATGAAGTTACGGTAAACGCGCCCCAAGAAGACGTGCGCGCCTCACGGCTCGATCTGCTTGCACGCTTCCGTGCTGCAGTGCACAAAGTGGCGGATTTCTCCAGAATCGAGGGGTGAACGTGCAGACGGTCTTTGTTTTCGGCGGCGATGGATCGCCTGATGCGATGCATACGAATGCGCGGCAGCGCGACAAGACCGTTACCGGCGGCAAGGGCGCGAACCTGGCTGAAATGGCCAGCATTGGGCTGCCGGTGCCGCCCGGTTTCACCATCACCACCGAAGAATGCGTGAAGTATCTTCAGGAAGGCGCGGATTTCACCGACCATTTGCGCGCGCAGGTGGCCGATGCCCTCACGCACATCGAGCGCGCGGTTGGCAAGAAGTTTGGCGATGCCGCCGATCCGTTGCTGGTTTCGGTCCGCTCGGGCGCGCGCGTTTCCATGCCGGGCATGATGGACACGGTGCTCAACCTCGGCCTCAATGATGCGAGCGTTGCCGGGCTTGCCGACGCATCGGGCCATCCGCGCTTCGCCTGGGACAGCTATCGCCGCTTCATCCAGATGTATTCCGATGTGGTGCTGGGCATCGATCACGGCCTGTTCGAAGAAGCGCTGGAAATCATCAAGGAAGACAATGGCTTTTACGCTGATACGGATATGGGTTCTGAAGATTGGCAAGCGCTGGTAAGCCAGTACAAGACGATCGTCGAACAGGAACTTGGGCGGCCGTTCCCGCAGGACGTGAACGAGCAGCTGTGGGGCGCGATCCGCGCGGTGTTCGACAGCTGGGATTCTGACCGCGCCAAGGTCTATCGCCGCCTGAACGATATTCCCGGCGATTGGGGCACTGCGGTCAACGTGCAGGCAATGGTGTTCGGCAATATGGGCGATACCAGCGCCACCGGGGTTGCCTTCACGCGCGATCCGGCGACGGGCGAGAAGGCATATTACGGCGAGTACCTGATCAATGCGCAGGGCGAGGATGTGGTCGCGGGCATCCGCACCCCGCAATATCTCACCAGACGCGCACGCGAAGCCGCCAATGCCAAGCCGCTGAGCATGGAAGAGGCAATGCCCGAAGCCTTTGCCGAGCTGGCGCATGTTTTTGACCTGCTCGAGAAGCACTACCGCGATATGCAGGACATCGAATTCACCGTCGAGCGCGGCAAGCTGTGGATGCTCCAGACCCGCAGCGGCAAACGCACGGCCAAGGCTGCGCTCAAGATGGCGGTGGACATGGTCGGCGAAGACCTGATCGACGAGAAGACGGCAATCCTGCGCATCGATCCGATGGCGCTTGATCAATTGCTCCACCCCGCGCTTGATCCCGATGCACCGCGTGACGTGATGGCGAGCGGGCTTCCTGCTTCGCCCGGCGCTGCATCGGGCCAGATCGTGCTCGATGCCGATACCGCGGAAAAGCTGGCCGCGCGGGGCGAGAAGGTGATCCTTGTCCGGGTCGAAACCAGTCCTGAAGATATTCACGGCATGCACGCGGCGAAGGGCATACTTACCGCGCGCGGCGGCATGACGTCGCATGCGGCTGTGGTGGCGCGCGGCATGGGGCGCCCATGCGTTTCGGGCGCATCATCGCTCTCGATCGACCTCAAGGCCCGCACACTAAGGATCGGTACGCGCGATCTGGCAGAGGGCGACGTTATCACTATCGATGGCACCAAGGGCCAGGTGATCGCGGGCGAAGTTGCGACAATCGAGCCTGAGCTTGCAGGCGATTTCGGCACGCTGATGGAATGGGCTGACCGTCACCGGCGGATGAAGGTGCGCACCAATGCCGAAACGCCCGAGGATTGCCGGATGGCGCGGCAGTTCGGCGCGGAAGGGATCGGCCTGTGCCGCACCGAGCACATGTTCTTCGATACGCAGCGCATCAGCGCGGTGCGTCAGATGATCCTGGCCGATGACGAGAAGGGGCGCCGCGCGGCGCTGGAGAAGCTGCTGCCCGAACAGCGCAGCGATTTCCGCGAGATATTCCGCGTGATGGCGGGCCTGCCGTGCACGATCCGCCTGCTCGATCCGCCGCTGCATGAATTTCTCCCAACTGGGGATGATGAATTCGAGGAACTGGCCGAAGCGACCGGGCTGGGGGTCGATCATCTGCGCCGCCGGGCGGGCGAGCTGCATGAATTCAACCCCATGCTGGGCCACAGGGGCTGCCGGTTGGGGATCACATATCCCGAAATCTACGAGATGCAGGCGCGCGCGATTTTCGAGGCGGCCTGCGAAGCTGCGCGGGACGGCGGGGAAACGCCCGTGCCCGAAATCATGATTCCGCTGGTCGCCACCAGGCGCGAGCTCGAACTGCTGCGGGCGCTGATCGATCGGGTGGCAAAGCAGGTGTTCGAGGAATCCGGATGCCCTGTGGAATACCTCGTCGGCACGATGATCGAACTGCCGCGCGCGGCGCTGATGGCGGGTGAAATCGCCGAAGAAGGTGCGTTCTTCTCATTTGGGACCAACGATCTCACGCAGACCACGTTGGGCCTCAGCCGTGACGATTCGGCGCGTTTCCTGGCTCCCTATGTTGAAAAGGGCATTTTCGCGCGCGACCCCTTCGTCAGCCTTGATATCGATGGTGTCGGTCAGTTGGTGCAGATGGCAGCAGAGCGGGGCAGGGCAACCCGGCCCGACATCAAGCTGGGCATCTGCGGCGAGCATGGCGGCGATCCGGCCAGCATCGCTTTCTGCGAGGCGGTCGGGCTCGATTACGTCAGCGCTTCTCCATACCGTGTGCCGATTGCGCGATTGGCTGCTGCGCAGGCCGCGTTGCGAGCCTAGCGCCAGGCGGTCAGCGTGACGATCTCGAAGGTCTCAGTCACGCGGCCATCGTCATCACGCAGCTTGTCGAAGGCGGCGCGCGCGCGGGCAAGCGCCGCTTTTCGCAGCATTGGCGGCGAATCGGCCAGAACATTGGTCAGCCCCTGATCGCGCAAATCGCCAATCAGCCGGCCGAGCTGCGCGTATCGCAGCCTCAGCGGCAGCGTATCGACCACCTGCCGGGTGAAGCCCGCACGCTGGAGCAGCGCGCTGGCCGCGCGGCTGTCAATCTGCGGGTGAAGACGGGCGGCGGGCCGTTCGCCGTCCGCAGCCAGCAAGACCTGCCGCAATGCAGGCAGGCTGCCCGCACCGACGAAGGCGGCCAGCAGGATCCCGCCTTGGCCAAGCGCTGCGCGCAGGTGGATCAACGCGCCGGGCAGATCGTTGACCGTGTCCAGGCGAGCCAGGCTGACGATGAGGTCAAACGGCGCGCCGGTTATGGGCCTCTCCTCGTCAGGGTCGTGAATGGTGATTACCTGGCAGCCCAGCCGTTCCAGCTCCGCTTCCAGCATGCCATGTCCGCGCCCGTGGATAAGCGCGCGCGCCGGTTCGACCTGCATGAAGCCGATCCGCTCGATGATGTCGTGTTCGATCTCGTCCAGCAACCAGCTGGCGCTCCCGTCCTGCCCGGATCGATGCTCGGCCCGTCTGGTGCGCAGCACGCGGCGCTCATGCGAGAAAATCCGGGGAACCGCAGGCATTGTCATGACCTTGCGCAGTGCCTCGCTTGCGCGCCCGGCGCAAGAGGTGCAGCATCACGGTAATGTCCTGGGGGTCGCAAATTACCGAAGGCCTGCGTCCGTTGGTGGATTTCATCTATCCGCCGCGATGCCCGCTGTGCGGCTGCGCGCTGGCGCAGCACGGCGGGCTGTGCGCAGCGTGCT
>LOEX01000011.1 GCA_001516125.1 Sphingomonadales bacterium BRH_c42
GCCGCCGCCTTCATCGCCAGCGCGAAGGCGGCGAGGGCGCCGGCACGGTCGTCGATCTCAATTCCCGTGAGGTTGTGTTGCAGGATCAGCGCGGGGATCCTGTCAGCCTCATACCCCTCTTCCTCGTAGATCGCGAACAGCAGGTCGAAGGCATAGGTCAGCATGTGCCCAGAGCCACAGGCGGGATCGCAGATCTTGATTTCCTCGGGCTTGTCGATCTTGAGGAAGTCGGTCTCGGGCTCTTCCGGCGCGATGTAGTAGTCCATGCGCTCGGCCAGCTTCGATCCAGGTCGATTGAGCAACCACAACCGCCCGAGCGAATTCTCGACGAGGTAGCGGACGATCCAGTGGGGCGTGAACAGCTGCGTCGCTGCCGGGATGTTCTCGGCAGTGATCTTCTGGTTCTTCTTCAGCCCGGCGAAGACCTGATCCTTCTTCTCCGAGATGTAGAACTGGTAGAGCCACCCGATGATCTCGACATCCTTGCAATCGTCCTCGGGAATGGCGTCCCGCAGGCGGGCGAGGATGGAGGTCTGCGATAGCAAATCCTCTGGCATCAGAAGCTCAGTGTAATCGCCGACCTTCTCAAACATGAAAGGCATGGTCGCATGCCAGGCGTTGCATGCGTGGACGAGGAGCAGGCGGTACGCTTCACCTTGCGGATCGCGTGACGGCGTCCGCCCATCGAGAAGCGCCGCGATGGTCGCCGGCGCGCCTTCTGGCAGGTTGCCCGCGATGGCCTCTGCAAGAAGCTCGGGACGTGTCGCGTCCCCCTCGGGCGAGACCACCCTCGGATTGGTGTAGCCGTTCACGTCCATGAAGCGGAGCGCCGTGAAGCGGTTGAACCAGGTGTAGGCGACCTGCTCTACGACCTGAGCCTGGCCCATCTGGGCAATCGCTACATCGAGCTTCTTCATTGCACCGGGGTTTTCGCGCCGGGCGCTCGAGGCCGGGTCAACAACCACGGCCAGCTTGGCGGTCACCTGATCGATTAGGAGGTTGCGCGCAGCCTGCGCGAAACGCTTCAGGGCATTGGTATCCATCAGACGATCACTTTCTTCCCAGCGGCGATCTCTGACATCAGGGTCTTTCGCAGCTCATGCACGTATTGGTCGACGTCCGCCTCTTCGGCCAAATAGGGGCGCGGGTAGGGTACCTTGATCTCCGAGGCGTTGACGTAGGCAGGCGGCGTTGGTGCCGGAGGCGGCACGCCATCGTCAGCGGATGTGCCTGGCGGCGGCGAAGGCGGAGGGGTCATCTTCGCTATCTCGCCGAGCAGCTGCTGCATCAGGCCAGTGCGCGCGCCGTTCGCCCTGTCGCGCAGGATCGGGATCATGGTCACAGCGTCCAGACCATCCTTGTGGATCGCGATACTGCGGTGAATCTGAGCCTGCTGGTCGGGGGTGAGGGCAGCATACTCGGCTGTCTGGGAGACCTTCTGAGCGCACTCATCCACGGCAGCGATCACCGCTTTGCGCTCGTTCAGTATGGCAAGTTCGACCTTGTCCTTCAGTGTGTAAAGCTCAGACTTCAGGGACTGCATCGCCGTTCCCTTGTAACATTCGGGATCGGCAAGGGCGGTCCGCAGTTTTTCCCCCGCTGCCGCATCCACATAGCCAATGTTGGATTCTTGCCCTTGAAGGAAGTCCCGGACGTCGTCATAAATTTCGCGCTGGGCTCCCCCCATGAAGCTGCGGATCTTGTCGAGGATATCCTCTTTGGCGTTGAGGAGCGCGTCCTCGTCTTTGACCGGTTCTGTGATGTACCAGACTGCGGGCTTGCCGATCATCGCACTGATCTGCGCCCGTAATGGCTCAAGCGCGCTCACGAAGGGATACTTGTAGCTCTCTGCGAGAATTCGGTTCAACTCATCGGACAGCTTGCGAAGGCTGTCGGCCCATTCCCCGCCAAGAATGCGTGCCTCTGTCCCATCCGCCGGCAAGCCGAAAAACTCCTTGTAGAGATCCCTTGCCGCGCGGATCTGCGAGGCAGTGAACTCCATTTGCGGAGTGAAGAGGATATTGCCCAACACATGGCTGTTGTTGAGGGCGCGGGCGAGCTCAACACCTTCCAATAAGGTGCTGTCAGAGCGTGCCTCGCATTTGCCTTTGCCGACGAGGCTCGCGGAGAGGCACAGAGTGGCCACCGTGGGCCAACCATAGGGCTTCGATCCGAAGCGCTCGCTCAGATACTTGGCGGAGACCTTGACCCCATTGCGAGCTTGGGCCTGGATGTGATTGAGCACATCCTGCTCTGCTTCGATAAGGCCGGTGCCTGCTTCGCCGAAGAGGTTCGAATTCGGGCTCGCGGCCTTTGCTATATCCGCCTCAACGTAGCCCACCCCCCTCAACATGGTCAGGTTCACATAAACTTTGTCGACGAGGGTCTGGAACGCCTTGACGATACGCTCCTGGGGGTCTTCGCCACCTAAGTCGAGCTCATCCCCCCGAACGAACAAGCGCGACGCCGACATCAGGTTGCGCAGTCGAAGCTCCAGATCTTTCCCGCGACGGGCGTTCTGTTCTCCCTTCTCAAGGATGATCCGGTCTCGCCCTGGCTGGGGCGCACCGCTGCGCGCCTGACGGACGAACTTGTCGGTCTGCTTGAACAGCGTGAGATCGCGAACGAACCGCACATCGGGTTGCAGCACGATCGCCAGCTCCTCGCGCCCCATGTTTTGCATGCGGACCGCGTCGGGATTGGCTGACACATCGTTGAAAGGGCTGACGATATTGATTGAAAGCTCGTACTCGCGGCCGAGCAGATGGTCGTCGAGCCTGCGGCTGAAGGAATACTCGTAGCCAGTAGCCAGGTGCTTGATCTTCCGGTGGCGGAGGATCTCGTCGAAGGCGAGAACCTCGAGCGCCTTGGTGATCTCGGTCGGATCGACGTCGAGTGCCTTGATCTCAGCCTCGACATCTTTCTCCTCATTGGTGAGGAATTCATAGACCTCACCATTGCGCTGAATGTAAGTTTCGCGCTCGAGGCGAGCCAAGGCGTCCTCGATCTTGCGGCGCTGACCGGCCTGATCGAGCTCGAATTCCGAGAATAGAAGGATGCTGATGTTGCGGACAGTCGGCTTGAATTCCTTGACGTATTTCACAAGGAACAGCACTTTAAGCACGCGCACTGCGAAGGCATCGTCGAGGTTGCGTTCAGCGATCTGGATCGACTGCTGGACGGATGACTTCAAAGCAGAGCGGATGCCCTCGAACATGAGATCAAACGTCGCAAGCCCGCCGACAGGGCGCTCGGCCAGAGCTTTCGCCACTTCCTGAAATACGCCCAGCATCGAGCGCTCGCCCACTGAGCTATGCTTTCCCTCGAAGGCGTTGTGCTGAGAGAGCGACGTGATCGCCATCTGGAACAAGGTGTACTGGTATGGCGGGAAGGGGTAACTCGCGATGAAGTGTTCCCGGTCGCGATAGTTTTTCAGGCGGATGGAACCGTCGGCAAAGTCGAACAGGGTCTTGAGGTTGTTCTCTTCCTTGTCGTGCAGATTGCCTAGCATGATCTGCGCCGCGTCATTCTTGGCCAGCAGGCGCCGCTGGATGACCTCTGCCACATCAGCCGAGTTCAGAGGCATGCGATTGGCAAAGCGAGCCTGGATCTTCGAGAAGTCATTTTCTTGCCGCGCTGTCAGGTCGCCAACGACGTCGGTGATCGCCTGCTGCGCCGTCACGATGATCCACGCCTGTCCCTTGCACTTGGTGTTGAGGCTCTCGGCGATGGTCTGAAGGTTGGTCATCAGCTTGACGTTGTCAGCGATGTACTGACCGACTTCATCGACGAAGAAGTTGAGCCGGAAGCCCGGCACCTGCCGGTCGATCCACGCCTTTACGGTGTTCGCAAAGTCTTCGATCGAGACCCGCGTGTCCTTCCTATACTGAGAGAGAATATCCTTCGCGTCAGCCGCATCGGTACCCGTTGCCCGGGCGAAGGCTGCAGCGATTTTTGGCGCTTCCAAAAGGGCTTCCTCCCGTCCGCGCGTTTCCCACGGCTTGCCGGACAAATCGAGAAAGGCGACCTTGAAAGCCTCGAACTGGCCACGTTCATCCAGCTGACGCTCGAACTGGGCAATGTGCGGCTGCTTGCCATAGTAGCCGCACATCTCGTCGAAGACCTTCTGGAAGACCGAGAGCAGGGCATCGATGTCATTCTTCGAGATCACATCGGCCTTCTGGTCGATGTTGAACAGGATCGAACGCGATGGGATCGAGACCGCCTTGCGCAGAGCACCTGCGAGCATGGGCTGATCCATGAGCTTCTCTGCGAAGATATCAAACGCTTTGACGCCATCGACTTCGCGGTTCTCCAGCAACAGCGCGAGCATCTTCAGCAGGTGAGATTTGCCCGATCCAAAGAATCCGGAAATCCAGACGCCGTTTGCAGTCTGGTAGTTGTTGTAGGCTTCGAGGAATTGTTCGAGGCGCTGCCCGATCTCGCTTGTTATCACATATTCATCGAGTTCGGTCCGCAGGCTCGCCTCATCGTCGGCCTTGATCACGCCATCGATCGCCCGATCGACTGGCTTTTCGAAAATTTCGCGCATCGAAAGGGTCATGGGATCAAACCTCGTAATTCAGGATATTGAAGGCCCGGTAGTACTTGTCGTCATGCAAGCATCCGAACAGGTCGAGCGACGCGCCCGTGGCCAGCGCATGAGTGTAGCTGCCCGGGAAGAACATTACCGTGGGCTTGTCCTTCGCCGTGCTCTGGAGATTGTTCAGGACGTTATGCGAGCGGATGTAGGGGTACACCTCTCCCACGCCTGACAGGAAGATCACGTCATGCGGCGTCTGCTCGATTGCTTCGCCAATCTTCGGGATGAGATTGGCTTGCGGATCGAGGACAGACTGCAAAAGCTCCCGGAGCTCGCCCTTGTCTGTGTCCGGCTCAACCTCCAGAACCTGCTCAAGGATGCCGCGCTCTTCGAGGATGCTCAGCGAGAGATCGAATAGGCTAATGTCGAGCACGGCGACGCCGGCATGCGTGATGCGGGTGATCAGGTCGATCCGGTCTTCGACCATCGAGAGCCCTTCTTCCGCCGGGTAGGGGCAGATGAAGAATGGAACCTCGTTGCCAAGTCCCTGCTTCGTCAAGAAGCGCACGCTGGTAACCACCTTGAACAGGTGTTCAGCGCGTTCCTTGCGGGTTGATGCCTTGATCACAAAGCACCTCCGTTGAGGTTCAATCCGGGGAACAGGCCGAGATCGCCCGGGCAATTCCTTGCGAGCATCGCCTTGAGCTGAGGGGAGACGTAGGCCGCCAGAATCCGGTTTTCTGAGGTAATCACGTTTGCCTCTCGCATCATTCGGAACAGAACCTGGCGCAGCTTTGCACGCGTGGTTGCGCTGATTCCATTAAGCCCCTCGTCCCACTCGGCTTTCGCTTCGAACAGGACGTCAAAGCTCTCCAAGGGAAGATCCAGCTTAAACGAGAGAAATCGCTCGTGGATGACCTCTGTCGCAAACTCGCGCACAAATCGGTACGCCCTGCAAGTTGCCAGCCACAGGAGGGCTTGCTGATCCTGCCGGTCAGCATCTTCGACGAGGTAGGTCAGTTCCTCGTCATCCAACGTCGAGATCCGGTTGACGATCTCACGCAGTGTTCTCCGCCGCGACGCAGCCTTGGGCAAGGATGAGACGCCCTGCTCAAGGGCACGGCGTATCGTCTCTTCCCATGTCTCTCCGTGAGCATGCATGCGGGCGACCTCGATGCTCTCATTGAGAAACAGGCCGCCAGTCACGAATGACATCTTGTAGGTTAGCGCGGCAGAGGTCACTGAGCGCGGTTCCCGGCAACGGGGAGGACTGCGTCGCTGTTCAGAAGAACAATCTGCTGATCTTGCGGGCGCCTTGCGGATGGGTCTGTATCCAGCCCGAGGCGCTTGAGCGCATAGTATAGAAGGGCTTTGCGCACCCGGATTTCTGCCCGTCCGCCGCGCATTCCGTAATCCAGTTCTACAACTTTCTGTTGGGCTTCGGAAAGTTCAGGGTGCGGCCCGATTTCAAGCGTAAGCTCTTCGTTCCAATCGGCGTCGGCCTCTGCGCGCGTCGAGCTCGGCTTGGTATTGCGGGTTTCGAGAATCCGCGAAAAAAGGAAGTCCTTAAAGCTGCTATCGTTCAGACACAGAGCTCTTGCGTGCCAGCGATACCCGTCGAAGCCGATCGCGTGAGGCGCAACCCATCGCCAAGCGGGTTCAGGCCGGGACATCGACTGATACTTGATCTCGATTGCTTCTGAACGACGCATCGCAGCCACCATTGAGCGCAATGTCTTCGCATCAACGCCTCGCGCAGGGGTGGGAGCGCAGTCAAAGCTCGGAAATTTGCCGATCCAAGTGTCAGCGCTATCGACTATTCCGTCAGCTACCGAGCGAAGCTTCGAGAGATAGAGGCTTGCGTCAGGTTCGAGAAACCGAGGCGCAAAGCTGCTGCTGCGGATGTAAGTGCGGCTGCTTTTATCGTAGGCCATATTGTCAGGCGCCATTGCGATATATCGGTTCAGGTCTGTGGAAGCCTGATTTACCGATACTCCGAAGGCTTCCATCAGGTCGCCGCGATTGACATGGCCTTCCCAGAACAACCGGAAATCAATGAACTCAAGACGCCGCTCGACCCCCCATCTCAGCGCTGCTCCAATCGTTTCCACAGGGCCCCCGCGATACTGTCGCTCGTATTGAAACTGGGTGCGTCCAGTTACTAGACGCTCATGGCTATCTGATCTGCCCGCTTACTTCAATCGCAATTATCAGTCATTCCAATGCGATCAATGCCGCCAAGCTACCGTAATGATCGAATTGTCCTCTGCGACAACCACGTAGACATTCCGGAACCGCTCATGCCCCGCAATCGCGGGCCCCATGTAGTGGGCGTACCTCTTCCACGTGGATTTGGTGAAGCTGTATGATCTGCATTCGCCTCCGAGAAACCGCTCCTCGCCAAAGTCGATTAGAGCATCAATGATGAACTGCGGAACACAGCGATCAGCCTGTCGTCGTTGGCCGTGCCGGGTCGGCTGAGCTGCGCCGCGACCGGACAGGGTGCCGACGCCAAATGGGTTTTTGTTCATGATGCGGCCCCTACCCGGTTACATCGATAAGGAGATCGCCAAGGAGCTCTTGGAGCTTCTCGTCGTGCTGTGCTTTTTGCTGACGCATCCAGGCCAGTCGCGCCTCTTCTGCATCCGGGACCCGCAGGCTTTTCGGAAGCCTCGCGAGAGGAATGGCACCTGTCAGGATCGCTCTGGCCAGTTCCTCGTCGCCCTGCGCGACGACCAACGCTTCCCGACTCCCTATGTCGTAGGTGGGGCTTCGCCAAATCGGCCAAACATCGATTGAGGATGCTTCGTCGCCATCGTGCTGCACCGCTTGAATGCGTCGCTTGAGATGGCCGACAAAGGGGTTGTCACATTCTTCGTCGTAATCCAGCGGGATGAAGGCATCCTCGATGCTATCGCTCTCGAGCACATGGGAGGCGCGAAGATCCCGCTTCCTGATGGAGGTTTCCTCGAGGACCTCGACCTCTTCCGCCTGCCAGTCGTGCAGGAACCTGCCGCCAAGGTGTGAGAAGTGGCAGCCCATTTCGGCGACCGCATCGCGCCTGGCGCTGAGTTCTGTGAGCCGTTCGCGGCGCTCGAAAAGGCTTTCGCGCGCCACGAGATCAAACAACAGCGGAGCCAGTTCGAGGATGGTTTCGCGGGTCTCATTGTAGCGCATGGCCACAAGCTCCAGCGCATTCTGCGCAGCGGTTGAGATGCTGAGGTCGAGGGGCGCGCGATCATTGAACAGGCTGCGAGCCTGGTCAGGCTCGGGAGGTTTGAAAAGGTCCGCGGGCTGGCATTTCAGGGTGCTCGCCAGCCTCTTGACTGTTTCAGTGCGGGTGGCGCCTGCTTTCCCGTTTTCAATTCGGGTGATGGTCGCCCGGCCAACGTGAGCCGCATCGGCCAACGATTCGGCGGTTAGTCCAGCTTCCTTACGCAGGAAGATCAATTTTTCCGGGTTGATGGTGCTCATAACGTCCTCCTGTCCCAATAATGAGCCATTCTAACGCTATAGCAACAATCATCTATGCCTCATATTCGCCTTAAGCAGGGCCGCCAACCCCGAGTTGGCCCGCCGATGGATCACGCATTGAGCCAAGAGATCGGTTTTTTGATCTGTTTGGGGCTCATGCGACCTCCAGAATTGATCCAATGGCTCATCCGGCCGCAGTCAGCCATAGCACAGCGAACTTCACCGCCAGAAGCCGTCGCGCCTTTGGCCGTGCCGGTTGTCGTAGTCCTCGCGCTGGTCGTAGGCGCTCTTGCGGATACCCACCTCGACCCGCTGGCCGCCGACGTTGCGGATGTGGAGATCGCGCAGATCGACCTTGTTGCGCTGCGCCCAGTCCTTCGCCTCACGCTCGCTCCCGAAGGTCCCTGCGTCTTCATAGTCAAATGCCATGCTTTTTCTCCTTCCTGGTTATGATGTTGACCACATCTTTCCGGGGCTTTGCCCGAGCCCTGCGCAGCGAGATAAGGGCATCGGCGCACTGCCCGCCAGAAGGAGCCACCCCCTTCGCCACCAGCCTCACAAAGGCGGCCGCGATCGTGCCCACCAGAACTGCGACAAGGATAATCAGACCTACCGCCACCAACTCGGCGGCCATTTTCTGGCTATCGAGGGCGGCTCGCAGATCAGCGCATCCCTGAACCCCGTGCGTATTGAGGTCGCAGACCACAAAGCTGTCCCCGCCAGCGGCACGCGCAATCTCCGAAAGTCCTGCCTCGTTCACCAGATTTGCGAGGGTCAGCTGCTGCGTGAGGTGAATCTCGAAAGTGCCTGAAGGCGGCGTACCCGCTGTGGCATGGCCCATCTGTGTCACGATCTTCCTCCTATCGGCTGCGTTCGATGTTGCGTTCGGGCACGTCCAATTGCGGCGATGCCCGAAGGCTCGCCGGATCGATCCGCGAGGCAGATGCTTGCCTGTCCTCGGGTGCCCTCAAATGATCGGGAATTGTGGGCCGAAACTCGCCAGCCTCGCGGGCGCTGCGCTTCGCCTCGACCTGCTTTTCGCCAAGGGTTTCGAGCGCGCTGGTCTTGTCGCCCGGGTTTCGGTCGATCTGCGCCAGGAGCCGATCGCGGTCGTTGGTGACGATTGTGATGTCGTCGCGCACCCGGGTCATCATGACGAGCGCCAGACGCTGGTTTGACAAGTGCCGGGCTGATGAGTGCATCTCACCGATCGCCATGTCGCGGGTGTCGCCCTGCGCCTGATGCATGTTGATCGCATAGGCCAGCCCCAGGCGCTCGAGCATGCGGTCATTCTGCTTGAGTTCTACGGTCTCGCCTGCCTTGTTCTCGAGCGTGACGATCCCATCCCTGATCCCGAGGATCCTCGCCTCCTCGGACTTCATCAGCCCCCTGGCATCATCCTTTTCGGTCCAGCGGATCTTGTCGCCTTCGTAGATTGTCTCCTTGTGCTTTTCGGAGAGCCTCAAGGCATCGCGCTTGTCCGAAGGATCGATCGCCGCCGGATCGAATTTGATCAGCTTGCCGCTTTCATCGCGCAACATGACCCGGCCCTTCGCGTCGATGCCTTCGACATCGTACCGGCCCCGAACAAGCCCTCCGGGGGCGTTCTGGCGCGTCACTTCGAGCAGCTGACCCTTGCTGTAGGTCGAGGCGTAGCGCAGCTCCTCGCGCGTCGCATGGGCCGGGAGGAGCGTGGTCAGCCTCAGCCCTTCCCCCTGGATCGCCCCTTCTGCCTTCAGGCCCTGCTGGACCATCCGGTTGAGTTCGCCGCGCGCCGCACGTCCTGACGAATAAATCGCGGTTCGCTCGCGATCGTCGGGCGATAGCTCGAGCCACTTCTGCGCGGTGACCTTGAGGTGTTCTGCGCCTGCTTCCACGACGCGCTCGCCGAGCGAGGCAAAGCTTTCCTTGAACATGCCGGCGCGCACCAGGCCCGCTGCTTCTTTCATGTGCTCGGTGCGCTGCCGCAGACTGGTGTCTATGCGAGCCATTGCGGGGTTGTCGGACTGGATCAGCGAAAAGCTCTTGCCCGCCTCGATCGGCTGCAACTGGGCGCGGTCTCCAATCATGACCAGCTTTTCAACCCCAAGCCGGTTGGCGATCGTGAGCAGGTCATTCATCGGCTTGTTCGCAACCAGCGACGCCTCGTCCAACACCAGGACTTTGCCGCGCAAGGCTCCGCGCGATGCCTCGAACTTCGGACCCGAACCCGCAAGCGCGGGCCGCAGATGCTCATTCACAAAGGATGAGACGGTTCTTGCTGCGATTTCCTGCCTGACGACCTCTCCGTCTGGCCCGCGGATCTCCGTCCCGGACCGAAGATCGCTGACCATCTTGTTGGCAAAGGCAAGGCCGATCACCTCCCTTCCCTCCTGGTGCGCCACGCTCGCAATTGCCGATATGATCGTCGTCTTTCCGGCACCTGCGATACCCTGGATCACGACCGTGCGGTCCTTGCTGGCGAGCGCCAATGTTCCGGCGGCTATCTGCTCGGCGTTGAGGTCATGCGTGCCCGCGACTTGCCGCAAGCGCCCGGGGGCCTCGGCCGCTTCGACAATGGCCTGGCCTGCATCCTTTCCCGCGGCGACATTGGCCAGCGTTGCCCGCTCGATCTCGACATGTTCAGGTGTGGTGTATTTCTCGGGC
>LOEX01000012.1 GCA_001516125.1 Sphingomonadales bacterium BRH_c42
CCAGCTGTGCGCCGTCGGGGGCGGGCTTGCGGGGCCGTTCGGGCGTGCTGCCAACGATTGCGGAAAAATGCCGCGCGAGCCTCAGCTCGCCGAGAATTTTCTCGCACAGGCCTTGCGACCTGTTCGAGCAGGTTGCGAGCTGGATTCCTCCCGCATCGAGTGCGGCAAGCGCCTTGCGCACGCTGGGGGGAAGGGCGGGCCCGCCGACGCTTCGTTCGTGCGATCAAGTGTATGGAACGCCGCAATCCCCGCTTCCGAATCAGGTCACGGTCGGACCGCGCTTGCGCCCCGCGTCCCGCAAGCATCCAGTCAATGATCGTCCCGGTCAGTCGAGCACTGTCGATCAGCGTTCCGTCGAGATCGAAGATGACGTGGCCAGTATGCATGAGATAACCGCCCACCCCTAAGGCGCGTCGGGTCGTACGGCCCGGTCTGACACATTATCGAGAGACAATAGCAAATGGTATCTTCCAACCTTCGTATCGCTGTCGGGCTTGCCGATAGGGCGACTAGCTCACGCGAATCTCATATCGCGGTCGGCCGCGACGTCATCGGCCTGGAAGCGGATGCGCTGGTGGAGCTGAACGGCCAGATCGGCGACGAGTTTGCCCAAGCGGTCGAGATGATCCTTGGCTGCAAGCAGCGCGTCATCGTCTCGGGGATAGGGAAATCTGGCCATATCGCCCGGAAGATTGCCGCGACCCTCGCCGCGACGGGCACGCCGGCGCTGTTCGTCCACGCCGCAGAGGCCGCGCACGGCGATGTCGGCATGGTAAGCCGGGGCGATCTGCTGATCGTGTTTTCCAACAGCGGGGCGACCGTCGAAGTGCAGCCGCTGTGTATCTACGCCAAGACCATCGGTTGCCCGCTGATCGGTGTGTCGCGCAATCCCAATTCGCTGCTGATGCGCACCGCAGACCTCGGCCTGTGCCTGCCCAAGATTGAGGAAGTCTGCACCTCCAGTCTCGCCCCGACGACCTCGTCGACCATGATGCTCGCCCTGGGCGATGCGCTTGCCGTCGCGACGATGCGCGCGCGCGGCATTTCCGGCCCGGATATCCGCCTATTCCACACCGGCGGCGCGATCGGCTTACAGTTGCGCGGCGTCGAAGATGTCATGCACTCCGGTGAGCGCCTCCCGTTGGTCGGGCTGGAGACGCCCATGCCCGACGTGCTGGTCACCATGACCGAAAAGCGCCTCGGCATGGCCGGCGTGGTCGATGCGGCGGGTGAACTGGTCGGGGTCATCACCGACGGCGACTTGCGACGCCACGCGCGCAACCTCGTGTTCAACACTGCCGCTGAGGTAATGTCGCATGCGCCGCGCACCATTAACAGCGGAGCGACGGTACAGGAAGCGCTCGAACTGATGAACACCCACCGGATTACCGTGCTGTTCGTCGTGAACGAGCGGCAGCCGCGCATCCCCCTGGGTGTAGTTCAGATTTACGATATCGCGGCCCCGCCTTCGACCGTAGTCGCGCCCTGAGCGGCGATGAGCTCTACCCTGATTATCATCCCTGCGCGGCTGGCCTCGTCGCGGTTTCCGGCCAAGCCACTTGCCCCGCTAGTCGGCGCGGACGGTATAGCCCGTCCGGCACTGCACTATACATGGCAGGCGGGACTCACCGCGGCGCGAGAGATCGACGGTAATGCCCGTTGCATCGTAGCCACCGATGACGAACGGATCGCAGCACTCTGCCACGCTGAGGACATGGCGGTAGTGATGACGCCTGAAGCCTGCGCAAACGGCACCGAACGCTGCGCCGCTGCCCTGGAGGCGCTCGGCGAGAAGCCTGATCTCGTGGTCAATTTGCAGGGGGACGCACCGCTGACACCGGCGGCGTTTGTCGCGGCGGTGGGGACGCTGATTGAAGCTAATCCGTCGCTCGCGATGGCAACTGTCGCGGTGCCCGCCAGCCCGGCTGTCCTCGCCCACCTCCAGTCCGATGCCGCCGCGGGCCGGGTCGGGGGCACCACCGTGGTGCGCAGCAGCACGGGTCGCGCCCTTTATTTCTCCAAGTCGATCGTTCCCCACGTCACGCCCGGCACTGTGCCGCGCGAGAATGTGCTGCTCCATCTTGGGCTTTACGCCTATCGCCCGGCGGCGCTGGAGGATTATGCATCGCACGGGCCTGTGCCGCTCGAGCTCCAGGAGGGTCTCGAACAATTGCGGTTTCTCGATGCGGGCTTGCCCGTTGGGGTGGCAGTGTGCGAAGCGCCCGCGTGGGAAATGATCGAACTCAACAACCCTACGGACGTCCCGTTGATCGAGGCCGAACTGGCCCGGCGCGCGGGGCTGGAGCCTGCCTGATGCTGCCCTCCTTCCACCGCGCGCCCGGATCGCCGCCATTCCTGATCGCAGGCCCCTGCGTGATTGAGAGCGAGGCCATGTGCCTTTCGATTGCTGAGCGGCTGCGCAAGGTCGGCGCAGAGCTCGACCTGCCGGTGATTTTCAAGGCCAGCTTCGATAAGGCTAACCGCACGTCGGCAACCGGCTTTCGCGGATACGGAATCGAGGAAGGCCTGCGGGTTCTCGAGAAGGTTCGGTGCGAAACCGGCCTGCCGGTGCTGACCGATGTGCACCTGCCCGATCAGGTCGCGGTGGTGGCCAAGGTAGTGGATATGCTTCAGACCCCGGCATTTCTCGCTCGCCAGACCGATCTGATAATGGCTGCCGCTGCCAGCGGTCGGCCGGTCAACATCAAGAAGGCCCAGTTCATGGCTCCGCCCGACATGGCGGCCGTGCTGGGCAAGGCGCAAGCGGCAGCCGAAAGTGCAGGGATCGCCGATCCGCAGATCATGCTGTGCGAACGCGGATCGAGCTTCGGCTATAATAACCTGGTTGTTGATATGCGCGGGCTGGTGATTATGCGCGAGATGGGCGTGCCAGTGGTGTTCGATGCCACCCACAGCGTCCAGCTTCCGGGCGGCGGCGGTGATCGATCGCTCGGCCAGCGCCAGTTCGTCGAACCGCTCGCCCGAGCAGCGATGGCGGTCGGGGTCGACGGCCTGTTCATGGAAACCCACCCGGATCCCAATAGCGCATTGTCGGATGGGCCAAACATGGTCCCGCTTGCCGAGCTTCCCGGGCTGCTGCGCAAGATCGTCGCCATCGCCGCACTGGATTGAGATGGAGCCAGTTCCGCTCCTTGCCATTCCGCCCTTTCCCGGGGCTCGCGCGCTGCGCTTCGCCTCGCCGGGCCGTACCGTCACCGGCGATCCGGCGGCCCTGCTTGTTGCCTTGGCCAAGCACCGGGTTGGCGGCTGCTATTGGGGCCCGCAAATGCTTGATTCTGGGGGCGGCCCGGTTCTCGACGGAACGGCGAAGCCCTTGCCGGAAGCCTTTGCGTGGCCTGCCACACATGATCCATGGTCCCTGCTCGATAACGCCGCGTGTGTCCGCCTGCCCGAAGGCGATCCACGCGTCTTGCTCGCGCTCGCCGCGGAAGTGCCGGTCACGCTGGTATCCGACAACGGCGGCGAGCGCGCGGCGGGAGAGAGCAACGCTGAACAGCTTCTCGAAGCACACCTCACCGGGTGGCAGTGGCACAGCCCGTTCGACGGCAGCGCGCTCTCGGCTCTGGACGCCATTGCCCTGTGCGGAATGTGGCGTGCCCTGATCGATGCCAACCATCGGATCCATTCGGTCATGGGCATCGCCCACTGGAAGAAGCCGACCGTATCCGCGTTGCTGTGGGCGGGAGGCCCGGTGCCCTACAACCGGTCGCTTGCTGACCTGCCGAAGGGCGGGGCGGTGGCATTGTGGCGGACCCGGATTTCCGCCGCACAGGCGCGCAAGCTGGAGACGGTGTCGCCGCCGGTCTTCGAGATTGAAGACGGTTTCATTCGATCCGCCGGTCTCGGCGCGGATTGCGTCCCGCCGCTTTCGATCATCGTCGACGAAGAGGGGCCGCACTTTGCCCCCGGCGCGCCGAGCAGGATTGAACGCCTGCTGCAAGATGGGAATTTCTCGGCGGAGCTCCTCTCCCGCGCAGGTGCCTTGCGTGCCGCGATTGTTGCCGGGGGGCTCTCCAAATACGAGAAGGGTAGCGGCGAACCGCTCGCGCGCCCCGGCGGCGATCGTCGCCATGTGCTTGTCCCGGGTCAGGTCGAGGATGATCGCGCCGTCACCAGCGGTGGCGCGCTGTCCTCCAACCTCGAATTGCTGCGCCGCGCCCGGGTAGAGGCCGGCCCTGACGCCTATCTCATCTACAAGCCGCATCCCGACGTGATGGCGGGTCACCGCCGCGGGCTGATCCCCGAACGCGAGATGGCCGCCCTTGCCGACCGGGTCGAGACCAACACACCGATGGCGGCGCTAATTGCCATGGTCGACGAACTGCAAGTCAACAGCTCGCTCGCCGGGTTCGAGGCTCTGATGCGCGGCAAGAGAGTAACCGTCCACGGGGTGCCGTTTTACGCCGGTTGGGGCCTGACCATCGATCGCGGGTCCATGCCCGCGCGTCGCAGCGCACGACGCACGCTCGACGAACTGGTGGCGGCCGCGCTGCTGCTCTATCCACGCTACCTCGATCCGCTAACCGGGCTGCCGTGCCCGGCGGAAGTGCTGGTCGAGCGGCTGGCCGACGCTGTCCAGCGCATCGGTGTCGCGCAGTCCGCTCTGGTCGGCGTGAGGCGCCTGCAAGGTCGCATGCGCGCCGCACTTGGCCGACTGCTCGAGTGACAGGACCCTCGATGGCGCACCGACGTCGTGCGTCTTCATCGTGACGCAAATCTCCGGTCCCCCTTCGACATTACCCAGAACAACAAAGGTCGTACTCATGGCAGAACCTATATCCATCAAGGCGTTGATGCGGGAGAGCGGGGTCGCGTTCGGTACGAGCGGGGCGAGGGGCCTGGTCCGTGCAATGACCGATCGGGTTTGCTTCGCCTATACGACCGGGTTTCTGGCCCATCTCCTCCAGGAAGGCAGCTGGAAGCTCGGCGACAGGGTCGCGCTCGCAGGCGACCTCAGGCCTTCGACGCCGCGCATCCTTGCGGCCTGCAGCGCCGCGGTCCGCCGGCTCGGCGGGG
>LOEX01000013.1 GCA_001516125.1 Sphingomonadales bacterium BRH_c42
CGCGGCGCGCTGGCCCGGCGCGCTTTCCTGCTTGCGATGCGCGGGGCTGGCCGGCTTCCACGGGCTGTCGAACGGATCGAACTGGACATGGCCGACCGGCTGGCTCCAGTCGTCCCAGCGATAGACCGCGCGCTCCACCACATTACGCAACTCGCGGACATTGCCGGGCCAGGGATAATCGTCGAGCTGGCGGCGGACATGCTCGGCAAAGCCGGGCCAACCCTCCCACTGCAACTCGGCAGCCATGCGCCGCCCGAAATAATCGGCCAGCACGTCGACATCGCCTTCGCGCACGCGCAGCGGCGGCAGGGTGATGACCTCGAAGCATAGCCGGTCGAGCAGGTCGGAGCGGAATTCGCCGCGCTCGGCCAGTGCGGGCAGATCGTCGTTGGTGGCGGCAACGATCCGCACGTCCACCCTGATCGGGCGCGATGAGCCGATCCGCGTCACTTCGCCATACTCGACCGCGCGCAGCAGCCGCTCCTGCGCGCCCATCGACAGATTGCCCAGCTCATCGAGGAACAGCGTGCCCCGATCGGCCTCCTCGAACCGGCCCGCGCGAACCCTGGTGGCACCCGTGAATGCCCCGGCCTCATGCCCGAACAGCTCGGCCTCGATCAGCGTTTCGGGCAGCGCGGCACAGTTCACCGTGACCAGCGGTTCATCCCAGCGCGGTGAGAGCCGGTGGAGACGCTCGGCGATCAGCTCCTTGCCGGTCCCACGCTCACCGATCACCAGCACGGGGCGGTTCATCGGCGCGGCGCGGCTGGCGCGCTCCACCGCGTCGAGAAAGGCCCCCGATTGCCCAATGAACTGGTTATCGCGCTTCATCGACCAACCTATAGTGAAAAATCCCAATGCTTGGCAACAAATACCAATGCGGCCTTACCTGCGCACCTTTATCTAACTGATATACAGTGAGTTTCCTATTTGGCACGCCGTTTGCTTATCTAGGAACAACAGAGTTCGAAAGGAATTGACCCCATGTACGATCGCCGCTTCTTCCGCAGCAAGCTTGGACAGGCTGCCGTGGCCAGTGTGACCGCCATGGCCGCATTTGTGGCGCTATCGACGCAGATGCATGCCACGCCGGCGTTTGCCGCGCAGACGTCATGCCATATCGTGCAGGCAGCATGACCAAGCCACCCGACAATACACCCCTAGGGCCGGAGCGCTCAGTCCCCCCCGAGAGCAAACAAGGCGGTGCCCATTCCAGTCGCGGCACCGACGCTCCGGCCCGTCTTGGGGCCCGTCCTGATACTCAACCTTCGGGCGGCGCACGCCGCTTCTCGCGGCTCGATGCCGAAATCGAGCGCTTGCGGCAGAGCCCCACCCCGACGCAGGGTGGGTCCAGGCAGGGCGGATCGCGTTTAGACAGTTTCACCAGTGGAGTAGCCTTCATGGGCATTTTCAGCCGTACCCGCGATATCATCGCAGCCAATTTCAACGACATGCTCGACAAGGCCGATGATCCGACCAAGATGATCCGCATGATCATCCTCGAAATGGAGGAAACGCTGGTCGAAGTGCGCGCCAGCGCCGCGCGCACGATTGCCGACCAGAAGGAAATGCACCGCCATGTGGTCAAGCTCGACCGGCTTCAGAACGATTGGGCGGAGAAGGCCCAGCTTGCGCTCAGCAAGGACCGCGAAGACCTGGCCCGCGCGGCGCTGGTCGAAAAGAAGAAAGCCGCCGACATGGGCGATCAGCTGCGGCAGGAGATCGCGGTGCTCGACGATGCGCTGCGCGCCTACGAGAACGACATCCAGAAGCTCCAGCAGCGCCTGCGCGAGGCGCGCAGTCGCCAGACCGCGATCGCGGCACGGCTCGAAAGCGCGGAGAACCGCGTCAAGCTGCGCACCGTGATGAGCGCGGAGCGCACCGACGAGGCGCTGGCGCGCTTCGACCAGCTCGAACGCCGGGTCGATTATGCCGAAGGCCGCGCCGAGGCGCTGGGCATCGCCGACCAGTCGGGCAAGCCTTCACTGGCCGACGAGATCGCCGCGCTCGAAGGGGCGGACAAGATCGACGAGGAACTCGAGGAAATGAAGCGTGCGCTGGGTATGAACCAGGCGAAGAAGGAGGATTGAGCCGTGGAAGAAATATTCATCGTTCCGGTGGTAGTCATCGGCCTGCCCTGGCTGATCCTGCATTATATCACCAAGTGGAAGACCGCGACCACGATCACCACCGATGACGAGGTGCTGCTCGACGAGCTTTACCAGCTCGCCCGCCGCCTCGACGAGCGGATGGACACGGTCGAACGGCTGGTCGCCAGCGATCACGCCGATTTCCAGCCGCGCCGCGTGCTCGCCGATCGCGATAGCGACAACCAGCAGCTGCGCGAACTCGAATCCCTGATTGCCGAGAAGAAAGGAACCGCCAAGTGAACAGCCCCCGCACCACGCTTTACCGCGACAAGACCAATGCCAAGCTGATGGGCGTCTGTTCGGGCATCGCCGATTATACCGGCGTCAACGTCCTGTGGGTCCGGCTCGGCGCCTTGTTCCTCATCCCGATGACCAGCGGCATGGTGATCCCCGGCTATTTCATCGCCGGCTTGCTGCTCAACAAGAAGCCGCCGCATCTCTATGTCGATGCCGAGGAGACGAAATACTGGCAGCGCGTGCGCCAGAGCCCGCAGCGCACCGCGCGCGAGATCCGCAGCAAGTTCCGCGATGTCGATCGGCGCCTGGCCGATGTCGAAGCCTTTTATGTCAGCAGCAATCCGCGCCTGACCGCCGAAATCGAGCGGCTGCGCTGAAATCAGGGACAGGGGGATAAAGTTATGGAAGACATCATCTGGATACTGGTACCATTGGCACCCTTCCTGATGGTCAGCTTCATCGTCTGGACGAAGCACCAGCAGAAGATCGCCGAATTGCAGGTCACCACGACCGCAGAGAACACCGCTGAGCGCGCCGCACAATACGCCAGCCAGATCCAGCGGCTCGAAGACCGGGTGCAGGTGCTCGAACGGATCGTCACCGACCGCGGCTATGATATCGCCACGCAGATCGAGGCGCTGCGCGATACGCGCCGGGTCGATGAAGCGGGCAGCGGCGTGCCGCTCGGCCTCGCCAGCAGGGAGCGCGTGTGATGGATCCGGCCGATCTCATACCCTATCTCGGCTGGATTATAGCCGGCGGAATTGCGCTGGGCGCGGGCGGCATTTTCGCCTCGGTCCACAACACGCGGCTGAAGATCAAGAACGGCTATCCGCTCGAAGGAATGTGGGGCCAGTCGCTCAAACCGGGATCGGACAAGGTGACCGCCGAACGGGTGATCCTGCTGACGCAGGAAAATGCCCAGCTTCGCGCCGAACTCGGCTCGCTCAAGGACCGGCTCGCCAATGTCGAACGGATCGTCACCGACAGCGGCTACCATCTGACGCACGAGATCGACCGGCTGCGCGATGAGAGGGAGGTCAACTGATGAGCATGGGCACCGCACTCGTCGCGATCGTAGCGATCATCGCTTATGCCGTAATTCGGATCGCGCGCTACAACTCGTCGCAGCATGGCCGCATTTCGAGGGATTTCGCCGATCCGCAGCTGGACAAAGAGGCCCGCCGCGAGATCGAAGATCTGCGCGAGCGGATCAAGGTGCTCGAACGGATCGCCACCGATGGCAATTCGATCGATGCCCGGCAGACCCGGCAGATTGCCGAGGAAATCGAGGCCCTGCGTGACAAGCAGGATCAATAGGCAAAGGTTCGCAGGAGGACATGATGGAAATGTTCGAACCAACACTGGTTATGGCCGCCGCATCGCTGATCGGCCTCATCGTGGTGGCCTTTGCGCTGCTGCGCGGATGGCAGGGCTGGCTGGAACTCAAGCAGCGTGAGCTTGAAAAGGCCCCGCGCGAGATCGAGGGAGGCGCGGGTACGGGGGCGGCGCGGATCGAGATCGCCGACCTCAAGGAACGCATCAGAAAGCTCGAAGCCATCGCCAGCGGGGTGGATTTGTAGGCTCCAGACACCACATGCGTTCGTGCCGAGCTTGTCGAAGCACAGCTTTTTCTTGTAGCGCCGCACCAAATGTAAAGTGCGGCCCTTCGGCAGGCCCAGGGCGAACGGAGTTCATGTGCGCACCCTCGACGACATCCTTGAAGAATACGAGTTTCTCGAAGGCGACGAACGCTATCGCCTGCTGATCGAACTGGGACGCGAGCTTGACCCCATGCCCGATGCGCTCAAGACCGACGCAACGCAGGTACGCGGCTGTTCGGCCAGCGTGTGGCTCTATCCCACCGGTGACGCGGAGCGGCTGCATTTCCTCGCCGACAGCAATGCCGCGATCACCAAGGGCATTGTCGCACTGGTGATCGCCGCGGTGCAGGACCGGCCCGCCGCCGAAGTCGCCGCGAGGGATCTTGCCGCCGCGCTCGCCCCGTTCGACCTCAGGAACCAGCTTTCCTCCAACCGCACACAGGGCGTGCCCAACATGATCGCGCTGGTGGGGCAGCACGCCGCACGGATTGCCGCGAGCGCGGCGGCGAACTGAGGTGAAGCCGCTCTATCTGGCAGGCGGGATCGCCAGCGTCGCCCTTGGCGCGGCCGGGGCCATCCTGCCGATCATGCCGACCGTGCCCTTTCTTCTGCTGGCGACGTATTGCTTTGCGCGCAGCAACCCCGCGTGGGAGCGCCGCATTCTCGAACATCCCTATTGGGGCCCGCAAGTGGCAGACTGGCGCGAGCGCCGCGCCATTGCCCGGCCCGCCAAGCTCGCCGCAATCACCGCGATGGCCGCCGGTGTCATCTTCACCTGGGCGACGCTGGGCGCGCCATACTACTTCATCTCGATTGCAATTCTGGCGATCGCGGGCGGCTGGATCGCCACGCGCAACGAGTGATCATTTGTCCGATGGAAAAAAGAACTCGCGCAGATGTTCGCCGATCCGCGCCGGGCGCAGCGTTTCCACATCGATGCAGCACCAGCTCGACTGGACTTCCGCCAGCACCTCCTCGCCGCGTGCAATGACCGTGTGATAGAAGGCGCGGGCGCCCTGGAAGCTTTCCAGCACCGTGCGTGCGATCACGTCATCCTCGAGGAAGGCGGGCCTGCGATAGGTGATCTCGTGCTTGAGCGCCACCCAGGCCTTGCTCGCCACCTCGTCTGCCGGGGCCAGCCCCCGCCAATGCGCCAGCACCGCATCCTGTACCCAGCCCAGGTAACGGGCGTTGTTCACATGCCCCATGAAATCAATATCTTCGGGCACGACTGTGATCGGAAAGGCGAATGGTTTTGCTGACATGCCTGTAAGTTAGACCGGTATAGCTTTCATTTCCATGACTCAATCAATGCTCGCGCTCATCCGGCTTGCCAGTGTTGCCCGATGGCCGCTAATCGAATGGCTGAACCGAGGACAAAATGGCCAGCCAGCCGCGCACTTTGTACGAAAAGATCTGGGACGCGCATGTCGTGGAAACGCGCGGTGATGGCACCAGCCTGATCTATATCGACCGGCACCTGGTGCACGAAGTCACCAGCCCGCAGGCGTTCGAGGCGCTGCGGCTGGCGGGGCGGCCGGTGCGGCGGCCCGAACTGACGCTGGCGGTGCCGGATCACAATCTGCCCACCACCGCGCGGGTCGATGCCGATGGTCACCGCTTGCCCATTGCCGATCCGGAAAGCCGTGCGCAGCTCGCCGCGCTCGAAAGGAACGCGCCCGAATTCGGCATTCGCTACATCGATGCCAATGCGCGCGAGCAGGGGATCGTCCATGTCGTTGGGCCCGAGCAGGGCTTTTCCTTGCCGGGCACGACGATTGTCTGCGGCGACAGCCACACCGCCTGCCACGGCGGTATGGGCGCGCTCGCCTTCGGCATCGGCACCAGCGAGGTCGAGCATGTGCTGGCGACACAGACGCTGCTGCTCAAGCGCGCGAAGACGATGGAAGTGCGGGTCGATGGCGAACTTGGCCCCGGCGTGACCGCCAAGGATCTGGTCCTGCACATCATCGGCACGATCGGGGCGGCGGGCGGCAACGGCCACGTCATCGAATATCGCGGCCGCGTGTTCGAGGAGATGAGCGTCGAGCAGCGGCTGACCGTCTGCAACATGAGCATCGAGGGCGGAGCGCGGGCCGGCCTGATCGCGCCTGACGAGGTGACCTTTGCCTATCTGAAAGGTCGCCCGCTCGCTCCCAAAGGCGCGGACTGGGATGCGGCGCTCGCCTGGTGGAGAAGCCTCAAGACCGACGAAGGCGCGCGCTTCGATAAGTCGGTCATGATCGACGCTGCGCAGGTCGAGCCGACCGTCACATGGGGCACCAGCCCCGAAGACGTGGTGGCGATTGGCGGGCGCGTTCCCGATCCCGCCAGTTTTGCCGATCCCGCCAAGCAGGTCGCAGCGCAAAAAAGCCTCGATTACATGGGACTAACGCCTGGCATGGCGATGCAGGACATTGCGGTCGAGAACGTGTTCATCGGCAGCTGCACCAACAGCCGGATCGAGGATCTTCGCGCAGCCGCAGCGGTGCTCAAAGGGCGCACAAAGGCACCTAACGTGCGCTGGGCGATCGTTGTACCGGGTTCAGGGCTGGTCAAACATCAGGCAGAGGCTGAGGGGCTCGACCGGATTTTCATCGACGCCGGGTTCGAATGGCGCGAGCCGGGCTGTTCCGCCTGTCTTGGCATGAATCCCGACAAGGTTCCGCCGGGCGAACGCTGCGCCTCCACCTCCAACCGCAATTTCGTCGGCCGTCAGGGGCCCGGCGCACGCACGCACCTGCTCTCGCCCGCGATGGCGGCGGCG
>LOEX01000014.1 GCA_001516125.1 Sphingomonadales bacterium BRH_c42
GGACCTGCCAGTTCATCAGGAAAAGTTCGCTGTCCGCGACGACGCGGCATCCCTGCCAGACCGGTAGTTCGCGGCCCCGACGATCACGGTCGAGCGCGTCGCCGATGGCGTGGCCGTCGACGGTGATCGTGCGGCCGGATCGGCACACACGTTGACCGGGAAGGCCTGCCACCCGCTTCAGCAGCGGCACGCCGCGTGGCAGATATCCGCCATCGGCAAGGAACGTGGCGATCGGCTCCGGCGCCGCTACGGCGACGAGGTCGGTCGCTTCCAATCCGTCGCTGGCGCTGATCGCATAGAGGCCGATCGGCGTGCTCGCGGAGGCATTCCAGATCAGCTTTGGCGCGAAGGAGACGATCGACAGGACGCCCATCAGCATCACCGCGAAGTACGTCGTCATGACGTATCCAAAGCGGCTCATGGCATGATCCTCCGGCGCAAGAGGAAGGCGCGATGCTGCTGCGCGTCGTAGGCGCGCGGTGTTTCACCGGCCGTCAGACGGTTGTGGACGTGTCGCCAATGATCGGGCGAAACGTCGATCATATCGATGCCCCGCGCCTCGATGGCATCGATGAGCTGGAGGACGCGCTGGACCTTCGGCCAGCCATCGGCGCGCAGCAGGATGTCGCCGCCGGGGCGCACGAATGGCAGGGTCTGGCAGCGCTCGCCGGCAGGCACGGCGCGCACGATGTCGAGCCGAGAAAGTGCGGTGCCGTAGTCGTTGGAGGTCCAGCGAACGAAGGCGAAAACACTGCCCGGTGCGAACGACACGACGCGCCGGCGGCGGTCGAGAATCTGTTCGGCGGTCTCGCGACCGAACCTGATCCAGAACTCGATCTTCTTCTCGATCCACGTCAACTCGACATGGGTCAGGGCATCTGCCGTAGGCGCGCGCGGCAAGCCGCTGCGCAGCGACGTGTCGGCGACACCAATCATCGTGGTTCTCCTTCGCTGGTGGGGAATTCGCGCTCGAACAGGGCGCGCAGCATGTCGGCGACGGTCTGTCCGCGCTGGAAGGCGGCGATCTTGATCCGGCCGCGCATGTCCGCGGTAACGTCGATCGTCAGCCTGGCGGTGAAATCGGCGGCGGCCTCCGCGCGCGGCGACGGACGGTCCGGCGCCTTGATCCAGCTTTCCGGATCGGCAGGGCGGGACGCGAAGCGGCGTTTCGAGGACTGCTCGCTCATGCCCCGATCCTCGTGACTTCGGCAGCGAGCGCGGCGATCTCGCGCGCGGCGGGCGATGTATCGTCCTGTTCGGCTGCGAGCCGTCCGGTCTGCACGACATCGGCGAAAGCGATGCGCTGACCGATCGTGGTGAGGAGCGGCGGGGGATCGTGTTCCGCGAGCGTCTCGGCGGTTTCGCGGGCGAGGATCGTGCGGGCCGCGCAGCGGTTCAGCACGAACCGCGCCTTGAGGTCCGGTCGATAGATCCGCGCTTCGCTGAGCAGCGTCAGCATCTCGGCCGACGCCCAGCCGTCGAGCGGTGACGGCTGCACCGGGATCAGTACAAGATCGGCGGCGAGCAGTGCCGAACGCATCAGACCGGCGACACGCGGCGGTCCGTCGATGACGACATGATCGACGTCGCGCGCCAGCTCCGGCGCTTCGCGGTGGAGCGTGTCGCGCGCCAGGCCGACGACACCGAACAGCCGCTCCAATCCCTCCCGGCTGCGCTGCTGCGACCAGTCGAGTGCCGATCCCTGTGGGTCGGCGTCGATCAGCGTGACGCGCTGCCCATGCCGAGCCCATTCACCGGCGAGATGGAGGGCGAGCGTCGTCTTTCCGACGCCGCCCTTCTGGTTGAGGAACGCGACGATCATGACGGTCTCCCGGCGATCGGGGACTCGTCCACAGCGGTCGAAAAACGCGTTTGCGTTAGAAAGATTCCGTAGGAATCTAGGTTAGATAAGTTACGGGGCTCGCAAGCTCCTGATTCAGCGCGAGGAATCGACGATTCCGGTCCCCGATAGCACGAGAGTCCGGTCCCCGATGGCACGATAGCGCCGGTCCCTGATAGCACGAGATGATTCACAGCTTATCCCCAGGTCGAGTTGTCGAGCGGCGACGGCGGCGCGGGATGCCGAGCGCGTCGGGATCGGTTGGTACGAAGGACAGGATTTCGGGGCCGCCGAGGCATTGCTCGATGGTCAGGCGGTAGCCGGGTAGCGGCTGACGGCGAACGATGTCTCGCAGGTCGTAGGCGAAGTGTTTGAGCGGCGAGAGGCTGCCAGACTTTGCGTGGAGATGCGGGAAATCGAAGCTCCAGCCGAGTTCCTGCTTGCCGCCATGCTTGCGCACGAGGCGGTACAGCCAGCGCTCCAGGCCGCCAGTCAGCCCGAAATAGTCACGGTCAATGGTGAGGACCAAAGCATCGTCGAGGACGGCGCCGTAGAACCAGTCGGGTACGATCAGTTCGAGCCCGAGCGGCCGGCCGCGGTGATCGGCGCGCTCCTTCCATTCGTTGATCCAGGAAAAGCGGTGCATCCGCCGCTCGGTGGGCTGGCGGATCGAGGTCGCGATGGTGGTGGATTGAAGTCGGTCGAGCGCGGCCTTCAGGCGGTCGTAATCGCGCAGCGAGACGCCGCGTCCGATGAAGTTCAGAATTTCATAGGGCGTGGTCGCCATGAGGCGAGACGGGCGCAGGCCGACGTCACGGGCTTCGACAATCTGCGAGGCCGCCCAGATCAGAACATCGGCGTCCCAGATCGTCGCCATGCCGTGCTCGGGCACGGCTTCGACACGGATTCTCACCGAACCCGCCTTGAAGTCGATCGGCGTCAGGCGCTTCGACTTGGCAAGCGAGAAGAACGGATAGGCCATGAGGTCCTGCGCGTCGCGCGGCGCGAGATCGCCGGGCAGCGCCCGGAACAGATCGAGCTGCGCACGCTCGTCGTGCTGTGTGTGACGGGACGACATGGCGTGTCGTCTCAGCGCGGCTGGCGGCCGGCGAAGCGGCGATCCGACGGCTCCTGCCGCTTGGCGGGGAGCACCGTGCCGCGCGGATCAGAGGTCGAACTGACGAGGCCGCGATCGGCCCACGTCTGGAGATCCTCTATGGCGTAGACAACTCGGCCGCCGAGCTTCCTGTAAGCCGGGCCGGTGCCGTAGGTGCGGTGCTTCTCTAGTGTGCGCTCGGACAGTCCGAGGAAGCGAGCGGCCTCCTGCGTGCGCAGGTAGCGTGGCGGGATGCCGGCGGTCGTATCGGCCATTGTCGAGCCTCCGTGGTCTCATCGGGGGCCGCTGCCGTCAGGCGGCGGTTCGAGAGCACGGTGGCGTGAAGACGGTAGGTCGGACGATGTCGGAGATAGGAATCTAGTTTCGACACGCCGCAGGCGGTCGATGGCGGGCTATGATCGGCGGGGTCGGCGCAGGAGGGAGCGGTAGCCGCCTTCAACGAGTTTCACGCCGTCGCGCGCCAGCCGGATCGTGATTTCGCGCAGCGCGTCCCCGGCCCAGGAGGCGGCGTCGATTCTATGACCAGGGAACAGAACCTCCCCGATCGATCGATATGTCGCGCCGGCACGACGTCCATCGACCGCACGCAGCATTTGGCGCGCGCGCTCGCGGCGCTGCGGCGTCATTCGAGGGTCGTTCGGGACGCGCTTGCCTTTGATCGCGCTCCAGAACCGGGTCAGCGCGGTCTGTCGATCCGGTGTGAGGGCATCGAACATGACCATCGCCGCGAGCGGGTTCTCGTCCTGCGGGTCTGCGAGCGTGACGTCATACTGCTCGCCGCGGATATCGAGCCTGAGATGAGCAGGGTCGTGCTGGAATATGGTACGGAGGCGTAACTCGTCGGCAGTGATGGAAAACCCTTCAGGGCGCGGACCTGCGGCGAACATTATTGCCGACGGATCGACTTGAGGGGTCCAAAAAATCTGCTGGGCATGAGCCGCGATGAGAGGGTCGGCGCCGAAATCGCAACCCCCATAGGTTCGCAAATTCTTCGGCCGTTTCGAGTGAGAGTCGGCCGCTGGACACAAGCTCTTGATAGGCTTTCCGGTAGTCGGGGTTTCGGCGCAGGAATTCCCAGGCAAGGTCACCCGGAGTTAGATTGTCGATATAGTTGTAGGCGGTCTCAGACCGCCAACTTTCATCTTCGGACATCCTCCACCGCCTCCGCGAAATTATGACGCAACGCGAGTCAAGCAGCGGTCACGATCCCAAGTTGAGCCCGGCGTGGGAAGAACGAAGTCGGATCAACGTGATGCAGGTTCTGCATCACCTCAATGGAGGCGGGGGCCGAGAAGCTCGCAAAAGCCGTTTTCGGTCATCCATTTCGCGCGAGCGAGGTGAGCGGCATGAATTTTCGCCGCGCGGTTGGGGTCCGCTGCGGGATCGAGGCCGAAGAGAAGCTCCACGACTTCCTCCCAGGTCGCGCCGTCCGCCTCGGCGTCGAGCAGCCTCAGGTACAGCTTTAGATGCGCCTGGTCATAGGCGGTGAGCGCCGCGCCGAGCGGCGGTTCGTCCAGATATTCTGCGTTGGTCACGATGAGCCCCACGAGTCATTCGTATCCAATTTGGAGCGGTTTGTTAACCGTAATGATATCCCGCGCCACACCGCCGCGGTGTGACGCAAAATCAGGATGGTCGGGCGGGTTCGCCCGAAAAAGTCGTCAAGGGTTGTCCTTGTCACCAACCAGCATCACTCCCACGCTTTGGCCGGAGTTGAGCAGGACGATGCCACCGCCTTCAAAGGCTCGACGGACCTGATCGCGCGTCGATTCGTACACCTCAAGTCCGCTGTCGGATTCGAGGCGCTTCAACGCGGTCAGTGATACCCGAGCCTTGTCAGCGAGCGTCTCCTGTGTCCAACCCAGCAACGCGCGTGCGGCCCGTGATTGTCGGGCGGTGATCATGCATGATCACCTCCCACTCGGACCTATTCGCACGCTAGAACTACGGCTATAATAGTCGTTCTTGGTAGGAATGGCCAGCGATTCTGGCTTTTGCGCGCCTGATTCCAGTGCTGGAACCCGCAGGTGATTCGCTTCATCGTCAGGCGTTTGGCCCCGCCCGGGTTATCCGGGCGGGGCGTCGCGCTGGCCTTACTCGCCGCTGCGGCGGCCGTTCGGGCGGGACCAGATGAGGCTGAAGCCTTCGCCTTCCTCGTCGTCGAAGAGGTTAGCGTAGATCGGGGCGTTGAAGCTGGGATCGTCGAGCTTCAGGCCCAGGTAGGCGCGCCCCTCGTTGGAGGTCTTGGACCAGGCGGCACCGATCTCGGCGCGGCCGACGAAGACGCGGTGGCTGGGGGCGTTCTCGCCTGTGGCGCGGGCCTCGGGGACGATGCGGACGTTCTTGGTCTGAACGCTGAGGGTGACGATTGCGCCGGTGAACTCGTTGTTGCCGGTCTTCTTGAAGGTGCCGATGGTCGCCATGGTAGTTCTCCTTGAACTCTGTTCCGAGCCCGCACCATTGCGGCCTCGATGGCGATCGACAGGCCGGAGGCGATTGACGGCGCACCCCGCAGGGGCCTGACAGCAAAGGAGGGACTTTCTTGGCGCGCGAGGAATGACGGCGCAGCCGGCAGGGGAAGAAAGTTTCGACGCCGCTGTTGCGGCATAGGCGATCGAGGCGCAGCCGACCTTCGGCCAGATCAGCCCATTGAAGAGGCCGTTTTGGAGCGGTCGACCTGACAGAGACGCATCACAGGAGAACGTGGCGACCATCCCGCACCGATGGACCGGGACCACGCCGGACACCGCGGTTCAAAGCAGCTCCGCCAGACGCTACGTCCCGCCGACTCCTGCCCGTTGCCCACGGGATCGCCCCCTCCCGGCACTTGCACCGTCGGTGCGCTGTCACGGCATCGCCCGCAGCACGGTCACCGGGGGCATACCGCGTCAGTTGGGTTCGCCGTCGATCCGATCAACGCGATTGCAAACGACCCTGCCGACGGGGAGCGCGACACATAAGACATCAACCCGCCGTACTGCCGCCGCCGGCAACGATGTCAGGCGCGCGCGACGTTCTGCCCGGTTGGCCCGGGCGCGGCCATCGCTGTCACGCGGATCAGCGCCGTGGCGCCAACGGCGATTGCCCCGATGACGGAGAAGATGATCTGCCAGGTGTCCGAGGGCATGGTGTGTTTCACGATGCCATGCGTCGCGTGGTAACCCGCCAACGCCGCGGGCGCGACGAAAGCGAGTGCGATCGCGAGCCGTATCCAGAGCGGTCGGATGAAGGCGAGCAGGAACTGCCCGAGGCCGAGTGTGAGTGCGGCAGCGACAAGGCCGACGAGGATCGCGCCGAGCCAGCCGGCGCCGGTCTGATAGGCCCATGTCCCGGCGCTGACGCCGGCGAAGAACGGCAGCGCGAAGACAGCGAGTGTGAAGAGCAGCCAGCACAGGGCGCCGATCGCCGCGATGCTGGAGATGATGCCGATGAAGATCATGGTGGTGTTCTCCGTGAGATAAAGGTCTGACGGTTGCGCCTCCACCACCACCACGGCGCATTGATAGTATAGCCGAAGAGAAGGCAGGACGGGAGCGGAAATCCCATGGGACTTCCGCTTGCGGCCCTGTCACCTTGCCCGCGATTAGCGGGCGAAGGGGTCGATCTCGTGAACGATGGCGGCGAAATCGCCGTCATATTCGCCGGCGGGCATGACGCCCATGGTGCCGTCGCCGGCCTGGAAGATGACGATGGAGACCACGAGGGTGGTGGCGAGGCTGAAGGCGAAGGCGTGAGCTTGATTGAGGGACATCTGACCGGCTCCTGTCTTGGAGGCGGGAGACCATCTCCCGCGCGACAGGTGCCCGATGTGTCCGGCCGATGGCCGCAATCACCGCGCAGGCAAAGCTGGAGCGGCGGCATGCTCGCATAGCCGACCCTTTACGGGTTGATGGCGTCAGGCCAGCGGTTGGACCAAGGATCAGCGCAATGGAAGCGGGAGATGTTTTCCGCCATGACCGGGCCACGATGGAACGCCCCTTCAATGCTTTCGCGCCGAAGCATCGCTGCGGTGCTGCCGGTCGTGATGCTGCCGACATGGGCGGGTATGGTCATGCAGAGCCCAACAGCCAGAGAGGACGCCCGTGCCGAAACTGCCGAAGAAGACCGACTTCCCTGTCAGCCAGGTGCGGCGCTATCTGGAGCCCGGCCCGATCGTGCTGGTGTCGTCGAAGTGGCAGGGCGCGACCAACATCATGACGCTCGGCTGGCACGCGATCCTGGAGTTTTCGCCGTCTCTGGTCGGCCTGATGATCTCCGGCGGCAATCACAGTCACCGGATGATCCGCGAGAGCCGGGAGTGTGTGATCAATCTGCCGACGACGGCGCTGACCGATACCGTGGTCGGGATCGGCAATACGTCGGGAGCCGAAATCGACAAGTTCGCCAAATTCAATCTCACGGAGGAAGACGCGAGCGAGGTCGATGCGCCACTCATCGGCGAATGCCATGCCGGCTTCGAGTGCCGCCTTCACGACGATGCGCTAGTCGGGAAGTATAATTTCTTCATCTTCGAGGTGGTGAAGGCGCATGTCGCCGCGTCGCCAAAACATCCCGAGACGCTGCACTATACCGGCGAAGGCATCTTCGTGGTGTCCGGCAAGATCATCAGTCGCAGGTCACTGTTCCGACCTGAGATGCTGTGAAGGCAGCGCTTACGCGCCGCCTCCTTTCTGGCGGAAATCGAACAGTGGGATTCCGAGCTTCCTTGCCTTGTCGGCAAGGTTGTCCTGAATGCCGGTGCCGGGGAAGACGATGGCCCCGATCGGCAGGACGTCGAGCATCTGATCGTTGCGCTTGAACGGTGCGGCCTTGGCGTGTTTCGTCCAGTCGGGGGCGAAGCCGACCTGCGGGACCTTGCGGGCGTCGGCCCATTTCGCCGCTATCTTCTCGGCGCCCTTCGGCGACTTGCCGTGCAGCAGGACCATGTCGGGGTGCTTGGCGTGGACCTGATCGAGCTTGGCCCAGATCAGACGGTGATCGTTGAAGTCGAGCCCGCCGGTGAAGGCGATCTTTGGACCTGCGGGCAGCAGCACCTGATTGTCGGCCCGCTTCTTGGCGGCGAGGAAGTCCCGGCTGTCGATCATCGCCGAGGTCAGGTTGCGGTGGTTGACCATCGATCCGCCGCGCGGTCGCCAGTTCGATCCGGTATGGCGCTCATAGTGTTCGGCGGCCTGGTCGCGCATCAGCTCGAAGGCGTTGCGGCGCTCGATCATCGTCTGCCCTTCGGTCGTCAGGCGTTCCAGCTCGACGGCCTTCACTTCGCTGCCATCCTGTTCGCGCTGGCCGCGGCGTTGCGCCTGCTCGTTATCGTCCAACTCGCGCTCGATCCGTTCGTTGGCGCGGTGGAAGACGTTGACCGTCGACCAGAGGAGATCGTCGAGGTCGGGCTCGAGGCGGGTGTCCTCCAGGGTGACGATCAGGGCGTCGAAGATGTCGGCGATGGCGCCGGCGACATGGTCGCCTTCCGGAAGCGGTCGGGGATCGGGTTCATCCGTGAAGGGACGGTAGCCGTAAAGCTGGAGTTCGCTGAGGACATGGTCGGTGGGGGAAGAGGCGTGATGCGGTTCGTAGTCGTCGTGCTCGCTCATCGGGATGCTCCGTCGGTTCGACCGCGACCCTCGCGGCCTTCATGGCGACGAAAGCCGGCGGGCGGGCCGGACCTGCATCCGCAGCGAAGCGGAGGGCCGGAGCACAGCGGAGGATGACGAAGGCGGGCTATTTTGCCTCGCGATGGAAAGCGGCTCTCGGCCGCGCCGGAAAATAGTCAGCCGCAGACATTGCGGGGCCGGGCCGTTTGCTGGCCGATCGCCCTCTCGAAGGCCGGGGCGCGGTTCTCTCCGACCTGGGAATCATCCGAGCGATGCCGACGACGGTGCTCCGGCCGTCTGCATTCTCCTCGCGGCTATGCCGCCAACGCCATGAAGCGTGCGACGTCCTGGGGCGCGATCTGCACCCGTGCCGCTGCCCGGACGCTGTCCAGACCTGCCAGGCGGAGATCCTCGTTGAAGTCGCCCAGGTTCGGAGACACCACGACCGCCTCGATCCCGGCCGCGTTCGCCCGTTCGATCAAGGTTGTCATCGCACCGTCGCCGGCCGGATCATTGTCGCGGGCGATGTAGAGCCGGCGCAGCGTGTCGGGGAACAGGATGGCCGAAAGATGCGCCGCCGAGAGCGCCGCCGCCATGGGCATATTGGGCAGCGCCATTCTGAGCGACAGCATCGTCTCGATGCCTTCGCCCGCTGCCATCACGTCGCCCGCCGCACCGAAGCGAACGGCGTGCCCGAGGAGGTCGCCCATCGCCCGTCTCGGCGTGTCGATCGGGGCCTTGCCCGAGCCGTTCGGCGCGAGCCAGGTGCGATGCGCGCCGGTCTGATGCCCGGCGAGATCGGTGACCGATGCGATCATCGCCGGCCAGGTCTCGGTCGGGGAATGCTCGTCAGGCCGGTAGTAGCAGCGCGGATGGAAGCGCAGGCTTCCGGTTCCGTGCAAATCCGTAATGCCGCGTGTGCGCAGATACGTCTTTACGAGCGTGCCTGAGATCGGCTGCGCCATGGCAAAGAGCCGCCGTGCCGCTTCCGGTGATCCGGATGGTGCCGGTGATTTGCGTTCGCCATCATGCGGATGGTCCGGTTCGGGATGGGGCATCGACAGGAAGGTGCGCGCCTCATCGGCGACGTCCTTGAAGTCGATCAGACCGCAGCTCTCGCGGATGACGTCGAGGAGATCGCCATGCTCGCCGGTGGCAGCGTCGGTCCATTTGCCGGCGGCGCCCTTGCCGGTTTCGCCGCCCTTTAGCCGCACGAACATCGAGCGGCCGGGCGTGTTGCGCACATCGCCGACGAGCCAGTAGCGGCCCTCCCGATGACCGGCAGCGAGGTAGTGGCGGCACACCGCCTCTGCCTGCCGGCCGAGACGGATTGCCAGTTCGGAGGCGTCCTGCCGTGCCATCACGCCGCCTCCCGCTCGCCGATGCGCTCGACGGGATAGCGCTCCAGGACCTTGGCCAGGATCGCAGCGCCGGTCGTATCGGCCGGCACGAACATCCGCAGCTTCCATGAGATGATCTCGTGGAACAGGCCATAGGCCCGCAGGCGATCGCGCATGGCGTCGGTGAAGCCCGACAGCTCGATGCGGTTGGCGCCCATGACCCGGACGCGGCGAAGCTGAAGACCCTCGGTCAGATCGAGGATGGTCTTGCCGTCCATCAGCGCCATGAAGGCGTCGTCGGGCGTCAGGTTCGAGGTGCCGGTAGTGAGTGCGCCCGCCACCCAGGCGGGAGAGACGCGCCGGCCGACGATGCGCTCGCCGTCATCGGTCTGGAGCCGGTAGACCCGCGTCGATTCCTTGGGTAGGCGCTTCCAAATCGGCAGCAACAGCCCGCTGACGACATGGATGGTGCTGTCGGCATACTCCGGCACCTCGGCGACCTCGGCATCCCATGCCGCAGCGAAGCCCGCGTGATCCACCTCGATCCAATGGGTCTCGTCCATCATCCTGACGGGGACGTTGTGCGCCTCCATCGGCCGGATCAGCCGCACGCGCCGTTCGATCTCGCCATCGTCCAGCATGATGCTGGTGGTCGGGATCTGCACGGCGGCGCGGCCCGAGCGCTCGTTGATCAGCAGCCTCGCGCCCGGGTCATCGAGATGGTCGAACGCCTCGGCCAGCGTCACGGGACGGTTGCGCTGGCGCTGGGTGATGGCCAGCAGCCGAGCCTCGGCGCCGGTGCCGGGGTGGACATGGATGGTCCGGCGATCGGTGACGATGAAGCTCTCGGCCTGCAAGGTCTCCAGCCCGACATCGTAGCTGCCGGAGGCGATGGCGCCTTCGATCTTGGCGTTCAGCAACCGCTCGAATGCCGTGAACAGGACGCCCTGAAGGTCGATGGTCAGCGCCAACAACCGGTTCAGGAAGGTAGTGATCGGCGGCAGTTCGTCCTTGATGCCGGTGGAATCCATCAGCGAGAGGCCGGTGGCGTCCTCGAACATCTGGAGCGAGCAACCCTCGACCTTGCCGCGCACCAGCAGCAGGTAGAGCTGCCGCAGCGCGTCGCGGGCATAGTGGCTCTCCAGATTGTCCTCCGGCCGGAACATCCCCTGGCCGCCCGTTTGGCGCTGGCCGCGCGTGATCGCGCCCAGGGTGTCGAGGCGGCGGGCGATGGTCGAGAGAAAGCGCTTTTCCGCCTTCACGTCCGTCGAGATCGGCCGGAACAGCGGCGGCTGCGCCTGGTTGGTCCGGTTGGTGCGGCCCAGGCCCTGAATGGCGGCGTCGGCCTTCCAGCCCGGCTCCAGCAGATAGTGGACGCGCAGCCGCTGGTTCCGCGCCGACAGGTCGGCATGATAGCTGCGGCCGGTGCCGCCCGCGTCGGAGAAGATCAGGATGCGCTTCTGATCTTCCATGAAGGCCTGCGTCTCCGCGAGGTTGGCCGAGGCAGCGCGGTTCTCCACGGCGAGGCGGTCGATGCCGCCGCGGCTGGTCATGGAGTCGGTACCCGACGTGCGGACGATGCGCCGCGAACGTCCCGTCACCTCCGCCACGATATCGGTTCCGAAGCGCTGGACGATCTGATCGAGCGCGCCGGGAACCGGAGGCAGCGATGCCAGCCTCTCGATCAAATGGTCACGACGGGCAACGGCGTCGCGGCTCTCCACCGGCTGGCCGTCGCGAAACACCGGCCGCGACGACAGGTTGCCCTCGCTGTCGGTGAACGGCTCATAGAGCTGCACCGGGAAGGAATGGGCGAGATAATCCAGAACGTACTCGCGCGGGGTGATGTCCACCCGGACGTCATTCCATTCCTCAGTCGGGATCTCCGCGAGCCGGCGTTCCATCAAGGCTTCGCCGGTCGACACGATCTGGATCACGGCAGCATGGCCATCGATCAGATCCTGCTCGATCGAACGGATCAGGGTCGTCGTCTTCATCGAGGTCAGCAGATGGCCGAAGAAGCGCTGCTTGGCGGATTCGAAGGCCGAGCGGGCGGCGGACTTGGCCTGCCGGTTCAGCGTGCCGGTATCGCCGGTGATGTTGGCGGCCTGCATCGCGGCGTCGAGATTGTTATGGATGACGGCGAAGGCCCCGGCATAGGCGTCGTAGATGCCGGTCTGCTCGGGGGTGAGCTGGTGCTCGAGCAGTTCGTATTCGACGCCGTCGTAGGAGAGCGACCGGGCCATGTAGAGGCCGAGCGAGCGCAGGTCCCGGGCCAGCACCTCCATCGCCGCGACGCCGCCGTCCTCGATCGCCTCGACGAATTCGGCGCGTGTCGCGAACGGGAAATCCTCGCCGCCCCAGAGGCCGAGGCGCTGGGCGTAGGCGAGATTGTGGACGGTCGTCGCGCCGGTCGCCGAGACA
>LOEX01000015.1 GCA_001516125.1 Sphingomonadales bacterium BRH_c42
CGGGCCGCGCAGCCGGATCGCGCGCCAGCGCGCGCAGATCGAGCGCGGTCCACACCAGCGCAGCCAGTGTTATGAGTGCCGTAAGCAGGTGGACCGAAAGCCAGAAATGGCTGACATCGGTCATCGCGGTGCCGAGGCCCGATCGCACCATCAGCCACCCGAACACGCCTTGCAGTCCGCCCAGCGCCAGCAGCGCCAGCAGCCGCGGCTTGTAACCCGCGGGGATCGCGCGCCTGATCCAGAACCACGCCAGCGGCAGTGCGAAGGCGAGCCCGATCAGCCTGCCGAGCAGCCGGTGCGACCATTCCCAGAAGAAGATGAACTTGAAATCGGCCAGTTGCATCCCGGCAGGTCCAGCCTCGCGGATGAACTCGCCGGTCTGGCGATAGCGGGCAAACTCGGCCTGCCATGCCGCTTCCGACAGGGGAGGCAGGATCCCACTGACCGGTTGCCATCGGGTGATGGACAGCCCGCTTTCGGTAAGCCGGGTGATCCCGCCCACCATCACGATCAGCACCACCATCGCGGCAACGACCAGCAGCCAGGCGGCGAGCGCCGATGGACGGGCGGACGGGACGGCGCGGGCAGCATGCATGGCGCGCGATACCTGCGGGCGACGCGGCGAAAGTGCAAGTCAAATTCCGGGCCAAATTGCAGAGATGGACCGCCCCCGCTTGTCAAATGATACAACATAACATACATGCGGTGCGGTCATGCCCGAACTGCTCCTATCGATTCGCCGACATCTCGACCTCACCGGCATAGTTCTGGGTGGGCTGTGCCTGGTACATTGCCTGGCGACGATCCTGGTCGTTTCGGCGCTGGGGCTGGGCGGGCAATTGCTTCTCTCCCCCGAAATCCACCGCTTCGGCCTGCTGCTGGCGCTGATAGTTGCCGCGGTCGCGATCGGTGGGAGCGCGCTCAGGCATCGCCGTGCAGAGCCTTTCGTTACCGCCATGATGGGCCTGTCGTTCATGGGCGGGGCGCTGGCGGTGCCGCACGGTCCGAAAGAGGCGATTCTGACGATCATCGGAGTGGCGCTGGTTTCGCTGGGGCACGTGCTCAACTTGCGTGAGCACTTGTCTGGGGCGCGTTGAGGTCTATTTGCCCATTGCATGACGCCTGAGATACAGATCACGCTGAACGGCGATGCGCGCCGCACCGCCGCCCCCACCATAGCCGCGCTCGCCGCCGAGCTGGGGCTCGATCCGGCCAAGGTCGCGGTCGAGCGCAATGGCACGATCATACCGCGATCGACCTTGGGGGAAGCGATGCTGGCCGATGGCGACGTGCTCGAGATCGTTCATTTCGTGGGCGGAGGCGATCATGCCGACACCTGGAGCGTGGCCGGGCGGACATTCCATTCGCGGCTGATTGTCGGCACGGGCAAATACAAGGATTTTGAACAGAACGCGGCGGCGGTCGCGGCGTCCGGCGCTCAAATCGTCACCGTCGCGGTGAGGCGCGTCAATGTCAGCGATCCCAATGCGCCGATGCTGACCGACTATATCGATCCGAAAAAGATTACATACCTGCCCAACACCGCCGGCTGTTTCACCGCCGATGAGGCGATCCGCACGCTGCGGCTGGCGCGCGAGGCGGGCGGCTGGGACCTGGTCAAGCTCGAAGTGTTGGGCGAGGCGCGCACGCTCTACCCCGATATGCGCGAGACTCTCAAGGCGACTGAAGTGCTCGCAGGCGAAGGCTTTCTGCCGATGGTCTATTGCGTGGACGATCCGATTGCGGCGAAGCAGCTGGAAGACGCGGGCGCGGTGGCGGTGATGCCGCTGGGCGCGCCGATCGGCTCGGGCCTCGGGATCCAGAACCGCGTCACGATCCGCCTGATCGTCGAGGGCGCCAGGGTGCCGGTGCTGGTCGATGCGGGCGTGGGCACTGCCAGCGATGCGGCGGTGGCGATGGAACTGGGCTGCGACGGGGTGCTGATGAACACCGCCATCGCCGAGGCGAAAGACCCCATCCGCATGGCGCGCGCGATGAAGCTCAGCGTCGAGGCCGGGCGCGAGGCATACCTCGCCGGGCGCATGGGGCGGCGCATGTATGCCGATCCGAGTTCGCCGCTGGCCGGGTTGATCTGAAAGGCGCCGCGCCAAGTGAAAATGCGAGGGCATGGTTACCTGTAATTAACCTTGATGCGCGATGTTGCGGCCACAGCAAGCAGCGCAACAAGGAGCGCATCATGGCCGTCGCAGGCAGTGCATCGATGACGATCAACGAAATGCGCGAGTTCGCCAGTTTCGAGCCGTGCGAGCAGCGGTATATCAAGCGCAGCCTCGATATCGGGTTGGGGCGCCAGGATGCATTCAGGCTGTGGGCGCGCGACGAGGGCGAAAATGCTGCGATCCGCAGCCAGTATGTCGCCTATCAGGAGCTGAAATCGCTGCGCCGGATGATCCCTTGCGATTCGAGCCTGAGCCTGATCGAGGGCTTTATCGGCAAGCTCACGCGCGTCGCCGCATTCGATCTGGCGCAGGAACGCATCACCTGCTTTTCCGCCTTCCGGTTCCTCTATGAACGGCTGCTGGGCGCCGAAGTACGCCCGTGGCTGCCATCCGCATTCTGCGCGGCGGCATCGCTGCCGCAGATCCGCCCGGAACGCCGCAAGATGCTGCTCCAATCCTTAAGCGAAGCGGCTGCCACCGCGCCTGGCTGGTCCGACCGCGAACCGTGCTTCTATCCCGAATATGTCGAGCAGGCCGAGGCGGCTTGAGGAAATGACTGAAATGTCGGTGGTAGAGGCCCAGGCCTCGACAGAACTTGAACCACACGCTTGGCTTGGCCTGGTGCTCGACCATTTCGCGCGCGGTGAGCAGGCACTTGGACGCTTGTCGCTTGCGCTAGACTTGCCGATTGCCAACGGTTCTCTCGGCTCGCTAAACGAGCTGCGCAATCGCTTGCGTATGGCAGAAAGCCGCAAGGCGAAAGCGCTGGAGCAGCGAATTGCTCGATGGCGCAAGAACCGACCGTTCCGTCACCTGCTCGCTCATGCAACCATCACCGTCCTTTTTGATTCCATGAGCCAACCTTTTGTCGTGACCCGTCATCTTCCGCGTGATGCAGAAGATGTCACGCCGGACCGCGTCTGGTCGCTGGAAGAACGCAAGGAACTGCTGCGGCAAGCAAGTAATGACAGCCGGTCGATCTGCGATCACGTCAGGAACCTGCTTGCCGATCCGATCGAACACAACAAACTACGCAAGTCCTAACCCTGATGACGCCTGACAGCCCAAGACGGACCGCGCGGAGAGGCGCAAGCTGCCGCTCCAGAGCCTGAGCGAGGCGTCAGTCGGGCGGGTTATGTTTCATGACAAACGCCATGGCCGCCTCGAGCATGGCGACCCGCGTTTCGCGCAGCGACAACCAGTGGTCCTCGCCCTTGAGCTCGACGAACTCGTAAGGTTTCCCGGCGTCCTTTAGCGCATCGGCCATTTTCAGGCTGTGTTCGTAATGCACCACCGTATCGTCACGGCCATGGATCAGCATGATCGGCGCGTCGGCGCGGGCAGCATTGTAACGCGGCGACACCTCTCTGAAGCCGGAGCGCGGACCCAGTTCTTCCTCGAGCGAGCGCTCGCGCAGCTTGCTGCCGCTTTCGCGCCTCTCGATCCGTGTCATCAGGCCGAGATCGGCCACACCGGCGACCGATACCGCGCAGCGATAGAGGCCCTGCTGCAAGGTAACGCCGGCGAGCGCGGCATAGCCGCCATAGCTCGCCCCGACGATGCAGGCGCGCCGTGGATCGACTATGCCCTTTTCGGCCAGCATCGCCAGGCCGTCGGAAATGTCGGACTGCATCTTGCGACCCCATTGTCCGTACCCTGCCTGTGCGAAACTTTCAGACCGGTTTGTCGAGCCGCGAAAGTTCGGCTGGAACACCGCATAGCCGCGCGAGGCGAAGGCCTGCGCCCACCAGTCGAAGCCTTCCTCGTCATGGCTGTGCGGCCCGCCGTGCGGCAGCATGATCAGCGGCAGGCCCTTGGCCTCGCGCCCCGGTGGGAGGGTAAGGATGCCGTTCATTTCGAGCCCGTCGGACGCGGTATATTCAACGGTCGAGACCGGTCCGACCTGCACGGGGGCAATGGCGGGCCGTTCGTATCCGATGGCGTCCGCCTTGAGCCGGGCGATGTCGACCTTGAAGTAAGAGCCGCTGTCGCCATCGCCGTCGGTGCGCACGATCGCGTGGCTGAAATCGCGCGTCCAGTCGATCATGCGGTTGTTCAGTTTTGCAAAAGCCTTGCGGATCAGCTTGACCTTTGCCGTCATCCCGGGGTCGAAGAAGATCGGCTCGATCTCGCTCTCCTCGCGCAGATAGCCGATCAACTGGCCATTGAGGCGATCGGTGAAAATGCGGTCGATATCGTCGTCGCCAAACACTTCCGCCGGGGTGCCGCCGCCGCCCACGGCAACTTCGTACCAGTGCGTCGTGCCGCTGGTTTCGTCACGGGCACTATAGATGATCGTCGAACCGTCCGCGCCGATGGCGACGAGATAGACGTCTCCCAACGGGTCGACCCCTTTCGCGATTACGCCCGAAGTGCCGCGGATCTGCCACGCGCCGTTGGTCTGCGAAAGATCGAGGCGCGCGAGAATGGCCCCGTCGTGGCCGATCAGCCAGTCGCGCTGCATGTTTTCATTGGGCGATCCGTCGACCCGCTTGGCGGCGTTGGTCTGGATATCGACTGAGTAGAGCGCAGGCCTGCCATGGTTGAACCGGTACCCTGTGCGGTTCCCTGTCGTTTCGCGCTCCAGCTCGATTGCCCCGAAGAACGCCGCCGGGCGCCCATTCACCATGCGTGTGCCGTAATAACCGAATGTAGCGCCGACCAGGTCGCGGCGGTTACCGAACACGGCTTCCGGTTCGCCGCCTCCCACGGGAATGATGATGGACTGGAAGAATTCGAACTTGTCCTGCGAGAAGCCGAAACCGAGATCCTGGGTCGAGCTGTGGCGCAGCAGCAGGTGGTCATCGGTGACGAAATCGAAACTCCGGATCTTCAGCCCATCCATCGCAAAGGACCGGAGCACCTTCATATCCTGATCCACGATCAACAGGCGCCGCTGGCCTGAAATCGTTGCGAGCGTGGCAATCCGCTCTCCGCTGGGGGAAATGACCAGCTCTTCCATCGCCGGGAGTTCGCCGTAGGCGTCGATCGGCGGTGGACCCGTATCGGCCCGAGCCGGCGCCAGCCACGCCAACGCACACATGCAAAAGATCACGGCATGCCCGATCGCACCCTTGGCCATTACGCCTATCCCCCTGTAACTGCGTGCGAAAGAACTTACAGCGGCGGGCGGGCTTTGCAAGAGTGCGCTGGGCAAGAGTGAACTGGCGGGGCGGGCGTAGGCCGGAAGCGAACAGTCCCTACCCCCGATAGAGCCCGTCGATCCGTTCCTGATAGCGCTCGCGGATCTTGTGCCGCCTGATCTTCATGCTCGGCGTCATTTCCTCGTTCTCGATGGTGAAGGGCTCGTCGGCAAAGGCGAACTGGCGGATCTTTTCCACCACCGACAGATCCTTGTTCACCCGGTCGATCGCGGCGCGCACCGCGCTCCTGAATGCAGGCAGGCCCTGCAGCGCCTTCAGGTCGAACTTCTCGTCATTGGCGCGCGCCCACTCGAGCGCCCATTCGGCATCGGGCACGATCAGCGCGACGACATAGGGGCGCTTGTCGCCGCTCACCATGGCCTGCGCGATTTCGCCCTGGAGCGTGAGCATGCCCTCGACCTTCTGCGGGGCGACATTGTCCCCCTTGTCGTTGATGATCATGTCCTTCTTGCGATCGGTGATGACGATCCGGCCCTTCGCGTCGATATGGCCGATATCGCCGGTGTGGAGCCAGATGGCGCCCGACGGGTCGCCCGGCTCGGGCCTGAGTGCGCGGTCGGTTTCCACCTTGTTGCGCCAATAGCCGTGCATCACCAGTTCGCCGCGGCACAGGATTTCGCCATCCTCGGCTATCCGCACCTCGACCCCGCGCAGCGGCGGGCCGACGGTATCCATCTTGAGCCCCGCCTTTGGCCTGTTGCAGCTGATCACCGGACCCGCCTCGGTCTGGCCATAGCCCTGCAGCATGGTGAGTCCCATCGCCTCGAAGAAAGTACCGACATCGGGATTGAGCGGCGCACCGCCCGATACCATGGCCTTGATCCGCCCGCCGAAGCGCTTGCGGATCTTGGGGCGCAGCGTGCGTTCGAGCAGGAAATTCATCGGCCGGTCGCGCCTGCGCTTTTGCCCTTCGACGGCGTTCTCGCTGATCGTCAGGGCGCGGTCCATCAGGTAATTGGCGAAGCGGCCCTGCTTTTCGACCTGCTTCATGATCCGCGCGCGCAACACCTCGAACAGCCGCGGCACCACCACCATGATCGTGGGGCGCACCTCCTCGATATTGCCAGCGAGCTTCTCCAGCCCCTCGGCATAGTAAATCTCCGCGCCCACCGCGATCGGGAGATATTGTCCGCCGGTGTGTTCGTAGGCGTGGCTGAGCGGCAGGAACGAAAGGAAGCGTTCGTCGGTGATGCCGAAATCGTCGATCAACACCTCTGCCGCGCCCGCCACATTGCACAGGATCGAGCCGTGGTGCTGCATCACCCCGCGCGGAGCACCGCCGGTTCCGCTGGTGTAGATGATGCAGGCGGTCCTCGCGCGCGCGATACCGGCAATGCGCGCGTCCACCGCCAGGCGCGCAGCCCTGGCGTCACCTGTGAGCATCTTCTCCCAGCTGTGGAATTCGAAGCTGCCGGACTGTTGCCGGTTGAGGTTTTCGATCCCGATCACATGTTCGACAATGCCGGTTACCTGGATCGCCGGATGGAGCGGCCTGAGCAGCTTTTCGCCCGAGACGAACACTGCGCGCGCGCCCGAATTGTCGAGAATGTGGACATGGTCGCGCTCGGTATTGGTGACATAGGCTGGCACGGTCACGCAGCCCGCCGCCATGATCGCGAGGTCGGCAATGCACCATTCGGGCCGGTTTTCCGAAACCAGCGCCACCCGGTCGCCATCTTCGAGGCCCAGCGTGCGCAGATTTTCCGCCAGCAGGCAGACCTTGCCGGCAACTTCGCGCCAGCTTTGCGTGACCCACTCACCGTCCTGATTGTGACCCAGGAAAGGTGCGTCGCCCTTTTCGTCCGCGCGCCTGAGAAACAGTTCGACCAGATTGTTTGCGTTATCGATTTCCGAAAGCTGCACTAGCTCGCTCCTGCCCCCCCGCACGCAATAAGCGCCCGTATTCATCTTGCCAAGACCCGCTCAGGGAAGTTCCAGCTGGCTTTCAAGGCGTGGATCGCGCGCGCTTTGCCATGCGCCATCGCGCCGCAATACGGCATTGGCCTTGACCGGAGCGGGCCGCGCAAAGAGGTCGGCATGACCCAGCGCGACAAAGGCCGTGATTGCCCCCTCCAGCCATGTGCCCTGCTCCACCAGCACGCGATCACCGAAGGACATAATGAATGGCAGGCCCAGGGCCGGTCCGGCATCGAGGCCGAAATCGATCACTCCGATGATGCTGCGTGCGGTTTGCACCGGGATCGTGCCGCCGCCTGCCGCGCCCACCGCCAGCAGCGGGCGTCCATCCGGCGCCCACACCACCATTGGCGCCATTGAGCTGCGCGGCCGCTTGCCCCCTTCCACCCGGTTGGCGACCGGCCTGCCGTCCACCACCGGCGCACGGCTGAAATCGGTCAGTTCGTTATTGAGGAAGAAACCGCCGGTCATCAATCCGGAGCCGAACGGCCCCTCGATCGTGGAGGTATAGCTGACCATGGTCTGGTTGGCATCGACCACGGCGAAATGGGTGGTGCCCTGTTCTGGCGGCTCATCGCCGTCACCCGGTGCCGGGGGCGCACCCGCCGGAATACCCGGCTCGGCACTCGCCATGGCCTTGCCCGGATCGATCAACGCGCTGCGCCGCGCCAGATATGCAGGATCGAGCAGGCCAGGGGTGGGCACGGTCACGAAATCGGGATCGGCGAGATAAAGCTCGCGGTCGGCATAGGCGAGCCGCTGCGCTTCGAGGAAAAGGTGCCAGGTGACGGGGTTTTCCGCCCCCAGCGAGGCAAGGTCGAAGCGTTCGAGCATCGCCAGCATCTGCAGCACGGCCACTCCGCCCGATGTCGGCGGGCCCATGCCGCATACGCGGTAGCCACGATAGCTGCCGCAGATCGCATCGCGCGGCTTGGCGGTATACGCGGCCACATCTTCGGCCGACATCGCACCGTTACGCGGAGTGGCGGCGGCGACCGTTTCTGCCAGTGCTTCGGCCCGCTCGCCGCGATAGAATACCTGCGGCCCGCCAGCGGCAATCGCTTCGAAAGTGCGCGCCAGCTCCTCGTTCACGACAAGGTGCCCGACCGGAAACGGATTGCCTTCGGCATCGCGGAACAGCGCGCGGCCGGTTTCGGTAAACGCCGCCCGGTCGCCAGCAGATGAGAGCGAACCTTGCAGCCGCGGGTTGATCTGGAAACCTTCACGGGCGAGGCGGATGGCCGGTTCGAACAGCGTTGCCCAGTCAAGCCTGCCATGCCGCGCATGGGCCATTGCGGCGAGCGCGATGTTGCCCGGAACCCCCACGCTGAGCCCGCTGCGGACCGATTCGGCGAAGGGAGGCAACGTGCCGTCGGGTCCAAGGAACCATTCCGGCGTGGCCCCCGAAGGTGCCGTTTCGCGCCCGTCCAGGGCCGTGACCTGCCCATCGGCAGTGCCGCGCACCATGAAGCCGCCGCCGCCAATTCCCGAACTCTGCGGCTCGACCACGGTCAGCGCCAGCATTGTCGCAATCGCCGCATCGGTAGCGCTGCCGCCGCGGCGAAGCATTTCGAGGCCCGCCGCCTCGGCGCGTGGATCGGCGGCGCTGACCGTGCCGATAAAGGTCGGCGCCAGCGCAGTCGTTTCGGCGACCTTTTCTGCGGCGGGAAGGGTCGCGCATCCGCCAAGGGCGAAGGCGACGGCGAAGGGAATGGCAAACTTGCGCAGCATGGCCGCTTCGCTATTCGCTTCCAACCGCTTCGGCAATGCTGGAAAAACCGTCTCGCTGCATCAGCGTTTCGATCCCGCGCACGATCCGCGCGGCCAGGCCCAGGCCTTCATAGACCAGCGCGCTGTAAAGCTGGATCAGGCTGGCCCCCGCCCGGATGCGCTCCCACGCGTCCTCGGCGCTGGCAATACCGCCCACGCCCACCAGCGGTATTGCCCC
>LOEX01000016.1 GCA_001516125.1 Sphingomonadales bacterium BRH_c42
TGCCGAAGCGCGGCTTCAACAACATCTTCGCGCGTGATTATGCCGAAGTGAACACCGGCATGGTGCAGAAGTTCATCGACGCGGGGAAGCTCGACGCCAAGAAGGACATCGACGAGGCGGCGCTGCGCGCTGTCGGCCTGGTGCGCGGCGGCAAGGACGGCGTGCGCCTGCTGGGCAAGGGCGAGATCACGGCCAAGGTCAAGCTGGTCGTGACGGGTGCCTCCAGGGGCGCGATCGAGGCGGTCGAAAAGGCTGGCGGATCGGTGACCGTGACCGCGCCTGCCAAGGCTGCGGACGAAGAAAAAGCCGGCTAAAACCGGAATGCGGGGTGCGGGGGGTTCGACAAGCGGCCAGCTGCACCCTATCTATCCGGCCTATGCCGGAAATGTCCGGCGCCCCAGGGTCAACAGACTTCAGGATCGATAGCTAATCATGGCATCACGCGCCGATAATATCGCGAGCAATCTGAGCCTCGCCAATTTCTCCAAGGCCACCGAGCTGCGCCAGCGCATCTGGTTCACCGTCGGCGTGCTGATCGTGTTCCGCTTCCTGAGCTTCGTGCCGCTTCCGGGCATCAACCCGCTGGCATTGCAGCAGCTGGCCGAGCGCACGTCGGGCGGGATCATCGACATTTTCAACATGTTCACCGGCGGCAGCCTTGAACGCATGAGCCTGATCGCGCTGGGCGTGATGCCATACATCACTGCCTCGATCGTGGTGCAGATGGCCGCAGCGCTGCACCCGGCGCTGGCCGCGCTCAAGAAGGAAGGCGCAACCGGGCGGCAGAAGCTCAACCAGTACACGCGCTATGGCGCGGTGTTCCTGTGCGTGATCCAGGGCTGGTTCCTCGCGGCAGGGCTTGAAAGCTTTTCGAATTCGGCAGGGCTTCAGGCGGTCGTCAACCCCGGGATGATGTTCCGCGTGGGTGCGGTGATCAGCCTGGTGGGCGGGACCATGTTCCTGTTGTGGCTGGGCGAACAGATTACCAGTCGCGGCATCGGTAATGGTGTGTCGCTGATCATCATGGCCGGGATCGTGGCGCAGTTCCCGACCTTTACCGCCAACTTGTTCGAGGGTGGACGCACCGGGTCGATTTCGCCCGCGATCATCATCGGCTTCATCGCCATGATCGTGGTCCTGATCCTGCTGATTTCGTTTGTCGAACGGGCACAGCGCCGCTTGCTGGTGCAATATCCCAAGCGCGCGACGCAGCACGGCATGATGCAGGCAGACCGGTCGCACCTGCCATTGAAGCTCAATACTGCCGGGGTCATTCCGCCGATCTTCGCCAGTTCGCTTCTGCTGCTGCCGCTCACCATATCCCAGTTCGCGGGCAATTCGGTCGATCCCGACAGCGCAACGGGCAGCGCGATCATCACGCTCAACCAGTATCTGGCGCATGGTCAGCCGATCTACATGACGCTTTACGGCATCGGGATCATCTTCTTCTGTTTCTTCTACACCGCGGTGGTTTTCAACCCCGAGGAAACGGCGGAGAACCTCAAGAAGAACGGCGGCTTCATTCCCGGTATCCGCCCGGGCAAGCGCACCGCCGACTACCTCGATTATGTGCTGACCCGCATCACCGTGGTCGGCGCGATCTATCTGACGGTGGTCTGCGTCGTGCCCGAATACATGATCGCGCAGACGGGCATCCCGCTGTTCCTTGGCGGCACCAGCCTGCTGATCGTGGTCAATGTAACGGTGGATACGATCGGCCAGATCCAGTCACATCTGCTGGCGCACCAGTATGGCGATCTGATCAAGAAGGCGAAGCTGAAGGGCCGTCTGCGCTGACCGCACGGTGCTGATCTACAGGGGGAAGCCGGCTCCATGAACATTATTCTTCTCGGACCTCCGGGCGCGGGCAAGGGCACGCAAAGCGCGCGCCTGGTCGAGCGGCATGGCATGCGCCAGCTTTCGACCGGCGACATGCTGCGCGCGGCGGTCAAGGCGCAAACGCCGGTGGGGCTCAAGGCCAAGGCAGTGATGGACCGCGGCGAGCTGGTTTCGGACGAGATCGTTTCCGAACTGATCGACGCCGAACTCGCCGCCATGCCCGCCGGGCAGGGCGCGATCTTCGATGGCTATCCGCGCACTGCCACGCAGGCCGAAATGCTCGATGCCCTGCTCGAGAAGCATGGGCGCGCGCTGGACCGGGTGATCGAACTGGCGGTTGACGAAGATGCGCTGGTCGATCGCATCACCGGGCGCTTTACCTGCGCACGCTGCGGCGCGGGCTATCACGACCGCTACAGGCAGCCCAGGCAGGCGGGCGTGTGCGACGAATGCGGCAGCACCGAATTCAAGCGCCGCCCCGACGATAACGAGGAAACGGTGCGCACCAGAATGCAGGAATATCGCGCCAAGACCGCGCCGATCCTGCCGGGCTACGAGGCGCGCGGGATCGTGCGCCGGGTTGACGGCATGGCCAGCATCGACGCGGTGACTGCCGCGATCGACGCGATTCTCGCCTGATCCGGCTTGCCGCAGGTCGGGCGCGATCCTAGAACGCGGGATCACAGGGAGCCCGCCATGCCGCCGATTTCCACCGCGCTTGTCCGCACTGCGTTGATTGCCGGGGCGCTGCTTGCGCTCCCCGTGCATGCCGAGGTTGTCGAAAGCACCAGCGGCGGCTTTGTCACGCGCAATGCGGCAGTGGTGAAGGCCAGCCCCAAGGAGGCGTGGCTGGCGCTGATCGCCCCCAAAAACTGGTGGGATTCCGCGCATACATGGTCGGGCGATGCGGCCAATCTCACGCTCACACCGCAGGCCGGCGGATGCTTCTGCGAACGTATTCCCGAAGCCGCCGATCCCGACCGGATCACGCTGGAAGGCAGCGCCGAGCATATGCGCGTAATCCAGGCCTATCCCGAACGCGCGCTGCGCATGCAAGGCGCGCTCGGCCCGCTGCAAAGCGAGGCGGTGACCGGGGTGCTCACGATCGCCATTTCCGAGGTGGAGGAGGGCACGCGCATCGTCTGGGAATATGTCGTGGGCGGGCACATGCGCTATGAAATACCGCCCATCGCCAAGGCGGTTGACGTCGTCCTGAGCCAGCAACTTGCAGGGCTGGCCGACATCCTGGGGCGGGTGGACGTATCGGCTGACAGCAGTGAGCCGGAGGCGGGCGGAGCGCCGGCGCCGCCGGACGGGCAAGCGCCCGAGCCGAGCGTCGAGGAGGCGATCGATGCCATGGGGCGCGTGGAGAATGCTCCGGAGAATTGACCGGGCGTTCAATGCCGCATGAAGCCTTTGACGCTGCGCGTGTGCTGCTGTATCCTGCGAGTGTTCGTCAGCCGTGCGGCCAGGTTGGTCTGCATGTGCGATTGTTTGCGCTTGACAGTTGACGCAGCGCGGGAATCGCCGTAAGCGCGCCCCCATTCGACACGTTCGAGCCGAGTCCGGCAGGTTGCAGCCATTGGTATGCGCCAACCGGGCTTTTTGACGTTGAGGGTTTTCCCCTAGCGTTTCGGACGCCTCGATAAACAGCGATGAGATAGGGCGGGCCAATCCGGCATCGACCCTGTGGAGCATGGAGAAGCAAGTGGCTCGTATTGCCGGGGTAAACATCCCCACCAACAAGCGCGTTATCATCGCGCTCACCTATATTCACGGTATCGGCCGCGCAACGGCCGTCAAGATTGCCGACAAGCTGGGCATCGATCACAGCCGCCGGGTGCAGGATCTTTCCGACGAGGAAGTTCTGCGCATCCGCGAAACGATCGACGCTGATCATTCCGTGGAAGGCGATTTGCGTCGTCAGACGGCGATGAACATCAAGCGGTTGATGGACCTGAGGTCCTATCGCGGCTTGCGGCATCGCAACCAGCTGCCCGTTCGCGGCCAGCGTACGCACACCAATGCCCGCACCCGCAAGGGCAAGGCCAAGGCGATCGCCGGCAAGAAGAAGTAAATCGGGCTCCGCCCCAGATTACTCACCTTCACGCAGAATAAAGAGGAATTCGAACCATGGCACGCGAACCCGGCCGTATCAGGCGGCGTGACAAGAAAAATATCAGCAGCGGTGTCGCGCACGTCAACGCCAGCTTCAACAACACGATGATCACCATCACCGATGCACAGGGCAATGCGATCAGCTGGTCCAGTGCGGGCATGATGGGCTTCAAGGGCAGCCGCAAGTCGACGCCGTATGCGGCGCAGGTTGCTGCCGACGATGCCGGCAAGAAGGCCGCCGAACACGGCGTTCGCACGCTGGAAGTCGAGGTGAAAGGCCCCGGATCGGGCCGTGAAAGCGCACTCAGGGCGTTGCAGGCGGTCGGCTTCACGATCACTTCGATCCGCGATGTTACACCGATCCCGCACAACGGGGTCCGACCGTCGAAACGTCGCCGCGTCTGATCCGTACCCGATTGGTGGCCGCGAACGGTCGCCAACCTGCTCTACGGACCGGACGTGTTCCAGGCGCTGCCGGTCCTGACCATATCTGAAAACGCCAAAGGGCGAATTAGGGGAAATCCATGTCCGTCAACATCAAGAACTGGCAGGAACTCAAGAAACCCAACATCCTCGAGATCAAGCAGGGTGGCGACAAGGGCCGCAAGGCGACCTTCGTGGCTGAACCGCTCGAGCGCGGCTTCGGTCTGACGCTCGGCAATTCGCTGCGCCGCGTGCTTCTGAGCTCGCTTCAGGGCGCCGCGATCACGTCGATCAAGATCGAGAACGTCCTGCACGAGTTTTCCTCGCTTGCCGGCGTGCGCGAGGATGTGACCGACATCGTCCTGAACGTGAAGCAGATCGCGCTCAAGATGGAAGGCGAAGGCCCCAAGCGGTTGCAACTCTCGGCAACCGGCCCTGGCGAGGTCAAGGCCGGCGACATCGCGGTTTCGGGCGATATCGAGGTGATGAACAAGGATCTGGTGATCTGCCATCTCGACGAGGGCGCGACGTTCAACATGGAGCTGACGGCGGATACCGGCAAGGGTTATGCCCCGGCAGTCGCCAACCGCCCGGTCGATGCGCCGATCGGCCTGATCCCGGTCGATTCGCTCTATTCGCCGGTGCGCCAGGTCAGCTACAAGGTCGAGAATGCCCGCGTCGGTCAGGAGCTCGATTACGACAAGCTTTCGCTGACCGTCGAAACCGATGGCACGGTGGCTCCCGAGGACGCGGTGGCCTATGCCGCGCGCATCCTGCAGGACCAGTTGACGCTGTTCGTCCACTTCGACGACGGTATTCCGCAGCCGCAGGGCGCGCTGATCGGCCATGCCGCTGAGCCGCAGGAATCGGATGCCAACCAGCTCAACCGTTACCTGCTCAAGAAGGTGGACGAGCTCGAACTGTCGGTGCGTTCGGCCAACTGCCTCAAGAACGACAACATCATCTACATCGGCGATCTGGTCCAGAAGACCGAGGCCGAGATGCTGCGCACGCCGAATTTCGGCCGCAAGTCGCTCAACGAGATCAAGGAAGTCCTGAGCTCGATGGGTCTGCGCCTGGGCATGGATATCCCTGGCTGGCCGCCCGAAAACATCGAGGAAATGGCCAAGAAGCTGGAGCAGGAACTGCTCGGCTGATAACGGGCACCGGCCGGACCCGCAATTCCGGCCAGCACTGGGCTACCTGACACGGGCCCTTTACGAACGAAGGAATGAATAATGCGTCATGGAATTTCTGGCCGCAAACTGCAACGCAAGACCGGGCACCGCAATGCCCTGCTGCGCAACCTGGCCGCTGCCCTGATCAAGCACGAACAGATCAGCACCACGGTTCCCAAGGCCAAGGAACTGCGCCCCTATGTCGAAAAGCTGATCACGCTGGCCAAGCATGGCGGTCTTTCCAATCGCCGTCTGGCGATGAGCCGTCTGGGCGACGAGACGCAGCTCAAGAAGCTGTTCGACGTTCTGGCAGAGCGTTATTCTGACCGCGAGGGCGGCTATGCCCGCGTGATCAAGGCCGGTATCCGCGCCAGCGATGCCGCGCCGATGGCGATCATCGAACTGGTCGATCGCGACGTCGACGCCAAGGGCCAGGATTCGGGCCCGGCGATGAACGCGGACGAATTCGAAGACGCCTGAGCGCTTCGCAAGCGAAAGATCATGGGGCCGGTGGAGCGATCCATCGGCCCTTTTCTTTTGTGCAGAGGTGCTTAGAGTGATTTCGAGTGAAATGGAACATTTCACGACTCGGAAATCACGGTAAAACAAAAAACTAGACCCAGATTTTGATTCAATCAAAATCGAACAAGGTCTAGTGTCGCCCGCATGATCCGCAAGACCCTTGCCGCAGCCGCGCTGCTATTCGCATCGCCCGTAATCGCGCAATCGCAAGCCGAGCTCGACACGCGGTATGATCGCGCGCTGGCCGCCGGATACAAGGCGCTGATGCTGTGCAGCGCGATCGCCAACGCGGAGCGCAATGGAACCACAAGGACACCTGAGAGTGTGGTGCAATGGGAGCTGACCGGTATCCAGGCGCCGCTCGACGCGATCGTCGATGAATTGCCTTTCGAGATCGTGCGCAATGGCAACGGCGTGGTCGATCACGTTGCGGTAGAGTGGGCTGACGACATGCCGCCGCGTGTTGCGCGATATCGGGACCGGCAGGGTTGCGCCGTAATGCCTGTCGGGCAAGAGCCACAGGCGAGCGGGCATGACCTAGCGCGCTACCGCGATGCCCGCATCCTCAATTGGCATGTCCGCAAGGATAGCCCGGTGCGCAGTGTTCTGAACGCGGCGATGGATGCAGGCTATGGCGCGGGAACACGCACGACTGCCGTGATCGTCAACCGCGCGGGTAGCGAAGTAGACGGCGTGTTCGCGGATGATTTCACGCCTTCCACCCCCCAGCGCACATGGTCGGTCGCCAAGAGCATCGCTACGACGCTGATCGGCGCGGCGGTGCAGCGCGGCGAAGCCGATGTGCAAGCGTCGGCAGGGCTGGGCGCAGGCGAGGGCGATCCGCGCCGCGCGATCACGATAGACAACCTCCTGCGCATGGCATCGGGCCGCTATTCGGACACGCCGGGCAACCGCACCGATCCGCTCTATTTCGGCGGTTCCACGGTCGAGGAAACCGCGCTGCACTGGCCGCTCATCCACGCTCCCGGTACGGTCTATCGCTATGCCAACAACGATACGCTGGCTGCCATAAACGCGATCAAGCACACATTTGCTGCGCATCCGCCCGCAGAGCTCTTTGCCATGCTCGGCATGCATGACACCGTCGCCGAAACCGACTGGCAGGGGAATTACATCCTCTCCTCGCAGGTCTGGTCCACCGCGCGCGATCTTGCGCGCTTCGGCCAACTCTATCTCAACGACGGCAAGCTCCCCAATGGCACGCGCATCCTGCCCGAAGGCTGGGTGAAATACGTTTCAAGCCCCAGCGGTCCGCAGCCCGATGGCCCGATGGGTTATGGCGCGGGGTTCTGGCTGATGAACAAGTCTGAAGGCGTTCCGCCTGATACTTTCGCGGCCAATGGCAACCGCGGGCAATATGTCGTGATCGTGCCCAGCCGCAATGTCGTGATTGTGCGGCGCGGTGAGGATCCGGTGGGCGCGCGCTTTGACATCGTTGCTTTCACCCGCGATGTGCTTGCCGCGCTCGAATAGATTTATTCATAAAACTGGCCATAAAGCTGAACATCGGCTGCAAGCCCGATTCAGCATCGCATCACAGCGAATCGATTAGAAGTTCTCCCATAGCCGAGGCAATCCCGCCACGGCCCGTATGAGGAGAGCCTCAAATGAGCAGGATACTCAAAACCGTTGCGAAGGGTGGGATCGCAACCGCAGCTGTCAGCGCGATGGCGCTGTCGGCGGCAACCCCGGCCTTGGCGCGTGACCGCGACGGTATCAGCACCGGCGATGTGATCGTCGGCGCGCTGATCATCGGCGGCATTGCCGCGATTGCGAGCGCTGGGAGCAAGGAACGCTATCACGATGGCTATCGCTATCGCGAAAACCGCTATGGCCACGGCAATTCGCGCGCGGCGATCGAACGCTGCGTCGCCGCGGTCGAGCGTGACGCACGCCGTGCCGGATACCGCTCGGCGCAAGTCACCAGCATTCGCGATGTCGACCGCGAGCGGCGTGGCTGGGAAGTGACCGGGCGGTTGGTGGTCGATGGCCAGCGCGGCTACGCCTACAACGATCGCGGCCGCTACGATGACCGCCGCTACGATGACCGCCGCTACGATGACCGCCGCTATGATGACCGCCGCTATGACTATGGCCACAGCTATGATGGCCGCGGCAGGGCGGATAGCGGATCGTTCTTCTGCGAAATCCGCGGTGGCCGAGTGATCGACATCGATTACAGCGGCATTCGCAGCCTGGGTTGATCCGTAATGGAATGGGCATGGGCGGTTCAGGCGATGGAAAGCCTGGACCGCCTAGTCTTTAATAATGTCGAGCGCTTGCTGGCCGCTCGTCCCTGTTGGAGTAAGCCGAATGGCTGATCGTTCCCGTTTCCCCGCCGCACTGGCTTTCGGTGCCGCGCTGTCGATGGCGGCCACGCCCGTGGCCGCGGCAGAGATTTCCGGATATGGCTCCGCAGCGCCTTCCGCGATGGCGCATTCGGTGTTCGACGCCGACGCGGCCAATGCCGACAATTACCGCCATTATCGCTATCGCCACCACCGTGGTCACGTCAGCACGGGCGACGTTCTGGCAGGCGTTCTCATCATCGGCGGAATCGCCGCGATCGCCAATGCCGCATCGAGGAACGACGCCGACCGTCGATACCCTGAGCGCGAGCCAGAGCGTGACTATGACTACCGCGACCGCCGCGGCGATGCGCGCTATGATGGCTCGCGCGGTATCGACCGGGCGGTGAACATGTGCGTCACCCAGGTCGAGCGCGACGTCAGGGTTGACAGCGTCGACAGCGTCGATCGCACCGGCGATGGCTGGCGCGTGGCGGGCACGCTCTACAATGGCGAGGGCTTCACCTGCCGCATCGGGCCTGACGGACGGATCGACACGGTCGATTATGCCGGCTTCGCCGCGCGCGGTGACAGGCAATCGGGGGGCGGGCAACTGGACGATGATCGCTACCGCGCCGCCTGGGCCGATGTCGATGCGGGCCGCGGCGATGCAGCGCCGGAC
>LOEX01000017.1 GCA_001516125.1 Sphingomonadales bacterium BRH_c42
ACAATGAACTCGCCGGATCGATGCACGGCGAGGCCAAGGGCGGGCTGACCGCGCTGGGGCGCGAGGCGGTCCGCGCGATGGAGGCCAGGGGCGTGGTGGTCGATATCGCGCATTGCAGCCACCAATGCGTCGCCGAAATCCTCAGGCTGGCGCGCCGCCCGGTGGTATCGAGCCACGGCGGGGTACAGGCGACCTGCAAGGTCAACCGCAACCTGACCGACGAGGAGATTCGCGGTGTCGCGCGCACCGGCGGGGTGATCGGCGTCGGCTATTGGGAAGGCGCGGTGTGCGACACTTCGCCGCGCGCCGCTGCAAGGGCGATGAAGCATGTCCGCGATCTTGTCGGCATCGATCATGTCGCGCTGGGCAGCGATTACGACGGGGCGACCACCATGCGCTTCGACACCGGCAAACTGGAGCAGGTGACGCAGGCGCTGATCGACGAAGGCTTCACGCATGACGAGATCCGCGCCGTAATGGGCGGCAATGCGCTACGGGTGCTGCGCGCCGGGCTCGAACCGATGGAAGCCGCGCAATGAGATGGCTCGACCACCGCAATCCTGTGCCCGCCCCCCTGCGCGGCGCGGTGATCGCGCTGGGCAATTTCGACGGGTTCCATCTCGGCCATCAGGCGGTGGCGGGCGAGGCGATCCGCTGGGCGCATGACGAAGGCCGCCCCTCGATCATCGCCACGTTCGATCCGCACCCAGTGCGCTTCTTCCGCCCCGATGTGCCGCCCTTCCGCCTGACCACGCTCGAACAGCGGCACGAACTCTACCTCGCCGCGGGCGCAACCGCGATGCTGGTGTTCCATTTCGATGGCGAACTGGCGGGCACCAGCGCACAGGATTTTATCGCCGAAATCCTGGTCGAACGGCTCGGCGCGCACGGCGTGGTGACGGGGGACGACTTCACCTTCGGCAAGGGCGCGGTGGGCAATGTCGGCCTGCTGCGCGAAATGGGCGGCGCGTTGGGGCTCGACTGCCGCACCGTCGGCGTGGTCGAGGATGAAGGCGGCGTGATCTCATCGAGCCGCATCCGCGACGCGCTGCGTGCAGGCGACCCGCAAGAGGCGGCGCGGCTGTTGAGCCGGCCCTTCGCCATTCGCGGGATCGTCGAACACGGCGACAAGCGCGGGCGCGAAATCGGCTATCCCACCGCCAACCTCGCGATCGACGCCTATCTACGCCCGCGATACGGCATCTATGCGGTCACCGGGCGCGTGCTTGCCAGCGGCGAGGTGCTCAAAGGCGCGGCCAATCTGGGCGTGCGCCCGCAGTTCGATCCACCCAAGGAACTGCTCGAACCCCATTTCTTCGATTTCTCGGGCGATCTTTACGGGCAGGAGATCGAGGTCGCGTTCCACCACTTCCTGCGGCCAGAGGCGAAATTCGATGGCCTCGAGGCGCTCACCGCGCAGATGGAGCGGGATTGCGAAGAGGCACGAAGGCTTCTAAGCGCGCCCGACCATGACTGAGCCGACAGACAAAGCGCGCGATTACCGCGATACCGTCTTCCTGCCGAAGACCGAGTTTCCGATGAAGGCCGGGCTCCCGCAGAAGGAGCCGGGCATTCAGGCGCGCTGGGAAGCGGACGGGCTCTATCGTCGGCTCCGCGAGGCGCGCAGCGGCGCCGAGAAATTCATCCTGCATGACGGCCCGCCCTACGCCAACGGCGACATGCACATCGGCCACGCGCTCAACCACATCCTGAAAGACATGGTCTGCCGCACGCAGAACCTGATCGGCAAGGACGCGCCCTATGTTCCCGGCTGGGACTGCCACGGGTTGCCGATCGAATGGAAGGTCGAGGAGCAATACCGCAAGGCGAAAAAGAACAAGGATGAGGTTCCGCCAAAGGAATTCCGCGCCGAATGCCGCGCCTATGCGCAGACCTGGGTTGACCGGCAGCGCGAGCAATTGAAGCGCCTCGGCATCGTGGGCGATTGGGACAATCCCTATCTGACGATGGACCCGCAGGCCGAGGGCACGATCGTTGCCGAACTGCTCAAGTTTGCCGAGAGCGGCATGCTCTACCGCGGATCGAAGCCGGTGATGTGGAGCCCGGTGGAGAAGACCGCGCTCGCCGAAGCCGAGGTCGAATACGAGGACATTACCTCGACGCAGATCGATGTTGCGTTCGAGATCACCGAGTGTCCGAACGTGCCCGAACTGGTGGGTGCATATGCGGTGATCTGGACCACGACGCCGTGGACGATCCCGGTGAACCAGGCTTTGGCCTATGGGCCGGAGGTTGAGTATGCATATTACATGGCGCGAGACGGGAGAAAATATCTCGTCGCCAAAGAGCTTCTCGCTCAGTTCGCTGAACGTACTGGTTTAGACCAAGGGGTCACCGAAGTTCGCACGGGCAGGGATACCGGAATTGATGCCGTTCTACTGAAAGGCTCCGACCTCGAAGGCGCAATGGCGCTGCATCCGATGGCCGAGCGCCTTTCTCCCCTCCCGCTTGCGGGAGGGGTCGGGGGTGGACCTGCCAACGCTGATGGAAGTGGCTCCGCGCCCACCCCTAGCCCCTCCCGCAAGCGGGAAGGGGACTTGGCCGAATTTTTCGAGCGCCCCCGGCCGTTCCTGCCCGGCGAGTTTGTCACAACCGAGAGCGGCACCGGCCTCGTCCACATGGCGCCCGATCACGGCGAGGACGATTTTGCGCTGTGCAAGCAATACGGGATCGATCCGGTCTTCGCGGTCGAGGGCGATGGCAAGTACCGCGACGACTGGGCCTGGTTGGGCGGACAGGGCAGCGTCATCAACCCCAAGTTCAACGCGCCCGATGGCCCGATCTGCAACGATCTGCGCGAAGCGGGCGGACTGCTCGCGGCGAGCGCCGATTACCAGCACTCCTACCCCCACTCGTGGCGTTCCAAGGCCAAGGTGATCTTCCGCTGCACACCGCAATGGTTCGTGCCGATGGACAGCCCCCACCCCAACCCCTCCCCCGAAGGGGAGGGGCTCGATACACTCCGAACCCGCGCCATGGCCGAAATCGCCCGCGTGCGCTTCGTGCCCGAAAAGGGCCGCAACCGCATCGGATCGATGGTCGAGGGGCGGCCCGACTGGGTGCTCAGCCGCCAGCGCGCGTGGGGCGTGCCGATCACGCTGTTCGTCCACCGTCAGAGCGGCGACTATCTGCGCGATCCTGTGGTCAATGCGCGCATTGTCGCGGCGATCGCCAGGGAAGGCGTCGATGCCTGGGATGCGGCGCGCGCGCAGGAATTCCTCGGCAGCGACTATTCCGCTGAAGATTTCGAGATGGTGCACGACATTCTCGACGTGTGGTTCGATTCGGGATCGACGCACGCCTTCGTGCTCGAATCGGGGCGCTGGCCCGATCTCAAATGGCCAGCCGACCTCTATCTCGAAGGCAGCGACCAGCACCGCGGCTGGTTCCAGTCATCGCTGCTCGAATCCTGCGCCACGCGCGGGCGGGCGCCCTATGACCAGGTGCTGACCCACGGTTTCACCATGGACGCAGCGGGCAAGAAGATGTCAAAATCGCTCGGCAATACGGTCGATCCGCTGAAGCTGATGGAGACCTACGGCGCGGACATCATCCGGCTGTGGGCGCTTTCGGTCGATTTCACCGAGGATCACCGCATCGGCGATGAAATCCTCAAGGGCGTGGCCGACCAGTACCGCAAGCTGCGCAACACTTTCCGCTACCTGCTCGGCGCGCTCGAGGGGTTCGGCGAGGAAGAGCGCCTGCCGGTTGGCGAAATGCCCGAGCTGGAGCGCTATATCCTCGCGCTGCTGGGCGGGCTCGATGCGAAGCTGCGCCGCGCGATCGAAGACTATGACTTCAACACCTACACCCGCGCGCTGATCGACTTCTGCAACGAGGATCTTTCGGCGTTCTATTTCGATATCCGCAAGGACAGCCTCTATTGCGATGCGCCGGGCAGCGCGAAGCGGCGCGCCTGCCGCACCGTGCTCGACACGCTGTTCCACGCCCTGATCCGCTACGCCGCGCCGGTGCTGGTTTTCACCGCCGAAGAAGTGTGGGGCACGCGTTTTCCCGATACGGGGAGTGTGCATCTGCTCGATTGGCCCACCCTTCCTCGTCATTCCCGCGCAGGCGGGAATCCAGAATTGGATAGCGCAGCGCACGAGGCCCTGGATCCCCGCCTGCGCGGGGATGACGAATTGGTTGAGAAGTGGGATCAGATCAGGGCTACGCGGATGCTCGCGAATGAAATAATCGAACCGATGCGCCGTGAAAAGATCATCGGATCGAGTCTTGAGGTGGAATATACATGTCAAGGCAATCCGGGCGACATCGATCTTGCCGAAATTTTCATTGTTTCGGCGGTCCACCAGGGGCCGACAGGGGCGATCAGGACCACCCACCACAAATGCGGGCGCTGCTGGCGGCATCTGCCCGAAGTGGCGCAGGACGGCGCGCTTTGTTCGCGCTGCGATCAGGTGGTCAATGGTTGAGAACGCCCGCCAACTCCGTCACCCTGACCTTGTTTCAGGGTCCATTCATCCCGATGAAGCAAACCGCGCGGAGGCGAAATGGATGCTGAACCAAGTTCAGCATGACGGAATTTGAAATGATGGTTTCACTCTTCACCCGCAACCGCGTGATCGGGCTGGGCATCGGTGCACTCGTGCTGGCGCTCGACCAGTTCGCCAAATGGCTGGTGCTGGTCCCGCTCGACCTGCGCCGGCAGGCAAGCGGGGCGATCGAACTGCTGCCCTTTTTCGACCTGCGCTATACCGAGAACCGCGGCATTTCGCTGGGCCTGCTCGAGGCGACCAGCGAGGAGATGCGCTGGATCCTGGTGGGCATGACGGCACTGATCGCGCTGGTGGTGCTGGTGTGGATGCTGCGCGAGCGGCTGCTGGGCGATATTTTCGGCCTCGGCATGATCCTGGGCGGCGCGCTGGGCAATATCTACGATCGCTATACCTATGGTTATGTGGTCGATTATGCCGATCTGCATATCGGCGATTTCCGCCCCTTCCTCATTTTCAATATCGCCGATGCCGCGATTACCATCGGCGTGGTGATTGTCCTTGCCCGCTCGCTTCTGCTAGGCGATGATGCGAGGCAAGACGTGAACGACCCCGACACACGGGTTCAGGAGAGCTGAGACGATGCGTACCATGAAACCCGCCCTGTTGCTGATTACGCTGAGCGCAACGCTGGCTGGCTGCGGCTCCGGCGGGGGTCTGCTCAACCGCGACCGGCCCGATGAATTCGCCGTGCAGCGTCAGGCGCCGCTGGTGGTTCCGCCCGATTTCAACCTGGTTCCGCCCGCACCCGGCGCACCGCGTCCTTCCGAAGGCACCGCAGCCGAGCAGACGCTGGAGGCGCTGTTCGGCGGCCCGGCACCGCGTTCGCAGGTGGAAACCAGCGCGCTTGACCGGGCGGGCGCAGCCGATCCCGGCATCCGTTCGACCGTTGGCGATCCGGGGACGAATACTGTGGCCAAGGGCCGCGTTACCCGCGACATCATCGCTGCGCCCGAAGGCGACGGCGCGGCGGCGCAGGCCGTGATTCCTTCTTGATTTGAGATCGCCCATCCGGGCGATCATCCTCGCGGCTATTTCTCCTTCCAGTCGAGCCGCTGCGGGCGCGCAGTCGCGCTTGCAAGCTGCGTGACGCAGCCTGATTGAACCGTCGCCCCTGTTGGAATGTTGGCTTGCCCGGTCCGCGACCAGCGGACCGCAAGGCCGACCGGCCGCCCGCAGGTGCCCCGCAGCGCAGCGGAGGGAACAGCACCGAGGACGCTACCCGCGGAGGCGGGTGCGAAAAACGAGAACCAGCACTACACCCGGCTGACCAGCAGCTTGTCGATCCGGCGGCGGTCCATATCGACCACCTCGAAGCGCCAGCCCTGATCGGTGAAGGCATCTCCCTCGGCTGGCAGGCGCTTCATCACCGACAGGGCATAGCCCGCGGCGGTGCCGAATTCGCGCGTGGCGGGATAGGTGATGCCCAGCCGGTCGGCCAGCGCATCAGCCGATAGCGCACCCGACACCAGCAGCGATCCGTCGTGCCGCTCGACCAGCAAGGGAGCCTCGCCTTGATCCTGGTCGCTGGCAAAATTGCCGACCAGCGCGGTAAGCAGATCGACCGGGGTGACGATACCATCAAGATGACCATATTCGTCATGCACCATGGCCATGGGAATATCGCCCTGCTGAAGCACGCGCAGCGCATCAAGCGCGTCAAGCTGATCGGGCACCACTTCGGGTTTGCGCATCATCTGCCTGAGCACCAGTTCCTGCCCGGCCAGCAGCGCCGCCAGCACCTCGCGCACCTTGACCACGCCCAGGATCGTGTCGGGCGATCCGTCCCCCACCGGCAGCAGCGAATGCGGGCTGTCCTTAATCGCACGGCGGATTTCCGCCTCGTCGGCATGGACGTCGATCCAGTCCATATCGGTGCGCGGCGTCATCAGTTCGCGCACCGGCCGTTCGGCCAGGCGTACCACCCCCGCCAGGATCTGGCGCTGCTCGGCCTCGATCACGCCCGATCGCGTCGCCTCGGCAAAGATCATGTGCAGCTCGTCGGCGGTGACCAGCGATTGCCCGCCGCCGCGCACGCGCAGCAGGCGAATCAGCAGGCCCGACGATGTATCGAGCAGCCACACCAGCGGCGCAGCAACGCGCGCCAGCAGGGCCATGGGCCGTGCCATCACCAGCGCGATCGGCACGGCGAAGCGCAGCGCCAGTTGCTTGGGCACCAGCTCGCCCACCACCAGGCTGAGGAATGTGATGAACGCGATCACCAGTGCGAAGCCGGTATCGTCGGCGTATTTGCCGGGCACGCCCAGCAGCACCAGCCGCTCGCCCACCGGCCCGCCGAGCGTAGCCCCGGAGTAAGCCCCGGCGACAATCCCGACCAGGGTGATGCCGATCTGCACGGTCGAAAGGAACTTGCCCGGATCGGCGGCCAGTTGCAGCGCCACCTTGGCGCTGGCGCTGCCGCCCTTGCTCGCCGCGCGCAGCTTCGAAGTGCGCGCCGAAACGATCGCCAGTTCGGACATAGCGAACACGGCGTTGAGCAGGATCAACCCGAAAATGATAAACAGCTCGGTCCAGGGAAAGGGTGCCACGGCCATTCGCTAGCACAAATCCGGGGCAAGGCCAGTATCGTGGCGCCTGCCGCACACAGAAAACGGTCCGCACCGCGGCGCTGCCATTCGATGAAGCAATGGTTTATCATCGGGAAAGCCTGTGTTCATGCCCGATGCCCGATTGGGGGCACGGATCATTCAGGGAGTCTTTTCGATGACTACTTCGCGTATCGCCCTTTCAGGCTTGGCCGCGCTTTCGCTGCTGGGAACCAGCGCCTGCGTGACCGATCCCAATACCGGCGAGAAGAAAGTTTCGCGCACTGCGATCGGCGGCGTCGGCGGCGCGGTCGTGGGCGGGCTTCTGGGCGGCGCGATCG
>LOEX01000018.1 GCA_001516125.1 Sphingomonadales bacterium BRH_c42
CCACGCCGGCCACCAGCAGCGCCCGGCCGGTCAGCGCGCTCGCGGCTTCCTCTTCGCCGACATGGCCGCCCAGCATCCGCACGCCGAGGAATGTCAGCAGCCCGAACGCGATCCAGTGATCGACCGCCGCGACATAGGCAAGCGCGACCGCACCGATGCCCCAGCCGATCAGCGGCATGATCCCCTGGAACAGCCCGAACGTCCCGGCAATCGCTGCCCCGCCGCGCCAGCTGGGGCGAAACCGCGCACCTTGAGTCAGCGCGACAGCAAAGGCATCCATCGCCAACGCCAGGCCGAGCAGGAAAGCGGGAAAAACGCCGGTCACCGAAATGGGCAGTTCACTCTGCCGCCTCGGTCACGTTCCCGGCATCGCTCATCACTGCCTCGATCTCGGCGACCTTGGCCTCGATCTCGGCGGCCTTGGCCTCGACCAACTCCACGATATGATCGAGCATGTCGTCGCTTTGCACATGGTGGTCGGTCACGCCCGAAAGATAGACCATGTGCTTGCCCGCGCCGCCGCCGGTGAGGCCGATATCGGTTTCGCGCGCTTCGCCCGGGCCGTTGACCACGCAGCCGAGCACCGAAAGGCTCATCGGGGTCTTGATGTGTTCGAGCCGCTTTTCGAGCGCCTCGACCGTGCGGATCACGTCGAAGCCCTGGCGTGAGCACGACGGGCACGAGACGATCCGCACACCGCGCGTGCGCAGTCCCAGCCCTTTGAGGATTTCGAAGCCGACCTTCACTTCCTGTTCGGGCTCTGCCGAAAGCGAAACGCGGATCGTGTCTCCGATGCCGGCCCACAGCAGTGATCCGATCCCGATGCTCGATTTGACTGTGCCGCCGATCAGCCCACCTGCCTCGGTAATGCCAAGATGGAGCGGGCAATCGACAGTTTCGGCAAGGCCATGATAGGCCGCCACCGCCAGGAACACGTCGCTCGCCTTCACCGCCACCTTGTATTCGTGGAAATCATGGTCCTGCAGCAGCTTGATATGGTCGAGCGCGCTTTCGATCAGCGCCTCGGGGCAAGGCTCCCCGTATTTCTCGAGCAGATCCTTCTCGAGGCTGCCGGCATTGACCCCGATGCGGATCGCGCAGCCGTTGGCCTTGGCCGCGCGCACGACCTCGGCCACGCGCTGCGATGAGCCGATATTGCCGGGGTTGATGCGCAGACAGGCGGCGCCAGCGTCCGCCGCCTCGAGCGCGCGCTTGTAATGAAAGTGGATATCCGCGACCAGCGGCACGCGCGCGGCGCGGGCGATCTTGCGGAATGAGGCGGTCGATTCCTCGGTCGGGCAGGAAACGCGGATGATGTCCGCCCCGACATCCTCGCAGCGCCTGATCTGGTCGATCGTCGCAGCGGCATCTTCGGTCGGCGTATTGGTCATCGTCTGCACCGTGATCGGCGCATCGCCGCCCACGGGAACATTGCCGACCATGATCTGGCGGCTCTTGCGGCGGATCACGTCGCGCCATGGTCTGACTGAGGACATGGCAGGCGATATAGCCATGCACCGATGAAGGGGCAATGACCGGCTGCTTCCATTTGAAGCAGCAGCCGCTCAGCGATTCACCAGGCGAAGATGCTTACCAGCGAACCAGCCCGGGCACGACCAGGCGCCCGATCACGGCCGAGGCGATAACGGGAACGACGTGCCAGATACCCTGATGCGCGATCACATCGACGGAGCAGGTGATACCATAGAAGGAGTTGCCCAGCGCGCCCGCCGCCAACCCGGTAAACCAGCCCGCGAGATTGAGCGAGACCGGCGCGCCGCGGCGCAGCCAAAACACCAACGCGCCGCCCACGCAGAAGGCGGAAGCGATGGATGCGGCAACGCAGGCCGCAGCATGGTCGTCCACCAACACCTCCGCCCAGGACCCATGCGAAAACACGCTGAGGAGTGCTGTAACCGGAAGGACACCCACCATGGCGCTGGCCCAGACCGGTGCTTCATGCTGGTTACCCACCCACGGGCTGGCCATGTGAACGACGGTTGCCGCGGAAGCCAGACCCAGCAGCAGGATCAGTCCGTTGGTCACATAGAAGAACGGCGATGCCTGCCCTGTTATGCCTTCGAACCAGATGCCCTTGGTCAAGTGCACGATCGCAACCACCGCAAGCGAGGCGATGCCCAGCATGGCAAATCCGTCACGCGAGGTGAATGCGCGCACGGGCTCAAGCCCGTCGGCGAGCCCCGCGATCATCGTGCTTCGTGCCTGGTTCATCTTATTCCGCTCTTTCAATCAATGTGGCCAGCTTCTTGAGGCCGCGATGGATATTCACTTTGACCGAGCTTTCGCTCTGTCCGGTTTTTTCAGCCGCCTCGATGATCGAGCAGCCTTCGATCTTGACCAGTTCGATCGCTTCGGCCTGTTTCTTCGGCAGCTGCACGAACAGCCGCTCGAGGCTGACCCGCGCTTCGACCACGTCCTCGTGGCTGTCCTCGATCGCATGGTCGTCCTCGAGCATCTCGCTCTCGTGTTTGTAAACCTTGCGCAAATGATCGACCCAGCGGTAGCGCGCGATCGCCGCCAGCCACGGCAGGAACGGGCGCGCGGTATCGTAGGTGGCACGCTTGGCGTGAAGCGCCAGCAGCACGTCCTGCACCAGGTCTTCGAGATGGTGCGGGGGCACCCGCCGCCGGAAGTACCGTTCGAGCCACATGCCCGTTTCCGACAGCAGCACATTGTAGGCGGATTTGTCGCCCTTCTGTGCCGCCGCCATCAGGCGGGCATAGGTGGCCTCATCGGCGATCACACACGGCGCATCCGGCAGAATAGCGAATCCAGCGATATCGCGCCTGCCCCGCGTGAGATCAGGATGCCTGCCATGGCCACCCACAGAAGATGGACGCTCCACCAGGCATCGGGATAGACGAAGAACTGGATCACCAACGTCATGCCCAGCAGTGCAAGTGCCGAGAGCCGCGTCGCCAGCCCCAGAACGAGCAGGATCGGAAACAGGTGTTCCGAATAGGTCGCCATATGCACCGAAAGATCGGTCGGCAACGGCACCCGGCTGTATTCGTTCTCGAACAGGAAATAGGTCGTATCGGTAATATCGAGCAGACTGCCGTCTTCCACCTTGGTGCGGCCCGAGCGCCAGAACACTCCGGCCAGCGCAACGCGGGTGAAGAGCAGCGCGAGCCCTTCGAGCAATTTGCCCGAAACCAGCACGACAAACCGCCGATAAAGTGACATCACGCTGCTCATCCCGATACTCCCTGTTCAGCCCTGGTCGATCAACGCTCGACCGGCGCCAGCGAACCCTTGCCCTTGGGCGTTGCGATTGCTTCGCATGCGCCCTTCTTCACCAGCTTCCAGGCATTGCCCTGGTAATCGCGGGTCGAAGTGCCCGCACAGCTGGTGCCGGGGCCCGCGGCGCAATCGTTCTCGCCCGCCTTGGCGACGCCGTAGCACTTTTCCGTCGGTGCCTTTTGAGCCACGGCAGGCGTCACGGCCAGTCCTGCAACAATACCTGCGCCAAGTGCGAGGCAGGCAAAGTTTGCGATCGATTTGGTGTTCATTTCATACTCCGTCAGTCTTTGGGTGCGAACCGAAAGGGCCCGGGCTAGCTGCCCAGGTCGTACATTGGTTCGCGCCATTCCCTGACGCGGTTACACTGCCACAATTTTTCTTCGCTGTAACCACACGCGGCGGGCCTGCGAACAAGCCAGTGCCCGCTTGGGCGGATTACTATTCAAGCATTTCATTCGGAGATAACCACAATGAACATCGAAGCTCGCAAGACCTTGTTCGCCGCTGCGGCGGCTGCCATCGCGCTTTCATCCGCTGTTGCATTTGCCGCCGAACCACCCGCCGGCAGTTCGGGCAAGGCTGTCAACGCGAATGATGCGGTGCATTGCTATGGCGTCAACAGCTGCAAGGGTACTGCGGATTGCGCCACCGCAAACAACGCCTGCAAGGGTCAGAACGAATGCAAGGGGCATGGCTTTGTTGGGATCAAGGCGGGTGAATGCCTGACCAAGGGCGGAACGATCGGCGATCTCGGCTAACCACCGCAGATCAACCGGGTGACCCGGCGCCACATCCCCGACCCCCCTGACCCACCCCAAGGCGCCGGGTCATCATTTTTACGGCTAATTTTTCTGCTATAGGCTTCTATCATGGATTCGATTGCACCGTTCGGGGGGTTTGGTCTGGGGCTGCGCAGAGCGCATTATCCCGACTTTCTCGATGGCGAAGTGGAAGTCGATTTCGTCGAGGTCATCAGCGAAAATTACATGGTCGATGGGGGCAAGCCGCTGCGCGTGCTCGAAGAAGTGCGCGCGAAGCATCCGGTGGCGTTGCATGGCGTTTCGATGTCGATCGGCTCTGCCGGCGGGCTCGATCCGGCCTATCTCGACCGGCTGGCGCGGCTCGCCGAAAGGATCGATCCGCTGTGGGTTTCCGACCACCTGTGCTGGACCCGCACCAGCGCGCATAACAGCCATGACCTGTTGCCGTTGCCGCTGACGCACGAGGCGCTCGATGTCGCATGCGCCAACGTCGGCCGGGCGCAGGACCACCTCGGCCGCGCCATGCTGATCGAAAATCCGTCGAGCTATCTGACATTCCCCCAAGACGAACTGACAGAGTGGGAATTCATCAGCGAAATGGCGCGCCGCACGGGCTGTTATCTGCTGCTCGACGTCAACAACATCTATGTCAGCGCGCGCAACCACGGCTTTTCGGCGGACGATTATCTGGCCGGCCTGCCGCTCGACCGGGTGCGGCAGATCCATCTCGCCGGGCACACGCCGGGGGAGATCATCATCGACACGCATGACCGCGAAGTTTGCGGCGATGTCTGGGCGCTCTACGCAAAAGCCATGGCCATGCTGCCCGTGCCGGTCGCCACGATGATCGAGCGCGACGACAATATCCCGCCGCTCGCCGATTTACTCCTGGAACTGGGCGAGGCACGTGCGATTGCGGCCGGGGCGAGCAAAAGCATCGCGGCATGACAGGTTCGGACAACCTTGGTGTGTTGCAGAAGGCCTTCATGGCGCAAGTGCTCGACGAGGATGCGCCTTTGCCCGATGGCTGGGGCAACCGCCATGCCGCCGGGATGGGCGTCTATCGCAACAATTACCGTTCCGCCCTGGTCGAGGCCTTGCGCAGCACCTATGAGCGCACGGAGAAATGGGTGGGAGAGGCGGCATTTCGCCGCGCTGCCGCGCATCATCTGATCGCCAATCCCCCCACCAGCTGGACGCTGGACGACGCCGGGGCAGGCTTCGACCGCACCTGCGCCGAGCTGTTCGCCAACGACCCTGAAGTGGCTGAACTGGTTTGGCTCGAATGGGCCATGCTCGAGGTGTTCACTGCACCCGATGTCACCCCACTCGACCTGCCGGGCTTTACCCAGGCGACCGGCGGCTTTGCCGAGGATGACTGGGCGAATTTGCGCCTCGGCTTCATCCCCGGATCTGCTTCGCGCGAACTGGCCCACGACCTGCGGGCGATCTGGCAGGCATTGGGGGAGGAAGAATTGGTGCACCCTGAATTCGCGCTCGAAAGCGCGCGCGGCTGCCTCGTCTGGCGCGAGGGAGAGCGCCCCACTTTCGTCATGGTCGAAGCCGAAGAAGTCCGCGCCTTCCAGGCGATGCAGCGGGGCACCAATTATGGCGATGTCTGCATGATGATTGCCGACGAGGGCGATCCCGCCGATGCTGCGATGCGCGCCGGGGCGATGCTTGGGCGCTGGCTGCGCGAAGGGCTAATTGCTGCCATTCACTGAGGCAGGTCAGAGGCGGAATTACCCTTCCACCAATCTCAATTCATACAGAAATTCATCGTCGCGCTGCGAGCCGACCCAGAAATCGATGTCGGCGATCTTGGCAAAGCCATAGCGGGCATAGAAGCGCTGCGCCGCGTGATTGCCGCTCCACACCGATAGCTGGATCGCGTCGCAGCCAAGGCTGCGCGCTTCACCCAGCGCCCAATCCATCAGCGCGGCGCCCAGACCCGCTCCGGTGAGTTCGGGCCTGGTATAGAGCTGGCTCAATGCAATCGGATTTTCGGCATCGGAATGATTCCCGAACGAGGCCGGGCGGCACAGCTTGCAAAATGCGAGAAGCCGCGCGCCGTCATCTGCAAGCCGGTAGGTATTCGCCGGGTCCGCTATCGCTTGCGCAACCGCGCCTTCCGCGTGCGATTCTTCAAGAAAAGCGGCGAGGTCCTCGGGTTTGTATAGGTGGCCGAACGCGGCGCAAAAGCTCTCGCGCCCGAGCTTCGCAAGCGCCGGTGCATCGTCAGGGTCGGCCTGCCGCAGGGTGAAACGGCTTGCGACGGGTGGTGATGCCGAAGGCTGATCGATTGATGACATGCGGCCATGATGGGTCATAACTCCGCGCTTTTCCAGTGGTCCGATGGCTCAAGCCGATTATAAAGCTCGCATGACCAACCGATTACGGCGCTTCTTCGCGCTCGCCCTCACATTCGCCTCCGCTCCCGCCATGGCCCATCCGCCTGAGCAATGGTCGATCGCCATTCACGGCGGCGCGGGCACCATGTCGCGCGAGGAGATGACGGACGAAAAGCGCGCCGAATACGAAGCGGCGCTGCAAGCCGCGCTCGACGCCGGGGCCAAGGTGCTGGAGGGCGGCGGCAGCGCGATCGATGCGGTGCGCGCCGTGATCGTCATGCTCGAGGATGATCCACGCTTCAACGCGGGACGCGGCGCGGTGTTCACCTGGGAAGGCACCAACGAACTCGACGCCTCGATCATGGACGGGCGCGACCTGAGCGCCGGGGCGGTTGCCGGCGTGACGGGCGTGAAGAACCCGATCCTGCTCGCCGATGCCATGCGGCGTGACGGGCGGCATGTATTTCTGGCCGGCAAGGGGGCGGAACAATTCGCCGCCGAACACCGGCTGGAACAGGCGGAACCTTCGTGGTTCGCCACCGACCACCGGCTGCGGGCACTCGAGAGGTTCAAGGCCGGCAAGGTCTCCGCGATCGAGGTCGATCTCAAGTTCGGCACGGTCGGCGCGGTCGCGCTCGACAGTGCGGGCAATCTTGCCGCTGGCACCTCGACCGGCGGCACTACCGGCAAGCGCTGGGGGCGGATCGGCGATTCGCCCGTTATTGGTGCCGGAACCTATGCCGACAACAAGTCCTGCGCCGTTTCGGCGACGGGTGAAGGCGAATATTTCATCCGCGTGGGCGTTGCGCACCGGATTTGCAGCCGGGTCGAACTGGCAGGCGAGGACGTCCAGACCGCAGCCGATGCCGTGATCGCGGAGGTCGGTGCGATCGGCGGCGAGGGCGGAGTAATCGTCATGGCTCCCGATGGACGGGCAGTGTTCGCCTTCAACACCACCGGCATGTATCGCGGCCGCGCCGACAGCAGTGGCACCAGCGAAGTGGCGATCTTCGCAGGCGAATAGTTTGGAGCGGTGTGCGGTATATCTGACCCGCCGTGATTGCCGCAGGAAGCTTCTCGGCAAGGAGCCTTGCGCAGGGCGGGCTGGTTGCCCGTCCCAGCAAGGCGACGCAGTCCGAGGGGCTTCCTGCGGCAACCCCTCAGGGGCGGGCCGCTTTTGGCCTATCGCAGCGTCGATCGTCGGTCACTATGCATGACATGGCTCCCTCCTCTCTCCTCGCGCTCGGCCAAAATCGGCTCCGTCCCGGCGGGTCAGATATACCGCACACCGCTCTATTCGCCCAGCCGTGTCGGATCGGGCGGCGGCGGGAGGACCGGCGACGTGCTCTGCTCCAGCGCTTGCAGGACCGTCCCGATCGCGGCTTCGAGTTGCGTGTCCTGCCCGCTTTCAAGCGCCACCTGATCCAGCTCGACCCTGATATCAGGCGCGACGCCTTCATTCTCCACGCTGTAACGCCCGCTGGCATCGTAGAAGCGGAAGAACGGCACGGTCAGGAACCCGCCGTCGATCAGGTCGGGATTGGCGCTGATCCCAATCAACCCACCCCAGGTGCGCGTGCCGATCAGCGGACCCAGCCCCGATTGGCGGAAGGCATAGGGCATCCAGTCCCCGCCCGAACCCGCATCCTGATCGATCAGCATCGCCTTTGGCCCGTGAATCCCGCCGCCGGGAGTTGCCCAGGGCAGACCCTCACGGTCCTTCCACCCGGCCAGCCATTTGCGGCTGAGCACATCGATCACATAATTGGCCGCCTGTCCGCCGCCGTTGGATCGTTCATCGAGGATCAGCGCCTGCTTGTCGGTCTGGGCAAAATACATCCGGTTGAAGAAGGTGAAGCCCTCGTCCGCAGTGTTGGGCATATAGACATAGGCGACGCGGCCGCCGCTCGCCTGCTCGACGCGCTTGCGGTTGCCCTCGATCCAGGCCCATTGGCGCAGCTCGCCCTCGTTAGCGACCGGCTCGACCACCGAATTGCGCCGGGTGCCCGCCGGGCTGCTGGCGACCGTCAGCGTCACCTGTGTGCCTGCGGTGCCCGCCAGCGCGGCGTAGATATTGTCCGAAGCGCCCAGTTCGCGCCCGTTGATGGCAAGGATATAGTCACCCTGCTTCACATCAACGCCCGGCGCGGCCAGCGGCGCGGCGAGGAATGGGTTCCACTGTTCGCCATCGAAGATGCGGCTGATGCGGTAGTGGCCGTTTTCGATCCGGAAGTCAGCGCCCAGCAGGCCCGGCCTGGCAGCCTCGCTCTCATAGACCTCGCCCCCGCCCACGCGGTTGTGGCCGACCTGCATCTCGGCAATCATCTCGACCAACAGCTCGTTCAGATCCTCGCGCCGACCGACATGCTCGAGCAGCGGTTCATAGCGCGCGCGCACCGCCTCCCAATCGAGCCCATGCATGTTTTCAGCATAGAAATAGGCTTTTTCCATGCGCCAGACATCGCCGAAGATCTGCCGCCATTCAGTCGCCGGATCGACCAGCAGCTTGAGGCCTTCAAGACCGACCGGTTCGGGCTCCAGCTTTTCGCCCGGCTTGGCAGTGAGCAGCGATTCGTCATGTTTTTGCAGCAGCAGCAGTTCGCCCTTGCGGTCGCTCGACACGGCAATGACGCCGTCGAGCAGCGGCTTGGCTTCGCGCTCCTCGAAATCGTAACGCATCAGCCGCGCGCGTTCCTGGCCGCTCTCGGGCCCCGATGTGACGCCGGGTTGAACCCGCTCGACATAATAGAGCGCGCCGTCCTTGTCGGTCGCCAGGCTGCCATAGGCGGCCTCAGCCACGCCGAGCGACACGGTGCGGTTGATCAGACCAGCGGGATCAACCGTGACCGGACCATCGGCGCCGGTATCCTTGTCCTTCTTGTCCTTTGCGCTCTTGTCCTTCTCCGCGTCGCCCTTGTCATCGCTTTCGGGTTCCTCGTCGGCCAGAACCGGGGCGAGCGGCGATTTGCCGTCGGCTTCGAGCACCGCCGCGTAGAGCCCCGCGCGATAGGGTTGCTGCTGGCTGGTCATGTCGAGCCCAAGCTGCTGCGGCCCGGCATTGGTCGATGCGGCAAAGAACAGCAGCTTGCCGTCCTTCGAGAACAGCGGCGAGGTGATATCGGCAAAATTGCCCGTCACCGGATACGAACGGCGCGTCTCCAGATCATAGAGATGCAGCGCGGCGTTGTAGGTCTCTCCGCGCGTGGTGTAGGCCAGCCAGCGCCCCTTGGGCGAAAGCACCGCTGCGAAATCGCCATTGCGCCGCTCGCTCTGCGCGATCTGCCACGAGGTGCCGCTGGCCACGTTCATGGCGAACAGTTTGAGCTTGTTGCTCGAATAGATGATGTGCTTGCCGCCATCGCCCCACTCGACCAGTTCGTGGAAATCGCTGCCAAGCGCGATCCGGCGCGGCTTTTCAATCCCGCTCTGATCCTCGATCACCAGCGTCTGGCTGCTGCCATCGTCGGTGATATAGGCGAGCCTGGTGCCGTCATCCGACCAGATGCCGGTATAATCGCGCACGGGGGCGCTTTGCGAGATATTACGCACCGCACCCTTGTCGGTGGGCACGGTGAACACCTCACCGCGCACGGTGATCGCAACGCGCTTGCCCGAAGGTGAAAGCTCAACGCTTCCGACCTGCTTCGAAAGGTCTTTCCATTGCGGCTGGCGCTGCGGCAGATCGGCGTTGAGCGTGATTGCCAGCGGCGTGACCGCGCCCGAAGCAGGGTCAAGCTGTTTGAGCTGCCCGCCTGCCTCATAAACGATTGCGCCGCCATTGGCATCGAACCGACGGATATCCCACACGGTTTCATCAGAAACCCTGACCAGCGCGCCGTCCGCCGGATCGTAGCGGAAGATGTTGAAGACCTTGTCCTCGCGGTCCGAGAGGAAATAGAGCTGCCCGCCCATCCAGTGCGGGTCGAATTCGGTGGTGCGATCGCCGGGGATGGTAGTAGCCGTCTTGCCGGCAAAGTCGATCAGCTGGATCGATGGGGCTGAGCCGCCGCGATAGCCGCGCCAGCCCGATGAGCCGCCGAAAAGACCGTTGTAGGCCATCCAGCCGGGCACGGCGGCGAAGATGCGCCCGCTCTCGTCATAGCTGCCGCTGGCGATGCGCGCCTGCGAAACCTTTTGCGGCAGGCCGCCGCTGAGCGCGGCGTGATAGAGCTGGGCCGATCGGCCATTGTCGCGCTCGCGCGCCGAAGTGAAGGCCACGCTCTTGCCGTCGCGCGTCCAGTCCACCGCCAGATCATTGCCCGGATGCCATGTCATCCGCCTGGGCGTACCGCCCGCCGCGCTGACCACGAAGACATCGTCATTGCCATCGTAATTGGCGGTGAAGGCGATCATCGATCCGTCGGGCGAAAAGATCGGGTCGTGCTCATTGCCGGGGTGCGAGGTCAGCCGCCGCGGATTGCTGCCGTTGGCTTCGGCAATCCAGATATCGCCGGCATAGGCAAAGGCGAGCGCGGTGTCGCTCAGCGCCGGATCGCGCAGCAGTCGCGTTTCGGCCTGTGCGGCGGTGGACATGATGCTTCCTGCGAGCAGTGCAGCCGCAAACCAGCGCTTGGTCATGGAACTCTCCCTGTTTCTGCGCTCGACATTGCCCGTCCGGGCAAGGAAATGCCAGTGCTTTGCAACATCGCTTGTCGATGGATAACATCGTTTGTCGAAAGGGATGCCAGGGGGCCCTGTAAGCCGGGTTCTGTCCTGCGCGCGGTATCCCCAAAGGGGACCGGCCACGCGGGGGCAGCCATTCATCTAGGCGAGGGATCGCTCCCTGCGCTCAAGCAACCAACCCGGGCCTCTCGGGGCGAAACGCCCCTGCCCTTGCCCCGAAGGGCGCAGGCGCGAGGCCCCTATTCGGCCTTGCTCCGGGTGGGGTTTGCCATGCGGATGCTGTTGCCAGCACCCCGGTGCGCTCTTGCCGCACCCTTTCACCCTTGCCTGTGAGGTTTCCCTCCATCGGCGGTATACTCTCTGTGGCACTTTCCCTCGGCTTCGCGTCCGAAGACGCTCGCCGGGCGGGCGTTACCCGCCACCCTTGTTTCGTGGAGCCCGGACTTTCCTCGGCCTTCTCCCCGCTCATCCTGAGCTTGTCGAAGGACGCGGCTGCCCAGGCCCCCTGGCGCGCCCTATGTAGGGCGCCTGCCCCGTTTTGGGAAGCGTGAACAGGCCCCGCTCAAGGCTCGACGATGTTGAAAAGCGGATCGGGCTTGTCGAGCGCGCCGAACAGCGCCAGCAGCGCCGCCGGATTTCCATCGAGCGAGGCAGCCCCCGACCCGAGCAATTCCATCAGCCTCACCTTTTCGGCGAGCACCAGGTTGAAGTCCTTGCGGGCAATGGTCAGCTTGGCCGATGCGTTTTCGCCCACCCCGGCGCGCGGGAACATCACGCTCTTGCGCAGATCGACCGTGATTGCCTCGCCTGTGTCGGGGAAGGCGAAATCAACCACCGCCTCTTCGCCCTGCATCTTCGCCGGGTTGAAACGGGCGGCGAGCGCGTTGAACAAGTCAAGCGTCGGAATCGCCGCGAGCACTTCGCTGGTCGCCGCATTCAGCGCATTGCCCCCGGGCGGATCGCGCAGTTCCTGCGCCGCCGACAGATAGATGTTGCGCCAGGTGCCGCCTTCGGCCTGAAAGCCGAGCTGCTCGTAACTCGCCGCCAGCCATTGCCGGGCCTCCCGATTGGCGGGCTCTGCAAATACCAGCGTCTGGAGGAGCCGTGATGCCCAGCGATAATCACCCTTGCCAAACGCCGCGCGCCCCTGATCGAGCGCGGCGTCGGTCCCGCCAAGCGCCGCCACCCATTGGCGCGCTTCCTCCACCTTTGGGAGCGGATCGTAATCGGCGGGGACGCCGTTCCACCATCCGAAATAGCGTTGATAGACCGCCTTGGCATTGTGCCGATAGGTTCCGTAATATCCGCGCGTGCCGAAGTCGCTGGCGGCAAAATCGGGTTCGCCGATCTGCTCGGCGATCTCGTCCATGGTCAGCCCCTGATTGGCCAACCGCAGCGTCTGATCGTGGACATAGCGATAGGTGTCGCGCTGATTGCGCAGCTTGCTCCGGACCTCTTCGCCGCCCCAGCTCGGCCAGTGATGCGATGCCAGCATGACCTCGCTCACGCCGCCGAAACGCACGAGAATCTCGTCGATCTTGCGGCTCCATTGAAGGCTGTCACGCACGATCGCCCCGCGCGGGGTGAGGACATTGTGGAAATTGCGCGTCACCACCTCGGCGGTGTGCAGCGCGCGATACTGCGGCAGGTAGAACACCATTTCGGCCGGAGCCTCGGTCTGTCCGGCATCGACGAATTCAAATGTCACTCCGTCGATATCGAACGTCTCGCCTTCGGTCGATAGTTCGCGCGTGGGCGGCAGCAGTCCGACCGTTCCGACCGAAAGCTTCGGCCCCAGGCCAACGCCGATTACGCCATCGGGGCCGACAGGCAATTTTGCGCCAAACTGGTATTGCGCGCGCCGGCCCATGGCTGTTCCGGCAAGCACGCTTTCGCCCACGGTCTCGTCCATGAAGCCTGCGGGTGCATAGATCCTGACCTTGCCGCTACGCAGCTCGTCGGGCGACGTCACCCCCAGCACCCCGCCGAAATGATCGCCGTGGCTGTGCGTGTAGATCACCGCCGATACCGGCCTTTCGCCCAATGTGCGGTTGGCCAGTTCCAGCCCGGCCTTCGCCGGGGCGGGTGACAACAGCGGATCGACCACGATCCAGCCGCTCTTGCCCGCGATCAGCGTCATCACCGAAAGGTCGTACCCGCGCAGCTGGTAAATGCCCGGCACCACTTCGAACAGGCCGTGGACCGCGGTAAGCTGGCTCTGCCGCCACAGCGAGGGATTGGCGGTGTCGGGTGCCTCGGCAGCCAGAAAGTCGAATGCGTCAACCCGCCAGGCCACCGTGCCGTCTGCATTCAAGATATCGGCATCAAGCTGCGCCAACAGGCCGCGCCGCGCATCTTCAAAATCGGACTGATCGGCCAGCGGCAGCCGGTCAACTACCGCCCGGTTGTGTGCCGCTGTCTGCCCGGTTGCGACCCCTTGAGGCGGGGCATTGCCTGCAAGCATCAGCGCGAGCAGCGGCAGGACGGCCAGCCTGACCTTGTGATTCATTGCAGTTCCTCTCCTTCCATCGGCGCGCCCTGGCCTATCTGGAAACCCCGCGGTCGCGGTCGAGCAGCAGCTGGAACAGGATCGCCCGCACCTGCCCGTCGATCTGGCCATCGATCCGCTCGGGCCGCCAGCGCCGCTGGAAAGCGCGAACGGCGGCGTGGCCATCGGTAATGTCATAGCCGAAGCGTTCGAGCGCGAGATAGAAGGCCCCGTCGTTGTCGAACGGATCGCCCAGCTCCAGCTTGTCCGGCCTGGGCAGGCACAGCCCGTATTCGGCCAGGCGATCCCACGGGAACAGTTCGCCCGGATCGCTCTTGCGCGCGGGGGCGACATCCGAATGCCCCACCACATTGGCGCGCGGAATGTCATAGCGATGCAGGATGCGGTGGAGCAGCGGGATCAGCGCATCGATCTGCGCCTCGGCAAAGCCGCGATAGCCCAGCGCATGCCCCGGATGATCGAGTTCGATCCCGATCGAGGCCGAATTCACATCCTTGTGCCCGCGCCAGTATGACTGGCCCGCATGCCAGGCGCGCTTATCCTCGTCCACGAGCAGCGTAACCTCGCCCTCTTCGCTGATGAGGTAATGCGCGCTCACCTCGGCCCCCGGATCGCACAGCCGGTCGAGCGCAGTGTCGACCGGCTTCATCTCGGTATAATGCAGCACCACCATGGTAATGGGCAGCGCGCGCTCGTTGAAATTGGGCGACGGCAGGGTGCGGTGGACCAGCTCGTCGCTCATGCCGCAGCCTTACCCGATCATCCCGGGAGGCGGCGGCAGGACCGCGCCCAGCACCAGCGCGTTGGCCGACAGTTTGTATTGGAGGCCTCCGCCGTCCTTTTCGGCCAGCAGCGCGATCATGTGCGCGGCAGCGGTACGGCTGGAGAGTTCGCCCGAGGCGAGCTCGCCCTGAAGCGCGCGCCCGATCACTTCATCGAAAACGATCCGGTCGCCCGTGGCGCGAACCACGATTTCGGCCGAGCCGTCGCGCATTTCGGCGCCGATATCGAGCGTACCGCCCCGGATCAGCGCATCGAGCGCGATGGCGGCGAAATTGAGCATGACCTTGACCGCAGGCTTGGGCAGGGTTTCGTCCTCGATCGCCCAGTGCACCTCGACGTTGCGAGAGTTGGCGGCCAGCGCATTGACCACGCCCCGCGATTCCTCGACCGGCACCGCCTCGCCAAAGCCGCCTGCCGCCCCGAAGGCGAGCCGGAAGAACTTGAGCTTGTCGGCGCTGATGCGCGCACTCTGTTCGAGCAGTTCGACGCAGCGCGCGCGCATTCCCGGGTCTTGTTCGTCGGCCAGCAGTTCGAGCCCGTTGGAAAGCGCGCCAACGGGCGAAAGCATGTCATGGCAAAGGCGCGAGCATAAAAGGCTGGAAAGTTCGAGGGCGGAAGTCTGGGTCATCTTGACGGTTGGATCCGGTTCTGTTTGCGAGAAGTGCGACGCACGCGGCGCTGTCTTAACCAAATTTCTCGCGCCTGCCAGCCGTGCGGTGTGGATAGATTCTGCGCAAAGCGCGGCATCGACAACATATAGCTACGTTAACCATTGACAAGGCAATAGGAAAGCGGGGCAAATCCGCTCGCTTCGCTGCGCCACAGCGCCAGTTCCCCCGCCGCTGCAATTGCCCAGATCGCGCCATCACCCGCGGCCATCCGGGCGTCTTCGGGTGAAGGTGCCGCCCGCCCAAGCGGATGCGAGTGGAAATAACCCAGCACTTGCGCCCCGCCCGCCCGCGCCGCGCGGTGTGCATCGATCAGCGCCTGCGGGTCGATCTCGAAATGCGTCGCGGGTGCGGGGTGGACGTTGCGGGCGGACGCAAAGCCTGCCACGCGCTCTCCCTCGCCCAGCAATATCCCGCAGGCTTCGCAAGGGTGCGCGCTGGCAGCCGCAAGCAGCAGCGCGTCAACCACCTCTCTTGTCACTTCGGCAGGCATCGCCAACCCTTATCCGTTCGCCCTGAGCTTGTCGAAGGGCTGCACTTCTCTTAGGCGGGTTTCAATGCAAACAAGTAGCAAGAACGGTCCTTCGACAAGCTCAGGACGGACGGGGAGTGTGACCGGCACGGTTGCCGCCCCTGCCCGCCTCGACAAGGCGCTCGCCGAGGCGAGCGGGCTCTCGCGCGAGCGGGTCAAGGCGCTGATCGCGCAGGGCCGTGTGATGGTGGACGACGCGCAGGCCAGTTCGCCCAGCGACAAGGTGGCCGCAGGCGTGCAATTCTCCATCGAAGTGCCGCCCGCCGACGAGCCCGAGGCTCAGCCGCAGGAAATCGCGCTCGACGTAGTTTATGAGGACGAGCACCTCATCGTCATCAACAAACCCGCCGGAATGGTCGTCCATCCGGCGGCGGGCAACCGCGATGGCACGCTGGTCAACGCACTGCTGCACCATTGCCGGGGGCAATTGTCCGGCATTGGCGGCGTGGCGCGGCCGGGCATCGTCCACCGGATCGACAAGGACACCTCGGGCCTGCTGGTGGTGGCCAAGAGCGATGTGGCGCATGAGGGGCTGGCACGGCAGTTTGCCGACCATTCGATCGAGCGGCGCTATCTGGCGGTCTGCGCAGGCCATCCCAGCCCGCCGCAAGGCACGATTTCGGGCAGAATCGGGCGCAGCGACGCCAATCGCAAGAAAATGGCGCTGCTCGACAAGAATTCCTCACGCGGGAAACACGCGGTCACGCATTACAAGGTGCTCAAACGGCTCGACAGCTGCGCTTTGATCGAATGCCGACTTGAAACCGGGCGGACCCACCAGGTGCGCGTTCACTGCGCGTCAATCGGTCATCCGCTAATAGGAGACCCGCTTTATGGACGAACGCCAGCAAAACTCAGGCCCGTTCTCAAGGACTTGGGCTTTGCCCGGCAGGCGCTCCACGCCGCGAGCCTGGGGTTCATCCACCCCGCAAACGGCGAGAAACTGGCATTTGAATGCGAATTGCCCGCCGATATGCGCGCGCTGATCGACGAAACCGCGCTCTGAAATCGACGAAAATCACTGCAAATCGCGTGAAATGCCTCTATATGTGACCAAGTGGCCCGCACAGACGAATGCCCATCAGGGGTCCGCCGCCGCGGGATCGACGCAAGAAAGGTTTGGGAAGTCGTGAATAAAGCGAAGAAACAGAATGTCCCCGCGCTCAGCGGTGAGCAGAGCCTCAACCGCTATCTGGCCGAAATCAAGAAATTCCCGGTGCTGACGGCAGAGCAGGAATACATGCTCGCCAAGCGTTTCCAGGAACATCAGGACCCTGAAGCCGCAACCCAGCTGGTCACCAGCCATCTGCGGCTCGTGGCCAAGATCGCCATGGGTTATCGCGGCTATGGCCTGCCGGTCAGCGACCTCATTTCCGAAGGCAATGTCGGCCTGATGCAGGGCGTCAAGAAGTTCGAACCCGATCGCGGCTTCCGCCTTGCCACTTATGCCATGTGGTGGATCAAGGCGAGTATCCAGGAATTCATCCTGCGCAGCTGGTCGCTCGTCAAGATGGGCACCACCGCCGCGCAGAAGAAGCTGTTCTTCAACCTGCGGCGCATGAAGAAGCAGCTCGAAGCCTATGAAGATTCCGACCTCTCGCCGGAGAATCTGACCAAGATCGCCACCGACCTCGGCGTGTCCGAGCAGGAAGTGATCAACATGAACCGGCGCATGATGATGGGCGGCGACGGCTCGCTCAACACGCCGATGCGCGGGGGCGAGGAAGGCTCTGGCGAATGGCAGGACTGGCTGGCCGATGAAGGCCCGCTGCAGGATGAAACCGTGGCCGAGGCCGAAGAAGCGCAGATGCGCCACGCGATGCTGGCTGAGGCGATGGAGAGCCTGAACGAACGCGAACGGCATGTGCTCACCGAACGGCGACTGACCGAAAATCCGCAGACGCTGGAGGAGCTGAGCCAGGTCTATGACGTCAGCCGCGAGCGCATTCGCCAGATCGAGGTGCGCGCCTTCGAGAAGCTGCAGAAGGCGATGCAGCGCATCGCGGGCGAAAGGCTGCTGCCGGGCGTGGCATAGCGCGGCGCCCTCATATGCAGGTGCGTTGCAGGCGGAAGCGTGAGCCGAGGGCAGCGCGAACCGTGAAGCGAGGCGATTAGGGGCGGCGCTGTCGCTGTATTCCCGTAATTCTACAGGCCACCCAAGACATCAGTCTGGTGGGGCTGTGGATTCGCGGTGAATCCAGTAACTTTCATCACGATCAGTATGGGTTCAAACGCACCGGCAGCATCAAAGTGTAACCAATTCCGGCGTCGCAACGAAGTGCCCGCTAGGACTGCACAAATGTCAGAGCCACCGAGTCCACCCGTTTGCCCGACGTCTGGAGTCCGAAATGGCAGGTGCGCGGCTATTGCGAACTCTTGCCAAGCCTGGTTCGAATTGAGGAATTTGCATGCCAGATATAAGGCTTTCAGTGCGCAGACGGCCTATAGCCTGGTTCATTCTGTTGACGCTCCTGGTTACATATGGGCTTGGTCTGCCGTGGGCCTTCCTGTCCCCAAGCCTGGAACAGGATCTCGGTCTGAGGGAGGAGTTCCTCAGCCTAATGATCATGCGATTTGGGCCGACGATCGCAGGACTGCTGGTCGTTGCAGCCATTGCCGGCCGTCATGGTATGCGAATCTGGTTGCGGCAATTGCTGCGTTGGCGGGTATCGCTGCGATACTACGCCGCGGTAGCGGTCTTTGTTGCGTTGCCCTTCTTCGTCACAGTACTTGGGACTGTGCCGGCAAGCCAGTTTGGCGTTTCAGCTGATCTGTCTGCCGCTCGCGATTGGGTGGGCCTGGGAATCGGATACGTAAAGGAGATTGCCTACATCACACTCACGAACGGCGAAGAGACAGGTTGGCGTTTCGTCTTGATGCCCTTGCTCTTGACCCGCTTTCGGGTCTGGCAGGCTGTGGCAGCGACAGGAGTGATCTGGGCATTTTGGCACATGCCGGCCTTTTTCCTTTTTGGGCAGGCCGCCGAATGGTTTCCCTTGATTGGGATATGTATGGCCTGGGCAGTGCTTTACGGTTGGCTCTATCTCCGGTCGGGGTCACTCTTGCTGCCAGTAATTGCCCACGGAGCGGCTAACGCCACCTTCTATATATATGAGGCGAAGTTTCCGGCGCTCAACGCGTATTGGGAGGCAATGGGGCCGACCGGCGACTGGATCTTTGCCGCCGGCGGTAGTGCATTGGCCGCTGTAGTCATTTTTCGGGATTGCAGCCTGTTTCAGGGCTTCCACCAACCACAGGACGACGAAAAGTGGGCAACCAGACCCAAAGACAGGTTCCAAGACCGTCGCTCCTGATCCGCCAGATCGAGGTGCGCGCCTTCGAGAAGCTGCAGAAGGCGATGCAGCGCATCGCGGGCGAAAGGCTGCTTCCGGGCGTGGCGTAAGGATCAGTCCGAAGGATCGGAATGCAAAGGGTCGGATGTTTCGGCATCCGGCTCTTCTTCACTAGCCTTGGACAATGTTCCGAGTGCGGGCTCTCGCAGCATACGCCGCGAGAGCGCTAGCAGTTCGGCTCTGCTATTGATTGCGCAATATCTGGTGGTCCAGATATCCATACCGCTGACCTTGCGAATGTTCGCCTGCGGACAACGCCGCTGCAGCACCCTGAATTCCTCGATGACGCCCTCGTCGCCTTTTTTGCGGGCAAGAAGAGTGTAGCTGCTGCCTGGAACGAAGCCCTCTTGCAGCACCCACAGGTCCCAAGTTGCACCTTCGGCCTCGCCAGTGCCAATCCGCACGAACAACCCGCGCATGAACTCGCCGTCGTCGAGATCGCCCCGCGCCTGTGCGACCAGCAAGTTGGCGGCGCAATGAAACACCCCGTAATTGCTGACGCTGATCCAGTAGGGATTGCCGAACTCGTTATCCGGATTGGGTAGGAACTGCCAATCACCAAAGGCTACACGGCTGGTGCAGCCCGCAATGATATCGGGGGCAGTGTAACTGCGCGGCCAGGCATCATCCCATTCAAAAGTGTAGAGCGGCACAGGTGCGTGAACGTGCTCTGCTTGCCATTCGTATTCGTCCTCAGCGTGCAGAGGCAAAGTCAGGCAAAGCACAAAAAGTGTCAGGATCAAGCGCATTGTCATAGACTTATCCGAAAATCGGCTCCGCCGCAAACGATGGGCGCAGCGCGCGTCTTGCGTTCATGCCTTAGCGTGAAATCAAACTGGACCCCGGCCTGCCCGCTGGGCAGTTTATCCTGAGCGCCTGCCTTGGCAGGCAGTCGAAGGGCCGGGGTGACGAAGTGGCAGTGCACCCACCCCTCGATCCCCTCCCTCAAGGGAGGGGAGGTAGTTTTCCTACCTGGCCCCGTTTCGCTATCCCCGGACCACCTGCCCGCGCGCGCTTGATCCAGCGCAAGGTCGCCCCCGCCGTCACCGGCTAGGCGCACGGTAAGGAGGCGTGCATGCGGCGTAGATTGATCATTGTCGGGGCGGGTCCAGCCGGGCTGAGCCTGGCGCGCACGCTTTCAGGCAGCAGGACCGAAATCACGCTGGTTGAAAAGCAACCGCGCGAACAGCTTGCCGACCCGCGGCCCGACGGTCGCGAAATCGCGCTGACGCAGGCCTCGATCAGGCATCTGCAAAGCCTGGGTGCGTGGGAGCGCATTGCGCCCGCCGAGCGGCATGAATTGCGCGAGGCGCGCGTGCTCGATGGCGCTTCGCCCTTCGCGCTCGCCATTGCCCCGCCCGCTCGCCGGACCTCGCATCTTGGCGTTCTGGTATCGAACCACCTGATCCGGCGCGCACTGTTCGAGGCGACCGAGGGGCAGGACGGCGTTACCCTGCTGTGCGGGCGCGAAGTGCGCCAGGCCCGCGCCGACAGCGACGGGGTATCGGTCAGGCTCGATGACGGCACAATGCTGGAGGGTGACCTGCTGGTGGCCGCCGATTCGCGCTTCTCCTTCACCCGCAGCGCACTGGGAATGGGGGCCGAAATGATCCCGACGGGCCGCAACATGTTCGTGTGCCGCGTGCGCCATGCGCATCCGCATGCGGGAATCGCGACCGAATGGTTCGATTATCGGCGGACCATTGCCATGCTGCCGCTCGGCCCCGGCATGTCATCGGCGGTGCTGACGCTGCCGCACGAGGATGCGAAGGAACTGGCCGCGCTGCCGCTCGCGCAGTTGGGGCCGCAGATCGCCGCGCTCACCCGCGATCGGTGGGGCTGGATCGAGGCGGTGGGTCCACCGGTC
>LOEX01000019.1 GCA_001516125.1 Sphingomonadales bacterium BRH_c42
GCCGCCGCCGCCACCTCCTCCGCCACCTCCTCCGCCACCTCCGCCGCCTCCGCCGCCTCCGCCGCCGGCTCCGGTCTGCAATACGGGTCCGTACATCGTGTTCTTCGACTGGGATAAGTCGGATATCACGCCGGACGCAGCCGGAACGCTCGACACGGCAATTTCGGCATACGCGGATTGCGGCATGGCGCGGATCATGCTGGCCGGCCACACTGACCGTTCGGGTACGCCCAAGTACAACATAGGCCTCTCGGAGCGGCGCAATACTTCTGTCCGGGCCTACATCACCGAGCGCGGGGTCCCCGAAGCCCGTGTAACGAGCGAAGCATTTGGCGAATCAAGTCCTGCGGTGCCCACCGCTGACGGGGTCCGCGAATTGCAGAATCGCCGGGTTGAGATCACTTACGGACCCGGTTCGGGCATGTAAGCGATCCTGATTTACCGATTGCGAAGGGGGCCGGAGCGATCTGGCCCCCTTTTGTTTGTGGAGACCCACGGCCATGGGGTTAATAGGTCCTGACCCTAAGATGAGATTGAACATTGGCTCGGTTGCAGTCATCGCGATCCTGGGTGGATGCGTTGGCGTGCATCAGTCCGGGCTGACCGCAGGCCCCGATACCGCGAGACTGGCGCGGGCGGAAATGGTTGGGGCGGACGGGGCCGCTGCCGGGTCCGCAAGTTTGTTCGCTACCGGCGATGCTCTTTCGCTGGCGATCGATGTTTACGGCATTCCCCCTGGGCGGCACGGTCTCCACCTGCACGCCTCAGGGCGCTGCGACTTACCCGATTTCACAACCGCGGGTGGACACCTCAATCCGGGCGCGCGCCAGCACGGACTCGATAATCCGCTCGGCAGTCACCTGGGCGATCTGCCCAACCTGGTGGCCTCGGCAGAAGGGAGGGCGTCACTGGTGCTGCCTCTTGGCGGATCGCGATCCGATACGCTGGCCGCGCTCCTTGATGCGGACGGCAGCGCGCTCATGATCCATGCCGGGCCTGACGATGGGGTATCCGATCCAGCCGGCAACGCCGGTCCGCGGATCGCGTGTGGGATGCTGCAAGCGGATTGATCCGCCGTTGCCCTTACGGGCGGCCTGCCCGTTCCGTCAGGGTGGCTTCCGCTCGCGGAATGGCCCGATAGGAATAGAGCAAGAGCGCAATCGAGACCGGCGCAACCCCGATAAGCGACAGGATGCCGGTACGCAGATCGCCAACCAGCGCCCCATCCACGATCGTGCCGGCGAAATCGGAAATCTGGCCAACCATGTAGGGGCCGAAGCACAGGCCGACCAGTGTCGTACCCAGAAAGAACGAAGCCGTTGCCGTTCCCCGCATGCGGGGCAGCACCAGGTCCTGCGTCGTCGCGGCGGCTGCGCCCAGCGCCGCGGCGCCGAACATCCCCGCCAGGAAGTTCATGACATAGAACAGGGTGATATCTTCGGTCGAATATCCGATCCAGATTGGCAGGATCGGTGCAATGGCACCGAACAGGATCACCAGAATCCGCCCGGCCGGATTGCGCGAACGCAGGGCATCGGCCACACGCCCTCCCATGATGACCCCGATAAAGCCGCTGACCGCCCCGTTCGCCCCCAGCACGAACGCCAGTTCCGATTTGGGCAGGCCCAGAACCTGTTCCGCATATGGCGCAGACCAGAACGCGAGCGCATAGGCCGTCAGCGATACCAGTCCGTAGCCGAGTGTGGTCGTAATGAATGCGGGCGTTCCCCAGATCAGGCGAAAGGTCGCGCGGTCGTTCTGCTTCAGCACGCAGGCCCATGAGAAAACGGCGTAATATCCCAGAGCGACCGCGGACCATTGTGGCAGGTTGCCGGTAAACCCGATCATGAGCCAGGCAAACGCTGCCAGCGCCGCGGCCACCAGAATGTTGATCGCCAGGGCCATGGGGCCGCGGCGCAACGCTCCAAGCAGTGTGAACGGCGGCACGATCGTCGACAGGTCTGCAAGGAAGTCCGCAAACGGTCGGGGCGATCCTGGGCTGGTGATGCCGTCCATCGCCCCTCGTACAGGCTCGCGCAGGGTCGCGACCCAAATGGCCACCATTACGCCGGGCAGCCCGACCGCCAGAAATGCCGCCTGCCAGCCGACGAGGCCAAGCGGCCCCCCAGCGGGATAGGCGGCATTCCAGTATTCCACGATCTTGGCGCCGATGAACAACGAAACGCCGCCCCCGATATAGAGTCCTGACGAATAGATCGCGATCGCGGTCGCCCGCTGGCGTTTCGGAAAATAATCCGAGATCAGCGAATAGGCTGTCGGGCTCGCCGTCGCCTCGCCAATGCCGACCCCCATCCGCGCGAACGAGAGTGTGAGCTGGTTGCGTGCGAAGCCCGACAGGGCAGTCATCGTCGACCACAAGGCGAGGCCGATGCTGAGCAGCTTCACCCGGCTCCAGTTGTCCGCCAATCGCCCCAACGGGATGCCGAACAAGGCATAAAAGACCGCGAAGGCAGCGCCGCCCAGAAAGCCCATTTCGCTATCGGTCAGGTCAAGATGCTGCTTGATGTCTATCGCCAGGATCGAGACGACCTGCCGATCGATGAAATTGAGAATGTAAACCACCACCAGAACGCCCAGGACATACCAGCTGTAGGGTTGGGCCTTGTTCAGGTCGGCACTTTCATTCTGCGGCTCAGCCATGCGGCTCGTCCCTCTCATTCGTGAATGGCATAAGCGGTGGAATCGACGAGGCCTGCTTCGGCAAAGCCCTTCTGGCGCAACCGGCATGAATCGCAGCGGCCACAGGCGAGCCCTTCATCCGTGGGGTCATAGCATGACCAGCTCCAGGCCGGATCGAGCCCCAGCCGGGCACACTCGCGCGCGATGTCCGCCTTGGACAGATACTGGAGCGGGGTGTGGATATGGAACGGTCGCCCTTCGACGCCTGCCTTTGTTGCCAGCCGCGCGGTTTCGGCAAAGCTGGCGATGAACTCGGGTCGGCAATCGGGATAGCCCGAATAATCGAGCGCATTGACGCCGATGAAGATGTCCTGCGCGCCCGCCGCCTCGGCGCATGCGACCGTCAGCGACAGGAAGACGAGGTTGCGCGCCGGAACATATGTCACGGGTATATCGGCGGTCAGGCCGGTCTTTGGCACATCGATTGCCGAGGTCAGCGCCGAACCGCCGAAACCGGTAAGGTCGAGCGCCAGCTCTGTGTGCCGCACGGCGCCAAGGTGCCGCGCGATTTGCTGCGCGGCGAGCAATTCGCGCCGGTGCCGTTGGCCGTAATCGATCGACAGCGCGTGGAGGACGAATCCCTGCTCGCGCGCAATCGCAGCGGCAACCATCGAATCTAGCCCGCCCGAAAGCAGGATGACTGCAATTTTCGTATCGCCGTCCGGAGCGCCTTCCATCCTTCCCGCTTAGCGGGAATGTCGCCGCAATCAATCGCTCATGCGATTGCCGGCCGCAAAAGTCAGCAGGGCCCCGTGTACCGGGCCTCGGCCAGGAACTGGAACGGCGCGTTCTCGGCAATGCCCTGGCTCTCGATCTGGACCAGGCCCGAAGTCTCGCGGCGTATGCTGGTGCGGCCATAGCCGCTGCCGGTGCAGGTATATTGCACCGTTACCTTGCCGGCGAGATCTTCCACCACATATTGGCTGCACCTGTTCCCGGCATGCCGCAGTTGCAGCAATTCCGCCCCGGTCCGCACGCACAGCTTCTGCGGCGCGCTCCCATCGCGGAACTTGAGACTCCATTCGCCTTTGCGCAGGCTGGCGAGCATGGCAAGCTCCGAACCCTGAGACATGCTCGCCGCACCGGTGCCATAGCTGGCCAGCAGCAGCCCGCCAGCCAGCAACAGGGGTATGGTGAGAAATTTCTTCATGCCTTGGACCTGCATCAGGTTGTCCGCCTTCCGCCCGCGCTGTGACATTTCTGCGATAAACCGTTCCTGAATAGCGACAGAGCGTTCAGATTTCGAGCTCTATCGCGCGCGAACAGAATGCGCAATCGACCACGATCTTGCCCGCATCGTTGCGCATCTCGTCCTGCTCGTCAGGCGGAAACCTGCCTATCACCTTGTGATAATGCTCAACGCTGCAACGACATCCGCGTGTCAGCTCGGCACCGGGAAGGACGCGGATTTCATCCTCCTCGTGGAACAGGCGCCACAGAATGGCTTCCTGCGACAGCGATCGATCCGTCAGTTCATCATGGCTGATCGTTCCGGCCAACGCGATCACGTGCTCCCACTCGGGATTGTCGGCACGAAACAGCAGCCGCGGCTTGCCCTCCTCGCCGTCGGGCAGATGCTGAACCAGCAGGCCGCCGACGACTGCGCCCTTGCCATCCGATCGCATGGCGACACGCAGTAACGTGGGAAGTTGTTCGGACTGGATGAAATAACCTTCGCACGCCTGCGCCAGCGAGGCGCCTTCGAGCGGCACGATACCCTGGTACCTTTGCCCGGTTCCCGGTTCAAAGGTTATTGCCAGATAGCCGCGGCCAAACAGCGAGAACAGCGTGGGATTTGCCCCCAGTTCGGCCAGCCGTGCGGGATCGAAATCCACATAACCGCGCAGTTCACCCTGCCGATAATCGCACACCAGCAGGCGAATGGCGCCTGCCTCGGTCTGTGCCTGCATGGTCATCTGCGCCGCTTCGTCCTTGAGCAGCCCCCCCATAAGCGCGGTCAGGACAAGTGCCTCGCCCAGGAGATGAGCGATCGGGGCCGGATAATCGTGCGCCGAAAGGATATGGTCGACCACTCGGTCAAGCCGAACCACGCGGCCGCGGGCATGGCGCGCGGGCAGGGTGAAATCGAGCAGTTGATCGCAATAAGTTTCAGGCGTCTGGGTCATCGCCGGTCATATGGGGGCCGAACGGCGCGAAGGGAAGGTGCCGCCAGCGGGCACCCCGGTCAATCAAGCAGGCCCGTGCACCACAGCAGGATCGATTTCTGCGCGTGTATCCGGTTTTCGGCCTCGTCGAATACCACCGATTGCGGCCCTTCGAATACTTGCGAGCTTACCTCCTCACCCACATGCGCGGGCAGGCAATGGAGGAAGACCGCATCCGGCTTCGCTCGCGCCAGCAAGGCCTCGTTGACCTGATAGGGCGCCATGGCCGCGAGCTTTTCGCTCGCATGGGCCTGCCCCATCGAAATCCAGGTGTCGGTAATCAGGACGTCGGCTCCCTCGGCGGCCGATGCGGCATCGTGGGTCAAGGTGATCGCGGCGCCGCCCTCGCGCGCCTGATCGACGAATGCGCGCGCCGGTTCATACCCGGGCGGGGTCGCCACGCGGACGTTGAACTTCATCAGGCCCGCAGCTTCCAGAACCGAGTTGAGCACGTTGTTGCCATCGCCCAGCCACGCCACCTCGAGGCCGGGCAGCGGCTTGCCGTGCTCGACCAGGGTCAGGAGGTCGGCCGCGATCTGGCACGGATGCGAACGGTCGGTCAGGCCGTTGATCACCGGGACATCGGCATAATGCGCCAGTTCGGCAGCCTTGGCATGATCGTCGGTGCGGATCATGATGGCGTCAACCATGCGGCTGAGCACGCGCGCCGTATCCGCGATCGATTCGCCGCGGCCCAGTTGGCTGGTGCCGCCGTCGAGAATCAATGCGCTCCCGCCCAATTGGCGCATGGCCATGTCGAAGCTTACCCTGGTGCGGGTCGAATTCTTCTCGAAGATCATCGCCAGCACCCGGCCATCGAGCGGCCTGTCGGCATCGGCACGGCCCTTGGCCCAGCCCTGGCGTGCGGCCTTGCGATCGATCGCATCGGCGATCATCGCGGCCAGCGCATCTCCCCCGGCATCCGACAGATCGAGGAAACTGCGCATCGCGGCCATCAGGCTGCGGGCGGCGTATAACTCGCCGCACCTGCCGAAAGCTTGTCGAAGAACTCGTCGATCTCGGTATCGCCGACGATCAGCGGCGGCAGCACCCGCAGAGTGTTGTCACCCGCCGCAACGGTCAGAAGCTGGTGGTTGTCGCGCAGATGCGCGTAAAACGCCCTGCTGTCGCTCTTCATCTTGATGCCGAGCATCAGGCCGGCGCCGCGCACTAGTTCGAACAGTTCGGGATAATTGCCGATGAACTGCTCGAGCCGGGCGCGCAGGCGCGCACCGGTTTCGCGCACACGCTCGAGAAATTCGTCATTGGCGACCGTATCGAGCACGGCGTTTCCTGCCGCCATCGCCAGCGGATTGCCGCCATAGGTCGAACCATGCGTGCCGATCTTCATCCCTCGCGCGGCCTTCTCGGTGGCAAGGCATGCACCCAATGGAAACCCGCCGCCGATGCCCTTGGCGGTGGCAAGGATATCTGGCTCGATGCCGTATTGCTCATAGGCATAGAGCGTGCCGGTACGCGCGACCCCGCATTGCACTTCGTCGAGCACGAGCATGAGATCATGCTGGTCGGCAAGTTCGCGCAGGCCGCGCATGAACGCCTCTGAGGCCGGGCGAATGCCGCCTTCGCCCTGGATCGGCTCGACCAGGAAGCCCGCCGTATGCGGCCCGATCAGCGCACGGGCCGATTCAAGATCGTCGAATTCGGCATATTTGAATCCGGTGAGCAGCGGCGAGAAGCCGTGGTGCATCTTCTCCTGGTTCGATGCGCTGATCGTCGCCATGGTCCGCCCGTGAAAGGCATTCTTGAAGGTAATGAGCTCGAATCGCGTCAAATCGCCTTCGTGCTGATGATAGGCGCGCGCGGTCTTGATCGCGCATTCCACCGCCTCGGCACCGGAATTGGTGAAGAACACGGTGTCGGCAAAGGTCTTTTCGACCAGCCTGCGGGCCAGGCCTTCGCCCTGCGGACTGCCATAGAGGTTCGAGACATGCATCAGCGTTGCCGCCTGTTGCTGGATCGCCCCGATCAGCCCCTGATGCGAATGGCCCAGCAGATTGACCGCGATCCCGCTGGCAAAGTCGAGGTAGCGTGTGCCGTCTTCATCGATCAGATGGCAGTGCTCGCCGCGCACCGGCCGCACGCCGCAACGGGGATAGACAGGCATCAACGGGGTGATCGACATGCTTCGTCCTCGAATTATCAAACGCTTGAAAAGGAAATGGCGGCCCGCAAAGACCGCCATTCGCCTTATCTAATCGTTTCCCGCAGCGCGGTCAAACCGCGTGGGTGCAGGAAAGTTCAGCCCTGGGCCGGTACGAGATTCACCGCCGAATACTTGCCCCGGCGATCGACCTCGAGATCGAACTCATAGCGTTCGCCTTCGTTGAGGCTCGAAAGCCCCGAACGCTCGACTGCGCTGATGTGCACGAAAGCATCGGGCTGGCCATCGTCACGAACCAGGAAGCCGAAGCCCTTCATCGCATTGAAGAACTTGACCGTTCCGGTCGCCTTGTCACCAGTCAGCTCGCGCTGGGGTGCTTTTTGATTCTCTGTCATTTGTACGACTTCTCCAACGATCTGGAGATCCTGTGCCGACACCTTGCCGCCGCGATCTACCAGATTGAACTGTAACTGTTGCCCTTCGGCCAGACTCGTAAGTCCGGCACGCTCGACCGCGCTGATATGCACGAACACGTCTTCTCCGCCGGTTTCCTGCTGGATGAAGCCGAATCCCTTCTGCGCGTTGAAAAACTTGACGACACCCTTGCCGGCACCCACGACCTGCGCGGGCATGCGGCTGAAACCGCCGCCACCGCCGGCGCCACCACCGCCGGGGCCGCCTTGCGGACGACCACCACCGGCGAAGCGATTTCCGCCACCGTTCCTGTCGTTGTCAAAACCCCCTGCAGGTGAAAAGCCTTCGCGTTGTCCACCAAAAGGATCGAAGCCGTCCTCGCCGAATCCGTCACGCTTATCCCGGCCCCGGCGGCGCCCTCTATCGTATCCCATAACTCAACATGTACCTTGCACTCCGTCCCAAATAACCTGCGCCGCAAACGGGGACGGTCGACCGCCGCGGACGCAACAGGCCGCCCGAAAATCCGGGCCCACCTTTCTACTGTCGCGCAGACATAGCCTAGAAACGGGGTCTAGGCGAATGATTTAACGCGGCCTGCCTGATACACGCAAAATTGTGACATTTTGGCATTCAGATCGTGCTTGCGCTATACCGCCGGCGCGGCCAATCATGCGTGGCGCACGCACGCCGCATCGCCGCCCGGGCGATTGCATGCCGCAGATGCGCCAATGCCGGAGCCGGACATGAGTGATTTTCGCAAGCTGTCAGAAGCCATGCTGGCCAGCCCGCAACTGGGCCTTGACGATATTGCGGCGGCAGCGTCGGCGGGGGTGACGCTGATCGTCAACAACCGCCCCGACGGCGAAGCGCCCGACGCGCCGCAAGGGGCCGAGATCGAAGCCGCCGCAAGGGCCGCAGGCATCGATTATTGCGCCATCCCGGTAAGCCCGGGCGGATTCGGCAATTCGCAGGTCGCTGCGATGCAGGAGGCGCTGGAAAGCGCGCAGGGCGTGGTCCTCGCCTATTGCCGCACCGGCACGCGCTCCACCCTGCTGTGGGCGCTGGCGCAGGCTCGGGCAGGGGCAGACCCCGATCAGATCGCAATGGCTGCCCGCGCGGCGGGCTATGACCTGGGGCCGGTTCGCCAGGCAATGACAGCTCTGGCGGAGCAGGCGAGGGCCTGAAACGGTTTCTCCCGCTTGCCCCCGGCGGCAAGCCATGCCAATCCCCCGCATCATGAACCTTTCGGGCGAAATGCTGCAATTTCTCGGTTCGCTGGCGGCGATCCTGCTGCTGGCAGGGTTGGCGCGCGCGCTCAGGCTGGGGAACCAGCCGACGATCGCAGACGAAGCGGCTGCGCGAACGGCGGCGGGCGAGGCGGTCTATGGGTTTGTTCCCGAAGCCTGCGCCATCGACGGCGATGGCAAGGGCGCGGTGCTGGAGGATCGGTCGGGCCGGTTGCTGCTGCTCAAGCCCCACGGCTCGAAATTCGCGGGCCGGCTGCTGGGCCCGCTGACTTCTGCCGATGTTGTTGGCGGTAGGTTGACTGTCCACACGGGCGAACGCCGCTACGGCGATGTATCGCTGGCGATCGCCGATGCCGCCCACTGGGCTCGCAGAATCGATGCCTTGAAGGAAACGGCCCATGCCTGATTTCAACCCCACCGATTATGCGGTTCCCGGCTTTGTCCTGCTGGTGCTGATCGAGATGATCTGGGCACGGTTTCGCGCGCCGGGCGCCTATGAGCCGAAGGATACGATGGTGTCGCTCGCCTTCGGTCTCGGCTCGACGGTGGCGGGCGTGCTGTTCGGCGGCGTTGCGGTGGCCGTTTTCATCGCCGCCTACGAATACCGCCTGTTCGACATCGGCTGGAGCTGGTGGGCCTGGGCGCTGTGCTTCGTGCTCGACGATCTGGCCTATTACGGCGTCCACCGCGCAGGCCACCGCATCCGCTGGTTCTGGGCGGCGCACGTCAACCACCATTCGAGCCAGCACTACAACCTTTCGACCGCGCTCAGGCAATCGTGGACCGGCGCGTTCACTCTGGGCCTGGTATTCACGCTGCCGCTGGTGCTGATCGGCTTCCATCCGGCGATGATTGCGATCTGCGGCGGGTTCAACCTGATCTACCAGTTCTGGATCCATACCGAGGCGATCGACAAGATGCCGCGCTGGTTCGAAGCGGTGATGAACACGCCCAGCCACCACCGGGTCCATCACGCCACCAATCCGCGCTATCTCGATCGCAATTATGCCGGTGTGTTCATCGTCTGGGACCGGATGCTGGGCACTTTCGAGCCCGAGACAGGTGAGGAACAGATCCGTTACGGCATCGTCAGACAGCTCGGCAGCTTCAATCTGCTGTGGTCGGTGTTCCACGAATGGATCGGCATGGTGCAGGACATCTGGCACGCGCCGTGGCGGCACAAGCTGGGCTATCTGCTGCGCGAGCCGGGCTGGACGCATGACGGCAGCCGCGAGACGTCCGACATGATCCGCGCGCGCTGGATGGCGCAGTCCGGGCAGGGCGCACCGCCCGCCGGGGAAAAGGTGGCGGATCAAAACGCGATTGCAGGCGCGCGAAAGCCTGCCTAACCTCCTCTCCGGAAGAGGAGAGGACATGAGCGAATTCGATTATATCGTGATCGGCGGCGGTAGCGCGGGCAGCGCGGCGGCTGCGCGATTGGCAGAGGATGGCGCGCGCAGCGTTTGCCTGATCGAGGCGGGCGGGCGCAACAACAATGTCCTGGTCAAGACGCCGGGCTTCATGCCCTTCCTGCTCAAGAACGTGAACTACCGCTTCGAAACGATCCCGCAAAAGGGACTGAACGGCAGGGTCGGCTATCAACCGCGCGGGCGCGGGCTGGGCGGATCGAGCGCGATCAACGCGATGATCTATATTCGCGGCAATGCTTGGGACTATGACAATTGGGCCGCGCTGGGCTGCACCGGCTGGTCCTATCAGGACGTGCTGCCCTATTTCCGCCGCAGCGAGGGCAATGTGCGCGGCGGCGACGCCTTTCACGGTGGCGACGGCCCGCTGACCGTGTCGGACCAGCTGGCTGTAAACGCGACCAGCCACGCCTTTGTCGCCAGTGCCGCATCGCTGCAATTGCCCGAAAATGCCGACTTCAATGGTGAGCGGCAGGAGGGATTCGGCCTCTACCAGGTCACGCAGCGCGGCGGCGAGCGTTGGTCGGCATCGCGCGCCTATGTCGAGCCGCTGCGGGGGCGGGCAAACCTTGCCATCCGCACCAAGACGCTGGTGCAGAAGCTGGTGATCGAGAACGGGCGGGTGACCGGTGTCGCGGTCAAGCGCGGCGGGACAAGCGAGGTGCTGCGCGCGCGGCGCGGCGTGGTGCTGTCCGCCGGTGCCTTCAACTCACCCCAGATACTGATGCTATCGGGGATCGGACCCGGGGCGCATCTGCGTGATCACGGTATCGAGGTGGCGCTCGACAAGCCTGCGGTTGGCAGCAATCTGCAGGACCATATCGATTACGTTTCGGGCTGGCAGACCGCTTCGAAGGAGCCCTTCGGTGACAGTCTTGCGGGCACGCTGCGAATGGCGAAGGCGGTGATCGAGCACCGGTTCAAGCGGACCGGGATCATGACCACCTGTTTTGCCGAGGCCGGTGGCTTCTGGAAACTCATGCCCGACGCGCCTGTTCCCGACGTGCAGTGGCATTTTGTGCCCGCCGTGCTTGAGGATCATGGCCGTGAGACGGTGCACGGCCATGGCTTCTCGCTCCACGCCTGTGTGCTGCGGCCCGAAAGCCGGGGAACCTTGCGGCTCAATTCGCCGCGTGCGGGGGATGCTCCGCGGATCGACCCCAACTTCCTCGATGACGAGCGCGATATCGCGGTGCTGCGTGCGGGTGTGCGCCTGTCGCACCGGATCGCCGCTTCCCCTCCGCTCGCCGATTATCAGCCGGTTGATCGCCATCCGGTCGATCTCGATGACGATGCCGCGCTCGACCAGATGATCCGCGACCGCGCCGATACCGTCTATCACCCGGTCGGCACCTGCCGCATGGGCGCGGATGAGGAGAGTGTGGTCGATCCCGCGCTCAAGGCGCGCGGACTGGAAGGGCTGTGGATCGCCGATGCCTCGATCATGCCGCGCCTCGTTTCGGGCAACACCAACGCGCCGAGCATCATGATCGGTGAGCGCTGCGCCGACTTCATAAAGGCTGCCGAGAAGTAAACGAGCGCTGCGCCGATTTCATCAAGGCTGCGGTTGGCTGAAAAGCAAAGGGCGGACCTTGCGGCCCGCCCCAGCGTTCTATCGAATCGGATTTGCGATCAGAAGCTCTTGCGCACCGTCATGCCGAAGGTACGCGGCGATCCGATGTTGTAGCCAAGCCTCGCACGCCCGCCGCGCTCGCGGTCGAAGCTCAGCAGCGCGTTCTCGTCGAACACATTGTTGAGATAGACCGTGACGGCCAGTCCGTTCTCGTATTCCACGCCAGCCGAAAGGTTGACGAGATCGTAGGACGGCAGCAGCAGGTCAACCGTGGTCGATGCATTGGCCGGCGCACCGTTGAACGGCAAGCCATGCACGAAGGTGCGCGGGTTGTTCTCCTGATCGGCGGGCTGCGTGTAACGGTTGCCGACATGCGTATAGGCAACCGACACGAAAGCATCGGCCACATCTGCCACCGCCCATTCATAGCTGCCCGAAGCCGAAAGCTGGAATTCGGGCACGGTGGGCAGGCGGTTGCCGTTACGAATGCCGGTGGCCGTGGCCAGCGGTTCGGGCAGGGTGGTATCGAATTCGGCTTCGATCACGCTGCCTGACAGGACGAAATCGAACCCTTCCGCCAGCGTAAAGCCCAGCTCGGCCTCGACGCCCATCGTATGCGCCTCCTCGACGTTGAAGACGATGCGCGAGGAACAACTGCCTGCATCGAGCGTTACCTGCAGATTCTTGATGTCGTTATAAAAGCCCGCGACATTGGCGTAGAAGCCCTTGCCCTGTGCCTTGGCGCCGACTTCATAGTTCCACAGTGATTCGTCGTCATAGTCCTGGAAACCGCCGAACAGCGCCAGATCCTCGGCGTTGCAGAGCGGGGTGTTGAGCGGATCGTTGACCCCGCCAAGGCGGAAGCCCTTCGAAGCCTGCGCGTTGAGCGTCACCGCGTCGCTGACGTCATAGCTGACCAGGATACGTGGGCTGACCCCGTCCGAGCTGGTCTCGTCAACCACGCCGGCATCGCCATTGGCGAACAGGCCGCCCGTGGTGATGGTGCGCGTTTCCTCGAAGTCGTAATAGCGCGCGCCCAGCGTCACATCGAGCCGGTCATTCACCGCCAGCGTAGCCTCGCCGAAAATCGCAAGCTGCTCGATGTCATAGGGCAGATCGGAGTTGAACGGAGAGTCGGCCGGGAAGCCGTTGGAGATGTCCGCAGCCGTTAACGGAACGCCGCCGGGACCGCAGTTGGCAGGATCGGCATTGCAGCCGTCGATAAAGAATTGATTGGTGAACGCGTCATAGCCCGGGGTGGGCAGGCGCTGGCGATAGAACCGGTCGACTTCGGAATAGAAGCCGCCGATCACCCATTGCAGCGCGCTGTCATAGTCGGATGCCAGCCGGATTTCCTGCGAGAAAGTCTCCAGATCGGTCGTATCGCGCAGGTTCGATGGCAGGTTCACCCCCGCATCGGGGAAGCCGAGATCGACCGAAACCGAGCCGGTGAGCGCGCTGGCATCGCGGCTGACCAGGATCTGGCGATCGGTATAGGAGGTGACAGAAGTCAGCTTGACGCCGCCCAGCGCAGCCTCCGCCACCAGATCGGCGATGAAGGTTTCATCCTCGAACGCTTCGCGCAGCAGCAGGAACTGTTCGCGCTCATCGAAGGTCTGCGGATTGGTCTGGAATTCGTTATAGTAGAGGTTGAAGATTTCCTGCCGGTTGAAGCCGTTGGCCTCGACCTTCTGGTAAATCACGCGCGGGGTTAGCGTAACCGAATCGCCCGCTTCGATCTTGATGGCGATGCGCCCGCCATAACGTTCGCCGTCGTTGACGTCCTTGCCGCCCGCCGGGCCGACCGCATTGATGAAGCCGCCGTACTGCGTGTAATAGCCGACCACGCGCGCGGCGGCATTGTCACCCAGCGGCACGTTGAGCGCGCTCTTCAGGTGATAGCCAAGATCGTCGCCATCGACGAGGTTGAAATTAGCCTCGACCGATCCGCCGAAAGTGCCCAGTTCAGGCTGGTTGGTGATGTAACGGATCGTGCCGCCGACCGATCCCGATCCGAACAGCGTGCCCTGCGGGCCGCGCAACGTTTCCACGCGGTTGAGATCGAACAGGTCGAGATCGGGGGTGAACAGCGACAGTGAGATCACCGATTCGTCGAGATAGACGCCAACCTGTTCCTTCACGCCGGGCTGGTCGCGGACGATCTGGCCCGCCGAAACGCCGCGTACCGAAACCTGGCTCTGGCCCGGCCCGAGGTTCTGGATCGTCAGGCCCGCGACATTGCGCGAGAGATCTTCGAGCGTGACCGCGCCCGAACGCTGAATGTCAGCTTCGGTCTGCGCGTTGATCGAGAACGGCACGTCCTGAATAGTCGAAGCCCGCTTGGTCGCGGTGACGACGATGACGTTGCCGTTTTCTTCCTCGCCGCCATCCTGGGCGAGCGCGGGTGTGGCGATAAATCCGATGGCGCAACCAGCCAGCATGGCGGTGCGAATCCTGGAAGCAAAATGCATGGTGCCTCTCCTTTAATCCGGGCAATTCCTCAGTTCGTGCGCCCTTGTGATTCCTCGCGCTGCACAAGGCAATCTTTCAGGCGATTGCCGGCATAGCTTTTCCCGGGGTGTTACCTCTTGGCAACACGTGTTGATGACAGGGTTCACTGGAGTGAACCCAAGCACCGCCCACCCCGCCTCCCCACCCGGCCACCAATGATGCCATAACCTATGGTGGCCGGGTGGGGAGGCGGGGTGGGCGGTATGCGATGCGTCACGGCGCACCCGCAAAAATAGGGCCGGAGCGTTCGGCTCCGGCCCGTTGAGGCTATATGTTCGCAGGAGGAACATGGTTTGGCGGGGAAGAAGGAGAGGAGAGTACCCTTCCCCGCCAATCTTGAAGATCAGTTGTAGGCGCGTTCCCCGTGGTCGGAGATGTCGAGCCCGTCGAACTCACCCTCGGCATCGACCCTGAGGCCGGTGACCGACTTGACGATGAGCGCTGCGACGGCCGAACCGGCGCCCGCCCAGACGATCGCCACCAGCACAGCCTTAACCTGGATCCAGACCTGCGCGCTCATGACATATTCCGCCGCATCGCCCGGTCCGCCCAGTGCGGGCGAATAGACCACGCCGGTGCCGATCGCGCCGATGATCCCGGCAATACCGTGGATGCCGAACACGTCGAGCGCATCGTCATAACCCAGCTTTGGCTTGAGCTTGGCAACCGCGAAATAGGCCACTGCCGATGCCAGCGCGCCCAGCACGATGGCGCCCAGCGGGCCCGAATTGCCGGCTGCGGGCGTCACCGCCACCAGGCCTGCAATCAAGCCCGAGCAGAACCCCAGCGCGCTGGCCTTGTGACCTGCGAACCGTTCCATAGCGATCCAGCTGAACGCACCCGCCGCTGTGGCAACGAACGTGTTGATCATCGCGAGCCCGGCAATGCCGTCAGCCTCCAGCTCGGACCCGGCGTTGAAGCCGAACCAGCCCACCCACAGCAGCCCGGTGCCGACCATGGTCAGCGTCAGGCTGTGCGGCGGCATCGGTTCTGCCGGATAGCCCTTGCGCTTGCCCAGGAAGCTGGCGAGCACCAGCGCCGAGACACCGGCATTGATGTGCACGACCGTGCCGCCCGCGAAATCGAGCGCGCCCCAGTCGAAGATCAGGCCGCCGCCCGCCCACACCATATGCGCGATCGGGAAATAGACGATCGTCAGCCAGATTGCGGTGAACAGCATCGCGGCTGAAAACTTGAGCCGCTCGACCGTCGCCCCCAGCACCAGCGCGGCGGTGATCGCGGCAAAGGTCATCTGAAAGCAGACGAACACATATTCGCTGATCACTTCGTCGGAGAATGTGGCGGCAGTGGTGTCGGGCGTCACCGACGAGAGGAAATAGCTTCCCCCGCTGATGAAGCTGCCCAGCAGGCCATCGGGCGCGGCCGGCCCGAAGGAGAGCGAATAGCCCCACGCCACCCAGATCAGCATCGCCAGCGCCGCAGCGCCGCCGACCTGCGTCATGGTCGAAAGCATGTTCTTCGAGCGGGTGAGGCCGCCATAGAACAGCGCCAGACCCGGCAGGATCATCAGCAGGACCAGAATGGTCGAGGTCATCATCCAGGCGTTGTTGCCCGGATTTGCCACAGGCGGGGCGGCCTCGGCCACTTCCTGCGCGAATGCGGCGGTGGTGAAAAACAGCGCGGTTCCCATCGCTGCCACGCCGCCAAGAGCTTTGCGGATCATATCATTATCCTTCATTGCGATTGGAGCGCCGGTCACAGCGCCAATTCGCCCGTTTCGCCGGTGCGGATGCGGGTGACCGAGCCGAGATCGAACATGAAAATCTTGCCGTCGCCGATCGCCTGCGTGCAGGCGGTATGCTGGATGGCTTCGATCACCTGTGCGGCGATATCGTCGCTCGCGGCGATCTCGATCTTCACCTTGGGCAGCATGTTGGTTGAATATTCGGCCCCGCGATAAATCTCGGTCTGGCCCTTTTGCCTGCCGAAGCCCTTGACTTCGGACACAGTCATTCCGGTCACGCCGATATTGCCCAGCGCCTCGCGCACTTCGTCGAGTTTGAATGGTTTGATGATGGCGATGATGAACTTCATCTCTGCCCCCTTCTCTTTACCGGGCACATCCCGGCCACAGACATTACGCAAGGGCCATGCCAATTGGGCGTTGGGGTCAGATTTCAGTGGCTTGGCGAATATTCATGTTCGCTAGGCAGTGATGATTGCCTACGTTTTAAGCAATTGCTCGTTTTTTATGCAGCTTCAGCTCCGCCCAGATCGGCAGATGGTCCGATGCCCGCGCGGCGGTGGCGGAATGATGCACCCCGCCTTCCAGCAGGTCCCAATCGGGCGTGGTCACGATCCGGTCGAAGCGCGCGACCGGCCGCGCGGCGGGATAGCTCGCCCCAGGCGTCACCACCTGCCATTTCACTCCCAGCACGCGCATGGCCCCGGTGTGCCGCCCCCACTGGTTGAAATCGCCCATGATGACGGTGGGCATCCGTGGCCGTTCGGCGCAATGCGCCATCAGTGCCTTGACCTGATCGGAACGCCTCAGGCCCGACAGATCGAGGTGCGTGCCCAGCACGCGGATCGTCTTGCCGTCCAATGCCAGTTCGGCCAGCACTGCGCCGCGCGGCTCGATCATGGGCAGATCGAGCGCATGCGCCTCGGTCCATTCGATGTCGCGCCGGACCAGCAGTGCATTGCCGTGCCAGCCCAGGCTGCGGGCGCGCCGCGCCACGGGC
>LOEX01000020.1 GCA_001516125.1 Sphingomonadales bacterium BRH_c42
TCGGGCCGGTCATCGAGCCTGTCGCTCTTGCCCTCCAGCATCCTCCCGTCGGCCACCAACACGCCGATCCGTGCTTCCACCCCGTCAGCGGTCACGCCCTTTACGCCGAGGTCGAGCGCGGTCTTGACCAGGTCGCCCCGGCTCCAGGAGGTTTCGCGTTCGCCGATGATCCTGATCGCAGAAGCGGTTGCCATCTCAGTGCGCAGCTGCGTGGGCGTCAGGGTGATCCGTTGCAGGCCATTGGTTGTCAGTGTGTCCGCTGGCCGGGTGTAGAGCTTCACGCTGTCGCGGAGCGCGCTCAAAGTCTCCTGCACCCGCTGAGGCGATCCCAATGGGCTCTCGCGCCCCTCGGAGCCGCGTTCCCGCGCCTGTTCGACCAGCGCCTTGGCATCGAACCCGAGCCCTGAAGCGCGCTTGGCCCATTCTTGCCGGAGCGCCAGCTTGTCGTCCGGATTGAGCTTGGGATCGCGGGTGCGCTTGGTGATTTCACGCAAGGCTTCTGTGTCGTTTGCGCTCTTCCCGAGTTTCTCGGCCGTTGCCAGAATGGTCAGGCGACGCTGGCTGAAGGCTTCGATCACATCGCGCGCCACGCCCTTGATTTCGAACTGGCCGTGCTTGCCCGTGATCTGGGTTTCGTAGCCGAGCTTCTCGAGGTTCGTCCGCAGCGCGGCGTTGTAGATGGAGCCAAGGACCGTGTTGTTCTTCCAGATCTCTCCGTTCCACAGCGCCTTCCAGTTGCCATCCTTGTCTTGGGTCATCGCAGCAATGACAGCATGGGTATGGTTCTGCGGGTCCAGCGCCCGGCTCGTGTCGTGCTGGAACAGGGCGTAGAGAAGCTTGCCTGTGACCACGCCCTCGCCGTTGGCATTGCGTGATCGATCGCGGGCCTGCGCATAGTGTTTCTCGAGATAGGCCATGGTCGCCTTGACGGCGGACAGCTGTGCATCGAGGATCCGCTTGTCGCCGCCCAACTGCGCCAGCAGGCTGGCTGACTTCGGCATGGAGAATGTGAGGTCTATCCCCGAGCGGCGGTTTGCATTGCCATTTACGACCGTGTCATCGGGCAGTTTGCCATCGAGGACTTTTTCGAAGTCATCCTTGGCAACGGGACCAGCAAGACCAAGTGCTTCGGCGCCCCTCCCGCCCCATTCGCTGAGCTCCGCAGGGCCATCGCCGACATAGTAGTCGTCCTTGGCGAAGTAGTTTGCGGCGCCGCCGGCTGACGCGACTGATGCGACCGACAGCATCTCAGGCTACCCTTGCCTGTTCGCGCCGGAGCATCGGCCCGGCACATTGCGCGCAAAATAGGGGGCACGCATGGCCGGTCTGCGCTGCGGCGCTCATCGCCCAAGCTCCTGATCATCGTCGATGGAAGGGTCCTGACGGCTCTGCCTTTCGTTGCCGATGCCGCGCATGTTCTCTTTGGAAAGCTCGCTCTCCTGCGCGTCTGCCCTGCTGTTCTGTGCTCGCCCCTTTGGCCCTTCGATCTTCGCCTGCGCGCCGCGCTCTTCGCTGTCTCGCATGGCAAGGCTCTGCCGCTCGCGCTGGTCCTTCTTGCCAGGGCGGTTATAGCCATACAGATCCCCTTGCGCTGGCTTTCGCTCGAAGTCTGCCCGCTCCTCTTCATCCGCAATCTTGCGCGCCATCTCCTCCTCGGTCAGCTCGCGCTCAGGGTTCAATGGCCCTTCGATCGCCTCCCTCAGCTGCTGCGCCGCCCGCTCAGCCTCACTCAGCGCTACCTCTTCGCGATCCTTACGCTCCTTAGGCGCGATGTCAGGTTGTGCGCCTTCCCTATCCCCACCCCCCAATTCCGCGCCATCCCCGGACGGTGGTGTGTATTCGGCGGCGCGCATGTCTGTGACACGTTCGAAACCCTTTGCGCGGGGTTCGTAATCTTTCCACGTCAGCCTGATCCGGGCAGCGGGGAAGCCGTCCGGGAATTTCACGAAGCCGTGCATGCTGGGCAGGTCGCTGATGTCGACCGGCATGACGAGTTCTTCGACGTTGGTGCGGGGTGTGATCGTCGATGCGTCGCGGTTGTCATTATAGCCGTAGGAATAGGCTTCATCCATGATCCGGACCTGACGGTTGCCGATGAACTCGGAGCATCGCCGCGACGTCTCGGGATCGGCCGTCTTGAGGATCAGTTTGGTGCCCGCCAGCGAGGCCAGATTGGTAGCCCCGTTCTCGCCATAGGTTTCTTCAAGCTTGTCGAAGGAATGCATGCCAAGCACGAAGGCACCGCCAAACGCGCGCGCGGTCTGAAGGCCATGGTCGATCGCCGGGAGACGATGCAGCGCATGGACCTCATCGATGAGAAACCAGGTGCGCAGATCGCGGCTCCGTCCCATGTGGAACAGCGCATTGACGGCCAGGTCCATCCAGAGGGTCAAGAGCGGACGATTGAGGACCAGGTCCGGGTGCGTGGACGTGATGAAAAGGATCGACCCTTCCTTGACCTCGGTGGTCATCCAGTTCTTGATTGAGAAGCCGGTTTCGCCCTGAGGAGGTTCGGGCAGGAAGCGGAAAACGTTCGCATTGGCGATGAAGGTCGTACGGATCGACTCTGCCATTTTGGCAGCGGCGGGTGACATCATCGGCCCTGCAATCGTGCCTTCAAGTTGAGCATGGACCGTCTTCAGATCCGACTGCATCAGGAAGTAGGAAAGCGCGCCATTTGAGCGCACGCCCATCTTGATCATCTTGACGCACATCTCGACGAACAGGGTGCGTGCCGACTTCTGCCAAAAGTCATCTTCCGCGCTGTGGCCGCTGGGAACCAGCGCCGTCGCAGCGCTCATGAATTCGGCGTAGTTATCGCAATCATTGAAGATCGACCATGGCACGCAGCGGCGATCCATCGGATTGAGGATGATGTCCGTTTCGGGATCATAGAAACTTTCGACGAAAGTGCCGGTCAGATCGAAAATGACGCAGCGATGCCCGCGCTCGCGCGCCTGCGTGACGATCTTCTTCAGCTCGGTCGTCTTGCCGGCCCCGGTCGTCCCGATGAACATCGCATGGCTTTGCTCAAGGCGCCATGGAACCGGCACCCCTGCCAGGCGATAAGGCGCATGCAGACCCGCCCGGACACGGTCCTTCAATGGCTCTGCCAGGATCTTGTCGGGGTCTACCGCTGGCCTGCGCTTGCGGCACTCGCTGACATGCGCATTCCAGTTGTGACTGGTGATGGCTTTCGCCAGTTCACTGTGTGTCACAAGGACCGCGCCGCGCTCATGCCGCTCGGTCAGAATGTCCGTGCCGCGCCGTTTCGAAAAGTCGACGAACCAGACGGTCAAAGGTACGCAGATAAAGGCTGCACCAAGACCTGCAGAAATGCTGACCTGCACAGTCTTGGCCCAAGCCCTTTCCACGGCAGGATGATAGGGCACCATGGACATGGTGCCTTGCACCATATGACCCGATGGAAGCGTCAGGTTCGCAGGCTTGTTGGGATTGAGCTGCACCCATCCCCAGGCCTCGGCATAGAGCTTCATCAGCACGAGCTGAACCTCGTGGTTCTTGAAGGTCAAACTGACGAGGATGCACAGCAGAAGAACGGCGGTTCCAACCCAGACGTAGAGGGGCATTCTGATGCCCGCCCAGGTCATCAGGATTTCATGGTGGAACAGCTGCGATCCGCGCGTAAAATTGCCTGCGTTCCGCTTCACTTTTCCGCGCGCGGAAGCGTGGGTGAGAGTGGCAGCTTTTTTGCTAAACCGGATGTCTTCAGCCATGATGCTCTCGCACGTTGGAGAGCGCCTGAGCGATCAGGTGTTCGGCATCAGCCGGATATTGCTCCTGAACGATGAGCGAGAGCGCAAGCTGGGTATGCTCGAGGATTGTGACAGCCCGCTCGGCATTGAGCGATAGTCCCGCCTTCAGGAGGGGAATGCCCACTTCAAGGGCAATGCGGATGGCTTCTGACCGCGATACACCGCGACTTGTCGCAAGTTGATCGACGACGTCGATCATCCTTGGGCTGAGCGTTACACCGACGCTCTGGAACTGTTTTTTTTCCACTACCACACCTTTTCAGGCGTGGTTCGTCTATCGCAGGCGCGAGTATATAGCGCTGCATCGCGCTTGCCAAGAGTCTCGGCGATGCAGCCCGGTGCAGCGCTATGGCATTGGTTTTTCGATGCTTTATTGAAGCCTTGAGCATCCTGCAGCCGACTGCACCGCCCGAATTCTGAGCAAGATTTCAACTAACCAATTGTGAAATATGCAGAATGTCGCTGCATCAGCCTACCGCGCAGCGGTGTACGGTGTGCATAAAATTAGGGACTTAGGCCCTGTGCTATGGTCCGGTGCTGTAGGGAGATCACTGGTCCAGCTGGTTGTCCAGTGAGAGTGAGCGAGCGAGCCTGACTCGCGAACTGACCGCAGACGTTATGTCCGCCAACAGCGGTAGCTGTGGGACGACAATGGCTCTTGGTTTGGCCATGGCGATGGCTCAAGCAGGCCATGCTCCGCGACGAAGTGGCCCGAGAGCAGCAAGCAAAAAAATGCCTCGAACAGACCCTGCGATTGGTGCATCTTCGCATGGTCTTTCAAGGCTTGGAGGAATGCGCAATGGTGTCGAAACTTGAACGCGAACGGTCCGCGCTGGCAGCAGCGGAAAAGGACCTGGAAGAGCGCAGGCAGAAGCTTGCAGAGCTTGAGCGCGAGGAAGCAGAACGAGAGATAAATCGGCTGATCAAGAAGGTGGGTCAGGATACTGCGATTGCCCTTCTGGAACTGGCCGTCAAAGTGAAGCCAAAGGTGGCGATTTCTGCCATCGAGAAGCTTGGCGGGTGAGGTCTGGTTTTTGTCGAGTTGGGCGGCGATGACCACCGCCCTGTCTCGTCAGAATTCATCGGCCATCTTGCCGGTAGCGGTGTAGACGATCTGGTCGATCAGGTGCATCGGCAGCTCGCCATAGTCTCCCTCCTCGATTAGTATGTACCCGTCCGGGGTCTCAACGACGTGGACGTCGAAGAATGTGTGGTAGGAGCGCCGCTCAGCTTCCAGCGTTTTTTCATCAAGGGCGATGATGTTGGGGTTGATCTGACGAAGCACCGAAACGTCGTCTTCGTAGCTTTCCGTTGTGTAACACATGACCTTGCCTCCTGGCGCTTGGCGGCTCGTCCGCCATGCCATGAAACAGCGCCCCGTCAGTGTGCTGGTCACCGGAGCGAAGCGGAGGCTTGACCGCTAATTTTTCGATGGTGCGGAAGCCGGCGCAGCACGGCTTCTCGGTCGGGAAATTAGTGGTTGACCAGTATGCTGGCGGGGTGCTCATGGCGATGGTGGTGGACGTGCCTGCGGCAGGAGGCATGCGTTCCCAGCGACTTCGCGAAAGCTATGTCCTGGCTCGTGGCTGTGCGGCATTAGCGTAACCCCAGCGGTATGAAAAAAGGGCACCGCGGCAACGTGCCGGGCACCCTTTTCCACCTCGATCCTGCAGGAGGCTGGTTGCAGATCGAGGGTTAAACATGGCGTCGAGTTGAGCCGATTCCCGGCTGCTCGTGAACTGGTGGCTGGTTCGTCATTAGCTCCATTCGAGCAGCGGATGTTGCTCTCCACAATCGGTGGCGGCGATGAACGCGAGGCTCTCGAAGAGCGGAGTGATTCCTGCCTTGACGAAAGCCGCGTAAGTCCGGTGATCTTCGAGCGCTGTCGCGAGCTTCTGCAGGGACAATTGGCCAGATTCATTTGCATGGCGGCCAAGAGAGGTGAGCACCTTAGACGCAAGGTCGCTGCTCATCGTGATGTCACCTACCAGAGCGATGTGTTCGCTCACCCGCATCGTGATCGGCGCATCGCATTGCTGGTGCTCGATCCGCAGCATTCGCCCAAGAAACTGCGCTTCCTCGACGAGTCCGATCATCTCCGCACGATGGTCGAAGCATGATGCGAACGCGGCGATGGCAAGCGCGTTGGCATTGATCTCGAAGTTCAGGGGCGCGGCCAGGAATTCGCCTGGATCTGCATCGATTGTACTGTTCGCGGTGTGCAGTCTGCGCATCAGCGCGGCGAGCTCTTGCGGGCGTATCTGAGCCGGTACCGAATGGAGCTTTGTCTCGATATCCTTGACGCGGAATGTGACGAGCATCTTTGCCTCCTGTCGCTGCTCGTCTCCTCCATCCCCCTCTCCTTTCTCACTTCCTGAGCTTGTGGATGAATGTCGGCAGATGGTTCTGGTTCACCCCAAGGATGGCCGGTCGACCTATTGTCCGGTTGTAGCAGTTGGCGCAGCAGCGATGCCCGCAAGATGCGAAGCATCGAGCATGGGCAAGTTGCGCCGAGCCAAGGTACAAGCGCGGCTGATAAACTCAGGGATCGCGATGCTCGCGTCAGCGGGCGAAGGGGGTTCGATGCCCCCAGAGCCCGCCCTTTACGCAAAAGAAGAGCGGAAGGCCCCGGCATAAGCCGGAGCCTTCCGAAAAGCGCTCACCCAAGGTTGCGCGACCGTACCTGCGCCTGATCACTGATGCGGCGGATGTGCAGCGGCACGCCTGCCTGACGGAGGCGCTGTGCAAGGTTCGACTGGATGCCCGATCCTTCCCCAATGATCGCTTCGACCGGGTTCAGTTTGACGATGCTCTCGTTGCGGAGGAACGGAGCGCGGTTGCCGTGGCGTTGGTCGGGAACGAACAGGATCGTGTTGACCCCGTTCTGCTGCGCCCATGCACCCGCCATGGCGTCGACGCCCTTGCGCATGCCGGTCGTGCCCAGGACCATGTTCGGGATCCGCGACTTGATGTCGTCGAGGATAGCCCAGATCATCGCGAAATCGTGCCAATCCTTCTGGCCACCTGACACGATCACCAGCGGGCCATCGGGCTGGAATTGCGCTCTGCGATCCTTGGCGCGTGCTGCAAGGAAATCGCGTGCCTGCACCTGGCTTGCGGTGACCCCGTTCTTGCTGACTTGCGATCCCCGTGCGGCCGTGAAGGGACGACCGGTTTCGACGCGGTAGACGTCAGCTGCATGATCGCGCATCGCCTCGAGCGCTTCCCGGCACCCTTGCAGTGTCTGGCAGAGCTGTTGTGTTTCCTCGAGCTCGACAGCGTAGATTTCCGAAGGATCGAAGTGGCGGGCCATTTCGCCCAGCTTCTTTGCAGCATCGTCCTCGCGACCTTCAGCCAAGCGTGCGGTCATGTGGAAGGAGTTGACCATGCCCCAGGCGAGTTGCTGCGCAAATTCCTCCATGCGCGTGTCCTTGAGGACATCGAAGATCGTTCCGATTGCCATCTCCACGGCGCGGCGCGCCATGTCGGGATCCGGCATCTCTGCGGCGATTGGAGCCTCGATGATGTTGAGCTTTGCCAGATCGCTGTGTTCAAGAAACGCCCCGTCGTAGGATTCCGTGATCCCTTCACGTGCATCGGCAAGATTGATCCGTGCCTGAGCCAGATCTGCGAACGAGTTGAAAACAGTCATAATAGCCTCCGATTTTTGAAATCGTCCCCACATTGGGAACAGCCAAAAACCCATCGGGCCGGACGAACCGTGTCAGGGACGGCGAGCTCGTCTCGCCGCCGCCATGGCGGGCGTGGGGGAACCGATTTTCTGCGTGGTGGCTGGCGCGCAGCGACACAGCCTCCCCGCTGAAAATTGGGGGGACCGCGATCCTTGACTAAGGGGCGGCCGCCG
>LOEX01000021.1 GCA_001516125.1 Sphingomonadales bacterium BRH_c42
GCAGGGTCAGCCGCCGCGCACGCGGGTGGCGGCGCAGCACGATCGCCAGCGTCCGGTCTCCGAGCGTAATCTCGGGCTCGATGATTTCGCGGCGCAACCAGTCGATCATGCCCGCTCCCGCCCCCATTCGACAATGTGATGCTCGAGCGGACCGGCATCGACCTCGCTGACCGCGCGCCCGGCCACCGAAATCCCCGCATCGATCACCGATTGGCGGTCACCCGATATGAGGTAGTGCCAATCGGGCAGCGGCTCGCCCGCGGCACGCAGGCGATAGGCGCAGGTTGGCGGCAGCCACGGTATGTCGTTGACGATCCGCAGGGTCAGCCGCAGGCAATCGGGCACAAATGCCTTGCGATTGCGGTAATCGCTGCAACGCGCGCTTGGGATGTCGAGCAACTTACAGGCGACATTGGTTTCGGCGATTTCGCCGGTGTCCTCGTCTTCAAGCTTGTGCAGGCAGCAGCGACCGCAACCGTCGCACAGCGCCTCCCATTCGGCGCGCGTCAGCTCGCCCAGCGGCAGGAGCCAGAAGTTCTCCCTCAGCTCACCCATTTCGCCAGTTCCGCCGCCACCGCGTCCGCACCCTTGTCGACTGGGAGCGTCGCCAGCGGTTCGCCTTGGGGTCCGAACAGATAGACCACTGCCGAATGATCGACCAGATAGCCGCCGCCCGGCGTGTCCTCGCCGCGCGAATAATAGACGCGAAAGGCATCCGCCGCCGCTTTTACCTGTTCGGGCGTTCCAGTAAGGCCGATGAGCTTGTCCGAAAACGCGGCGGCAAATTCGCCGACAACCGCAGGCGTGTCACGTTCGGGATCGACCGAGATGAAGATCGGAACGACCTTTGCCGCCTTTTCCGGTTCGAGTTTCTCCAGGCGGCCCAACCCATGCACCATCCTGCCGACATCAGTGGGGCAGATATCGGGGCAATAAGTGAAACCGAAATAGACCATGCGGTATTTGCCCGCAAAATCCTCCCAGCGCACGGTCTTGCCGTGCTGGTCCACCAGTTCGAACGGGCCGCCGATGTCGGCCCCGGCCAGTGGCGGATCCTGCGGCGGAGCGGTCGCGGCGCCATCGCAGGCAGCAAGCGCAAGCGACAAGGCGGCGAATACGACGAAGTTAGATTTTTGCTTGGGGGAAGGCATGGCGCGGTAGTTCATCCTCTGCTAACCGGATCCGGACAAAGTGCCATATAGGGCAGTTGGTGGAATTTGCGAAAGGAACACAACATGGCGCGCATGCTTATGCGCAGGATTGGGGTCGTTGCCGCGCTCGTGGGTGCAGTGCTCGCGGTGCCGACCGGGGCACAGGTGTTTTCCGAAGGGTTCGAATTTCTCAAGGCGGTCAAGGATCGCGACGGCGACAAGGTGACGGAGGCGCTTAACGAACCGGGTTCGACCATCGTCAATTCGAAGGACATAAGCAGTGGCGAAACCGCGCTGCATATCGTCACCCAGCGCCGCGACCTGGTCTGGGTCAATTTTCTTACCCAGCGCGGGGCCAACCCGAATATTCGCGACAAGCGCGGAGTTACGCCGCTTCAGCTGGCCGTTCAGCTCGGTTTTGCCGAGGGAGTGGAAGCTCTGATCAAAGCCAGCGCGGAAGTCGATGTGACCGACACCGCCGGTGAGACTCCGTTGATCGCGGCAGTGCACCGGCGAGATATCGCGCTGATCCGGCTGCTGCTGGCAAACCGCGCGAATCCCGACCGTGCGGACAATTCCGGCCGTACCGCGCGCGACTATGCCAGGCTGATGGGCACTCGCAGCGCGGTCCTGGCGGAATTCGAACGCGCCGACGCGGAGCGCACGGGTAGTGTACCCGGCCCTGATTACGGACCGAATTGATGGGAAGACCAAAGGCAAAGGCGGGGAATCCGGCAGGGCTGTCTGATCTGACGCTCGACGAGCTGCGTCCGCTGCTGGCTGCGCAGATTGCCGCATCGGCAATGTTCGACGGCTGGAGCGATACCGCCCTGCTGGATGCGGCGGAGGGTACAGGCATCGATCCCGACGTTGCCAGGCTTGCCTTTCCGGGCGGATCGATCGACATGATCGAAGCCTGGATCGCCACTATCGATGCGGCGATGGTAATGGCGCTTCCGGCTGAGAAACTGGCGACGATGAAAGTGCGTGATCGCATCCGTGCGCAGGTAGTCTTCCGGCTCGAAGCGATGGCAGGGCTCGAGGAATCGCTCCGGAGGGCGCATTCCGTGATGGCAATGCCGCAGAATCTGCACCGCGCGCTGGCAATCGGTTGGCGCAGCGCCGACCTGATGTGGCGGCAGGCGGGCGATACCACGACCGATTACAACCATTACACCAAGCGTACCTTGCTGGGCGGAATCTATGCGGCGACGCTGGCGGTTTTCGTCGATGATGACAGCGAGGGCGAGTCAGCCACGCACGCCTTCCTCGATCGCCGGATCGAAGGCGTGATGCGCTTTGAGAAGGCCAAGGCGCGGCTGCTCGATCCGCAGCGCGAACATTTCAGCGTGGTCCGGTTTCTAGGCCGACTGCGCTACCCCGCGCGCTGATTGTAATGATAATCAGTTGCAATTAGAGGCTAGGTCTGGCAGCGCATGGTCATGACCCTCGAAAGCCTGCCGCGCGGGCACAGCGCCAGGATTACCGCGATAGCGTGGGATCGGCTGGCGCCCGATGAAGGCCAGCGCTTGCGTGCCGTGGGGATCGATACTGGGGCCGAAGTGACCATGGCGCATCGCGGTGTGTTCGGCGGGCGTGACCCGATCGCCGTCACAATCGGGCGCATGACGATTGCACTACGCCGTGCACATGCCGCAGCGATGCAGATCGAGCCGCTCGCACGAGGGAACCTATGAACCCGATTCGCAAGGTCGCGCTGGTCGGCAATCCCAATGCAGGAAAAAGCGCGCTGTTCAATGCGCTCACCGGCGCGCGTCAGAAGATCGCCAACTATCCTGGCGTAACTGTCGAGCGCAAGGCGGGGCGCGCCGATCTGCCTTCGGGCGCGCCGATCGAACTGATCGACCTGCCCGGCAGTTATGGGCTCGATGCCACAAGCCCCGACGAAATGGTGACACGCAAGGTCGTGCTGGGCGAGTTTGCGGGCGAGGCGCGGCCCGACATCGTGGTGCTGGTGCTCGACGCTGCCAATCTTGAACAGCATCTGGTCTTTGCGCAGGAGATCATCGAACAGGGTTTGCCCACGCTGGTCGCGCTCAACATGGTCGACCTGGCCGAGCGTGACGGGCTGACGCTCGATCCGGTTGCTCTCGCCCATGCGCTGGGAGTGCCGGTGGTCCCGACCGTGGCTGTGCGCCGGCGCGGGCTGGCCGAGTTGCTCGCAGCCATCGAGGCGGTAGAGCCGGCGGCGAATATCCATAGCGAGGAACGCCAGGTGGGCCATATCACACTGCCTGAGCGGCGGCTGGCAGCGCATAATATAGCTCGCGCGGCGATCATTTCGGAAAGCGGCGTGCACCGGCTCCACGCAGGACTCGACCGGCTGCTATTGCATCCGTGGATCGGGCCGCTGATCCTGTTTGCGCTGTTGTTCGTGATGTTCCAAGCGGTGTTTGCCTGGGCCTCCCCGTTCATGGATGCGCTCGAAGCGGGCGCTGCGGCGCTCTCCCAGGCGGTGACCTCCACCATGCCCGCCGGTTTCCTGCGCGATTTCCTGACCGAAGGGGTGATCTCGGGCGTCGGCTCGGTGGTGGTGTTCCTGCCGCAGATCGTGATCCTGTTCGCCTTCATCCTCGTGATGGAAGCATCGGGGTACATGGCGCGCGCGGCCTTCCTGATGGACCGGCTGATGGCCGGCGTGGGCCTGTCGGGCCGCAGCTTCATCCCGTTGCTGTCGAGCTTTGCCTGCGCGATTCCCGGCATCATGGCGACGCGCAGCATCGCCGATCCCAAGGACCGCCTGACCACCATTCTGATCGCTCCACTGATGACCTGTTCGGCGCGGTTGCCGGTCTATGCGGTGATCATAGGCGCATTCATTCCGGCAAGGAGCGCCGGGTGGGGTATAGGATTGCAGGGCCTGGTGCTGTTCGTCCTCTACCTCGCCGGTATCCTTGGCGCTATGGCCGCCGCACTGGTGCTGCGTCGCTCGGTGACCAAAGGGACGGCATCGGGGTTCATTATGGAACTTCCGCGATACCAGATGCCGCGCCTGCGCGACATCGCGATCGGCTTGTGGCAACGATCGTGGATTTTCCTGCGCCGCGCGGGGACCATCATCTTCTCGGTCACAATCGTGTTGTGGCTGCTGCTCACTTTCCCCCGCGCTGCGCCTGGCGAGGATCAGGTTGATGCTTCGGCCGCCGGGCAGATGGCCAACGGACTTGCCGTTGTCGTCGAACCGATCGGCTTCAACCGCGACATCGCGCTGGCGCTGATCCCGGCAATGGCCGCGCGCGAAGTGGCGGTTGCCAGCCTGGCGACGACGTATGCCGTTTCCGGCAGCGATGACGATGAAACAGCCGCCGGGCTGGTTCCGCAATTGCAGGCCCGTTGGAGCCTGCCAACCGCACTCGCCTTCCTCGCGTGGTTCGTGTTTGCGCCGCAATGCCTCTCGACCATTGCGGTGGCCCGGCGCGAAACAAACGGGTGGAAATGGCCCGCCTTCATGTTGGCTTACCTCTTCGCGCTGGCTTATGTGTTTGCCGGAATCACCTATTGGAGCGCGCTGGCGCTCGGACTTTAGCGAAGGAAGATCGAATGGCGGGCTCGCTCAACAAGGTAATGCTCATCGGTAATCTGGGGGCAGACCCTGAGGTGCGCACATTCCAGAACGGCGGAAAGGTGTGCAACCTGCGGGTCGCCACCAGCGAAAGCTGGAAAGACAAGAACACCGGCGAGCGGCAGGAACGCACCGAATGGCACTCAGTCGCCATTTTCAACGAAGGACTGGCGGGCGTGGCCGAACGCTACCTCAAGAAGGGCTCCAAGGTCTATCTCGAAGGCCAGCTCCAGACCCGTAAGTGGCAGGATCAGCAGGGAAACGACCGTTATTCGACCGAGGTTGTACTGCGTGGCCCGAATTCGGTGATGACCATGCTCGACGGCGCACCCGGCGGCGGTGGAGGCCAGCGCGGCGGTGACAATGGCGGCTGGAGCCAAGGCGGC
>LOEX01000022.1 GCA_001516125.1 Sphingomonadales bacterium BRH_c42
GCGTTCGCCGCCATCGCCCCCAGCCGCGCCCTCATGCGCGGATCCTCGCGTGGCACCTCATCGCGCGCTGCGAGGAACGCGGCAAAGGCCTCATCCCAGCGCTCCAGACCGGTCGCCGCAAGGCCCAGACAATGGTTGGCCAGGATACGCTCGTCGCCGCTGGTTCCATCGCGCCGCATTTGCGCCAGGACATGCGCGCGCGCCGGGTCGCTGTCGATCAGCTCGAAACACTCCGAAAGCCAGCTGGCCGGGGGCTGGGCCGCCTGTGCATCGCGCGGGGGGCGGTCCTGGATTTCCGCCGAGTAGTCGGGAATCGCGCCGGAGGTAGGATCGGGGCCGACCTGAAGCAGCAGGGCAAGCGCGGTGGCAAGTGGCATCATGGTTCAGGCTTCCCCTTCGAGCAGGCTCCACACTTGCCGCAGGATGAGCGCGATGTCATCATCCCGCGACAGGCGGTGATCGCCATGTTTGACGAGCGTGACCTGTATATCGTCCGAACGCAACCGTTCGGCGAGCCGCAGTGAAGTCTCCCACGGCACATCGGCGTCGCACTGGCCATGGAGCAGCCGTACCGGGCAGGTGATCGCAATCGGGCCATCGAGCAGCAGTTGGCGCTGTGCGTCCTGCCAGAAGAGCGGATGCGTGGGGGTCGGCTCGGGGCCATAGGGATTGTCCTCGAACACGCTTTCGCCTGCGGCGAGCTGCGCCTTCTGCTCGCCTGAATAGCCCCATTCGGAAAAATCCGGCGCAGCGGCTATCCCGACCATTCCTGCCAGCCGTTCACCTAGCGCAAGCCCCACCACGAGCGCGAGCCAGCCGCCCATCGACGAACCGACCAGCATGACCGGCCCCGGGGTGAACCGGTCGATCAGCGCCAGCACTTCCTCGCACCAGCGTGTCAGCGTGCCATCGGCGAATTCGCCGCCCCTGTCTTTTCCCGCGCTTTGGCCGCAGCCCGAATAATCGAGCAGTAGGCAGGCGTTCCCCTCGGCCTCGGCGCGCGCGAAAATGGCGCTCGCCTTGCTGCCTTCCATGTCGCTCATGTATCCGGGCAGGAATACGATCGGCGGCCCGCGCCCCTCTGCATGGCGATAGGCGATGCGCCGGCCATCGGGCATAGTGTGAAACTGCAACTGTGCCATGGTTCCTATCATGCCCATGCCTGCCGCCAGCACAAGCCGCTTGTCATCACCCTGCCACTGACGCAGGGTAGGCACCAAACATACCCAAGGAATCCAGCAATTATGGTCGCCCATCCGCCGGTCGCATCCATCACCCGCCGCAGCATGTTCGGACTGGTCGCCTCTACAGCCGCGCTCGCCGCTGCACCGCTGGCCGCGCGCGGTTTTGGCAGCGGATTCACGCACGGCGTGGCGAGCGGCGAGCCATCGCAGGGCAGCGTACTCCTGTGGACGCGATATGTCGGGCGGGGCGATGCCGACAGGCTCGATTGGGTGATCGCAAAAGACGCCGATTTCGCGCGCCCGGTCGCGAGCGGCGAGGTCGTCGCCAGCGCCGACAGAGATCACTGCGCCAAGGCGGTGGCCGAGGGTCTGGAGCCGGGGCAATGGTATTACTACCGCTTCATCGCGCCCAACGGCTCGAAGTCGGACGTGGGGCGCACGCGCACGCTGCCCGAAGGCGGGATCGACAGGTTCAGGCTGGCGGTGTTTTCATGCTCCAATTACGGCTTTGGTCATTTCAACGCCTATGCTCATGCGGCGCAGGCCGACGATGCCGATCTGGCGCTGCATCTGGGCGATTACATCTATGAATATGGCCGCGGCACCTATCCTTCGGCGGGGGAGGCGCACCCGCAACGCATGCTGTGGCCCGAATCCGAAATCGTCGCGCTGGCCGATTATCGCCTGCGCTATGCCACCTATCGCTCCGACCCCGATCTCAGGCGAATTCACCAGCTGTTGCCAATGATCTGCATCTGGGACGATCATGAAATCGCCAACGACGCCTGGCGCAGCGGAGCGGAAAACCATCAGAGCGACACCGAGGGCGAGTGGGAAGTGCGCAAGGCCGCCGCCCGGCGCGCACGGCTGGAATGGCTGCCGGTTTCGGAAGACGCCTATTCCGCTTACGAGGTGGGCGATCTTGCCACGCTGTTCCGGCTCGACACGCGGGTCGAGGGGCGCGAGGAGCAGTTCAACCTCGGCAAGGTCATGGCAGGCAAGCAGTCGCCCGAAGCGGCCTCGGCTGCGCTCGCAGCTTTTCGCGATGGCGCATGGGCCGATCCGCAGCGCCAGCTGCTCGGCGCTGCCCAGGAGGCATGGCTGGGGTCGGGGCTCAGGCGTTCGCGCGGCCAGGGCAAGGTCTGGCAGGTGCTGGTCCAGCAGGTGGTGATGGGGAAGCTGGCGACCCCGCCCGAACTGATCGACAAGCTGGGTGACGGCGTGCCCGATTATGCCCGCCGGCGGCTGCGCGCTGCGGCGATGGCGAGCAAGGCGGGCCTTCCGGCAAACATGGACGCATGGGACGGCTATCCGGCGGCGCGCGAACGGCTGCTCGCCTCCGCGCTCGATGCCGACGCCAACCTGCTGGTGCTGGCAGGCGATTCGCACAATGGCTGGGCGTTCGAGCTCGACCATCAGGGCGTGAAAGCGGGGGTCGAGTTCGGGGTGCATTCGGTCAGCTCGCCCGGGCTCGAGACCTATCTCGGTTCGATCGCCCCAGCTAACCTTTCAGGCTCGCTGGTGAGCCACAACCCGGGCCTGAAATTCGCGGATACTTCGCAGCGCGGCTATGCGCTGGTTGAACTGACGAAGGAGGCAGCGTGCGCCGAATACCGCTTTGTCCAGACGGTCAGGGCGCGTTCGACCGCGCTGGCGGACGTCAAGCGGATCACCAGCGCGGTCGGTTCAAACGCCTTGCAGATCTAATCGGCCTGGAGTGCGCGCCTGATCGCGGCCAGTGTCGCATCGAAGTTGTCGAGCATGGTGAAATGCAGGCTGCCGTCGATCGGGATCAGCGCCGTAGCCGGGGCCGCCGCATAGTTTGCCTGCCACAGTGCGTCGACCGTCTCGGTCGGCCCCATCGCAGGATCGCGGGCGTAGAGCACCGCTGTGGGAACGCCAAGCGCGCCGATCGCTTGCCTCATGTCACTCGTCATCAGCTCGAACACGAGCTGCGCGCTGACCGCGGGATCGGCCTCAGCCGCCCAATGCGCTACCTTGCAGCGGCCCTCGCGCGTGTTCGACATGCGCGCAAAAGCCGGGCTCACTTGGTCGCAATCGGCCGGTTCCGCCTGCCGTCCCTTGGCCAGCGTCATGGCCTTGAACTGAGCTGCTTGCGGCGCGGCGCTTTCAGCCGTGGCTGCGGGATCGAACAGCACGCTGAAGAACGGCAGCGAATCGACCACAACGATTCGCCCGACGGCATCCGGATGCCGCAGCGCCAGGCGCAGCGCGGCGAAACCGCCCAGCGAATGGCCGATGATCGCTGGCGATTCGATGCCTTGCGCCTTCAGGTATGATGCAAGCTCGTCGACCAGCGGATCGAGGATCGGCCCTTGCGCATTGGCCCTTGCGGCCGAGCCGAACCCGGCAAGCTGGACGAGGTGGACCCTGTGATCGGAAGCAAGCGCCTCAGCCGTGGGCCGCCAGACTTCGCGGGTGGAATTGAGGCCCGGGATCAACACCACGTCAGGGCCGTTGCCGATGATCTCGACGTCGAAACGGGCGGTTTGGGTCGCCTCGCCGGCCAGGAGCGGCGGGGCAACCGCGGCGGAAAGAGCAAGCAGGGCAAGGGCCGCGGCAAAGGCGGCAAGCGGGTTTTTCATCGGATTTCCTCTTGGGATTTGGGGTTATTCGTCGCGCTCGAAGATTTCCTCGATCGGGAGCGAAAAGACATCGGCAATGCGGAATGCAAGCGGCAGCGAGGGATCGTAGCGCCCTGTCTCGACCGCGTTGACGCTTTGGCGGCTGACGCCGAGACGTTCGGCGAGATCCTGCTGGCTCCAGTCGCGCATTGCGCGCAGCACCTTGAGGCGGTTCTTCACGTGCAGGTTCCGGCATCGCCAAGCGTCAGTTTGTTGTACAACGAACCCACTGCAAGACCCAGGCACCACATTGGAAATACGAAGAACACCGGCATTCGCGGAATCTGGGGCGAATAGAGCTCGAGAATGCCCCAAACGCTGGTGAGCGCCAACGTGATCCCCGTCGCCACCATCATCCTGCGGACATCGAGCATCCGCAGATACTCGTCATCCAGTTCAACCAGCACCCGGCCCATCGCCCAGATCCACCCGATCACCGCCAGGCCGGGCAGGATCGCCAGCGCAACGGTCAGCAGGTCGGCCGGGGCATCGTCGGGAATGATCCAGGTGGCCAATGCGATGCTTGCCAGATAGGCGATGGAGAACGCGATCGAGCGCATGCGATAGCGCCGGAGCGCCGGATTGCCGCCAGCCATTGCTCAGGCTCCACCGCGCACGGGCAGGCAGGGGGCGCAGCGCCCGCCCTGCACCCAGGGCAGCAGCACCAACCAGGCGATCGGGCTGAATTGCGCCGCCTGCTCGGGAATCACGTCGAATATCGCCAGGAGCCCGGTGGCGAGGATCGCCGATGCCACCAGTATTGCGCGTGCAGTTCGCGTCATTGGTCAAGTTCCTTTGATGTTATGGAAAGGAGACTTGTCATAGATTCGTGTACTTGTCAAGCTTGCTTTCCATAATGTATCATGACCTTTCCAAGCCGGCTCCGGTAATGACATCGCAAGATAGTGCCGCTATATGCCGCCGCATGGCCAAACTGCTGACCACCACGACTACCACTACCTCGGTTCGCCGGGGGTGGATGGTCGTGGCTTAAGCACCGCTGCCAGCCGCCGCCCCCGGTTTCGGGCGGCGCGGTGTCCTCCTGAAATCGGAAAATAACCCTCACGCCGCTCTTCATGCGCGCGCTTCATTGTGCCATGGGCGCGTCAAAGGATACGGACGACACACAATGAGTGAACTGCTCAAGATCAGCCTGCCCGATGGATCGGTGCGCGAAGTGCCGCGCGGCAGCACCCCTGCCGATATCGCCGCCGCGATCGGCCCCGGCCTC
>LOEX01000023.1 GCA_001516125.1 Sphingomonadales bacterium BRH_c42
AGAACCTTGCCAGCGCACACCATGGGTGATCGTGGTTTCTATCGATTTGAGATCGCCGCCCCACAGCCAGTCGTCGTCATTGAGGTTGGGGTAGCCTGGTGAACCTGCCGCGCCCGAGCCATGGCATTGCACGCAATTGACCCTGAAGGCTGCCGCGCCGCCTGCCTGCGCCAGCTGCATCAGGTCCTCGCGCCCTTCAAGCGATTCGATCGGCACGCCGGCCAGCTGCGCGCCGGCCGCGGCGCGTTCCTGCTGGGCGGTCTTGAGTTCGCTTGCCAGCTGCCCGCGGCTGGTCCAACCGAGCGTGCCCTCTGTCCCGCGATTGAGCATCGGCCATGCGGGGTAAAGGACGCTATAGGCGATCGCGAACACGATCGTGATATAGAACAGCCACAGCCACCAGCGCGGCATGGGCGTATCGAGTTCCTCGATGCCGTCCCATTCGTGGCCGACGAATTCGGTTCCGGTCGGCTCGTCGACCCGTTTCGTTCCTGCTGGATCATTGGCCATCGTGGTCATCCTTGAAGATCGAGTTTGCCGCCGCCTGGTTGTGCCCCTTCGAGCCCGGGCGGAAGGGCCAGGCGCACAGGATCACGAACACCGCGAACAGAATGGCCAGGCCATACGAATCGGCGAAGTGGCGCAGCGTTTCGTACACGGTCATCGCCCCTTCTCCTGCGCCAGTTCCTCCTGCGCGGCGGCGCTGTTCACATCGACCAGCGTGCCGAGCATCTGGAGATAAGCGATCAGCGCATCCAGTTCGGTCACCTGGTCGGGATCGCCGTCAAAGTCGCGAACCTGAGCCTTGGGATAACGCTGTTCCAGATCGCCCGGATCGGCATCGGGATCGGCCTGCGCGGCCAGATCGGCCTTGGCCATTTCGATGTCGCGATCGGTGTAGGGCACACCCACACGCCGCAGTGCGGTCAGCATCGCATCGGGATCGCTGAGCGACAGGCGATTTTCGGCGAGGAAGCCGTATTGCGGCATGATCGAATCGGGCACCACGCTTTGCGGGTCCTTGAGGTGCTGGACGTGCCATTCGTCCGAATAGCGCCCGCCCACGCGCGCCAGATCCGGCCCGGTGCGCTTCGAACCCCACTGGAACGGGTGGTCGTACATGCTTTCGGCGGCCAGGCTGTAATGGCCATAGCGCTCGACCTCGTCGCGGAAGGGGCGGATCATCTGGCTGTGGCAGACATAGCAGCCTTCGCGGATGTAGATATCGCGCCCGGCCTGTTCGAGCGGGGTGTAGGGGCGCATGCCCTCTACCTTCTCGATCGTGTTGTCGATCCAGAACAGCGGCGCGATTTCCACGATCCCGCCAATCGTCACGGTGAGGAAGGCCGCCACCCCAAGCAGGGTGATGTTGCGCTCCAGTTTTTTGTGGCCGGCGAAGATGCCTTCGGATGATGCGTTCATCGGTCGAGTTCCTTATTCGGCAGGCACGGCGGCGTTGATCGGACGGTCGGCAGCCTCGTCATGGCCCGGACTGTAGAGCGACGCCTCGTCACGCAGTCGGCCCACGATCGTCATCCACACATTGTAGGTCATGATCGACGCCCCGGTGAGGTAGAGCAGGCCGCCAGTCGCGCGCAAAAGGAACATCGGGCGCAGCGCAGCTACGGTGTCGACAAAGCTGTTCACCAGATAGCCGTCAGCCCCGTATTCGCGCCACATCAGGCCCTGGGTGATCCCCGCCACCCACATGCTGCCCGCGTAGAAGACGATCCCCGCACTGGCGAGCCAGAAGTGCCAGTTGATCATGCGCAGCGAATAGAGCCGTTCGCGCTGCCACAGGCGCGGAACCAGGTAATAGATCGCCGCAAAGGTGATCATTCCGTTCCACCCCAGCGCGCCCGAATGGACGTGGCCGATGGTCCAGTCGGTATAGTGGCTCAGGCTGTTGACCCACTTGATGCTCATCATCGGGCCTTCGAAGGTGCTCATGCCGTAGAAGGCCACAGCCATCACCATCATGCGGATGATCGGATCGGTGCGGACCTTGTCCCACGCGCCGTTGAGCGTCATCAGGCCGTTGATCATCCCGCCCCAGCTGGGCATCCACAACATGACCGAGAAAACCATGCCCAGCGTCTGCGCCCAGTCGGGCAGGGCAGTGTAATGAAGGTGGTGCGGCCCGGCCCAGATGTAGAGGAAGATCAGGCTCCAGAAGTGGATGATCGACAGGCGGTAGGAATAGACCGGCCTCTGCGCCTGCTTGGGCACGAAGTAATACATCATCGCCAGGAAGCCTGCGGTCAGGAAGAAGCCAACCGCATTGTGGCCATACCACCACTGCGTCAGCGCGTCCTGCACCCCGGCAAAGGCGCTGTAGCTGCGCGAGCCAAGCAGGCTGACCGGAATGGCCAGGTTGTTGACCAGGTGAAGCATCGCGATGGTGACGATGAAGGACAGGTAAAACCAGTTGGCGACATAGATGTGCGGTTCATGCCGCCGAATGATCGTTCCCACGAAGACAATCAGATAGGCAACCCAGACCACCGTCAGCCACAGATCGACATACCATTCGGGCTCGGCATATTCCTTGGACTGCGTGACGCCGAGCAGATAGCCGGTCGCCGCAAGCACGATGAAAAGCTGGTATCCCCAGAACACGAACCGGGCGAGCGAAGGAAATGCGAGCTGCGCGCGGCAGGTGCGCTGCACCACATAGAAGCTGGTGGCGATAAGGGCGTTGCCGCCGAAGGCGAAGATCACCGCCGATGTGTGCAGGGGCCGCAGGCGCCCGAAATTGAGGTAGGGTTCGAAATTCAGCTGCGGGAAGGCCATTTGCAGCGCAATGAACAGGCCGGCAAGGAACCCCGCCATGCCCCAGAACACCGTGGCGATTACGCCCCAGCGCACCGGATCGTCATCGTAGCGCGATGGCCCGGTCGGCATGCGGAACAGGCTCTGCGCCTTGGCCAACGGGTCATAGCGCGCGGCGGTGGCCCACATCAGGACGAAGGCGACGATCGCGACAATGGTGGCATGCGCGGCGAATCCGGGATCGCGCGCTCCGACCGAGGCTGCGAGGGCGAGCATCAGGATCAGGAACCAGATCCCGATCCTGCCAAGTAGAGCTTCCATGGAAATCCATCCTTCCTGACGGGCGCTACGATAAGATTCTCCGGTCGCGCGCACTTTGATCCAGATCAAAATGCGCGACGAAACTCGAACGGGGAATCAGACATGTCCTGTGTATATGCTCAAGGTCTTGAGGTCTGGCAGGAAAATGCGTGATCTTCCATCCGTTTCTGCCAGGCCAAGCTCGCGAAGTTCGCCGATCTGGCGGCTTACTGTTTCGATTGTGAGACCCAAGCTGTCGCCAATGTCCCTGCGCGACATCGGCAGGTCCAGCAGGCAACCACCGCCTTCCCGGGTTCCTATGCGCTCGGCCATGATCATCAGGAAACTTGCCATGCGCTCCTGCGCGCTTTTCTTGCCCAGCGCCACCGCCTTGTCGCGGCACCGGTAGAGTGCAGTCTGGGTGCGGATCAGCATCGCCTCGAGCAGGCCGGGGTCATCGCGCGCAATCTTCAGGAACGCCTCTGCCGCGAACAGCACCGCACCGCTGTCCCGCAGCGCCTTCATCGAATAGGCATGTTCGCCCGACTGCGGAATCGAAACCAGATCCCCCCTGAAATGGAAGGCCACGATCTGCTCGCGCTGGCGCGATGCCGTGGCGATCAGCTTGGTCGCGCCTTCGCAGATGAAGGCAACGGTATCGTGCCCGGCATGCAGCGGGATATCCTCCCCCTTCCTTGCATGCAGCAAGCGGCCTTGCGCGCCCAGCGAGTCGAGGGTCCGGGTCGAGATTTCGCCGAGATGCAGATTCGCGAAAAAATCTGCGATTGCGGCGCGCGGATCGGAATTCTCGACTGGAAAGTCTGCCTTCAACATTCCTGCCAGTTGCCGGAATATGCCTTTTCGTTCTTTGACCCAGATCAATGATCGTGTCCGGGGCTGGGCCTAGCCAGAGCTTGACGCAGCAGCAAAGTGAGGTCGCTCGGGGTGGCCACTGTGCGTCAGGAAATGGATTATGAAACAGAAATTTGCTATCGCACTTGTCGGCCTTGCCACTTGCGCCTGCCTTGCCTCACCGGCGCAGGCCGAGGATCGCGAAGGCACGTTCCAGATCAAGCTCCTTGGCACCGGCGTCCTTCCCGATGGCAAGATTACCGAGCTGCGAACCGATACCGTCGGACTTCCTGCGGGTACGCAGACCAGGGCCACCGACAATGTCGTTCCCACGATCGCGATCGAGTATTTCTTCTCCGATAACGTGTCGGTGGAAACGATCTGCTGCCTGACGCAGCACGATGTTGACGCCACCACCGGCCTGCCCGGCGCCGAGCTGGTATCCAACGGGAAGCTGATCCCGGCCACCTTAACCGCCAAGTATCATTTCGATCTTGGCGCGGCGAAGCCGTATCTCGGTGCGGGCCCGACCTATTTCCTGTGGATCGATGATGAACCCGGTGCAGCCACCATTCCGCTGGGCGTGACCAATTTCAAGTTCTCGAACGAGCTTGGCTTTGCGTTGCAGGCGGGCGTCGACATTCCGCTGGGCGACGGCGGCTTCGGACTGACGCTCGATGCCAAGCGCTATTTCGTCAATACCACTGCGCGCTGGTTTGCGGGCGATACGCTGGCGATCGAGACCAAGCACAAGCTCGACCCCTGGGTGCTCAGCGCCGGAGTGACCTTCGGGTTCTGACGACAGCTCTTCCCGTGACTGTGGGCGGCATTTATGCCGCCCATTTTTTTGCCCAATCCGCGCAAAGCGCTTGCCGCACGGGGAAGGCAATTCTAACGCAGCAACATGACCGCGACGACCCAGGAAGTCCGCCCGAGTTATTGTGACAGCTGCGCGATCCGCAATCGCGCCATTTGCGCTGACCTCGATTCGGCGGAACTTGCCCAGCTCAGCACGATCGGCAGGCGCCGCAAGCTGACGGCTGGCGAACAGCTGTTCTGGGAAGGCGACGACACCGTTTTGCTGGCCAACGTGATCGAGGGGGTGCTCAAGATCTCGACCCATACGTCGGAAGGCAAGGAGCAGATTCTGGGGCTCGGCTTCCCTTCGGACTTTCTTGGCCGCCCGTTCGGACAGACCGCCCCTTTCGGTGCCGAAGCCCTGACCGATTCGTTCGTCTGCGTGTTCGAACAAGGCGATTTCGATCGTTTTGCCCGCGAACATTCGAGGCTCGAGCACAAGCTGCTCGAACGTACGCTGGCCGAACTCGATCGGACGCGGCGTTGGATGCTGCTGTTGGGCCGCATGAATGCCGAACAGAAGGTGGCCAGCTTCCTGCTCGAACTGCGCGACCGGCTGACGCCGCGGACATGCAACCATATTGAGGTCGAAGTGTCCGAGATCTTCGAGCTACCACTGACTCGCCAGCAGATGGCCGACATTCTAGGTTTGACCATCGAGACCGTGAGCCGCCAGCTTTCGCGATTCAAGCGCGATGGTTTGATCGATCTGCTGTCGCGCCGCCAGGTGACAATTCGTGACCGCCGGACGCTGGAATTGATCGCCTCGTAAGAATTACTACCGATCGCATCAGCATTCGCCAATTGAGCGAGGCAGGCGGCGTCTGTGAAAGGATCAAGATGAGCGAGTACCCACCCCTTGAGCTGCTTGTTGCTGGCGAGCGGTTGGGCTGCGAGGGGCGCGAAACGATCGATGTGCTCGACCCGGCGACGGGCGAGGCGTTCGCCGCGCTGCCCAAGGCGACCCCGGCCGATCTGGACTCGGCATTGGAGGCGGCGGCGAGGGGTTTCAAGGCATGGCGCGTGACCTCCGCCGATCAACGCGAGGCGATCCTGCGCAAGGGTGCGGCCCTGATCCGCGAGCGCGCGCAGGCGATCGGCGCGGCCATCACCCGCGAACAGGGCAAGCCGGTCAAGGACGGTGTGGGCGAAGTGCTCTATTGCGCGATGCTGCTCGAATTCTACGCAGCCGAATCGCGGCGCAATTACGGCAAGACGCTTGTGCGCCCCGAAGGCCAACGGGTTGAGGTGCGGCATGAGCCAGTCGGCCCCGTGGCAGGCTTCTCGGCGTGGAATTTCCCGGCCATCAACGTGATGCGCAAGATCGGCGGCGCGCTTGCAGCGGGCTGTTCGGTGATCGTCAAGCCTTCGGAAGAAACGCCTGCGGGCGGCCTTGAAATCGTGCGCTGCCTGCTCGATGCCGGGGTGCCGGGCGATGTCTGCCAGGTGGTTTTCGGCGTGCCCGACGAGGTCAGCCGCCACCTGCTCGCCAGCCCGGTAATCCGCAAGATCACCTTCACCGGATCGACCGCGGTGGGCAAGCATCTGGCCCGCCTCGCCGCCGACGATCTCAAGCGCGCGACGCTTGAACTGGGCGGGCATGGCCCTGTGCTGGTGTTCAAGGATGCCGATATCGAGCGCACGCTCGATGTTATGGTCACGGCGAAATACCGCAATGCCGGGCAGGTCTGCGTCAGCCCCACGCGCTTCCTGGTCGAAGCGGATGTGTTCGATCGTTTCAGCGAGGGCTTTGCCCAAAGGGCCAGGGCGATTCGGGTTGGCAATGGCTTTGACGCGCAGACGCAGATGGGGCCAATGGCCAGTCAGCGCGGGCCCGACGGGCTTCAGGCGAAAATCGCCGATGCGCGCGAGAAAGGCGCCAAGCTGCTCGCGGGGGGCAACCGGATCGGCAACCAGGGCTTTTTCCACGAGCCAACGGTGCTTGCCGAGGTTCCGCTCGATGCGGCGATCATGAACGAGGAACCCTTCGGCCCCGTCGCGCTGATCAACCCGATGCCGGGCGAGGCGGCGATGGTGGAGGAAGCCAACCGTCTGCCCTATGGCCTTGCCGCCTATGCCTGGACCGGCGACCAGGCGCGCCGGATGCGGCTGGCCAATGGAATCGAAGCGGGCATGATCGCCTTCAACGCCGCCAGCGTCAGCGCGATCGACGCGCCGTTTGGCGGAGTCAAATGGTCGGGCTATGGCCTGGAAGACGGAGCCGAGGGCGTTCAGGCCTGCATGGTCACCAAGACGGTGCATGAAAGCTTCTAGGGGAGGTTGAGCGATGAAAACCCGTGCAGCAGTGGCGTTCGAAGTGAAACAGCGGCTAGAGATTGTCGAGCTCGATCTGGAAGGGCCGAAAGCGGGCGAAGTGCTGGTCGAGATCATGGCGACCGGCATCTGCCACACCGATGCCTATACGCTTGACGGGCTCGACAGCGAGGGGATCTTTCCTTCGGTTCTGGGCCATGAAGGCGCAGGGATCGTGCGCGAGGTGGGAGCGGGCGTCACCAGCGTCTCGCCCGGCGATCACGTCATCCCGCTCTACACGCCCGAATGCCGCCAGTGTAAATCGTGCCTTTCGGGCAAGACCAACCTGTGCACTGCGATCCGCGCGACCCAGGGCAAGGGGCTGATGCCCGATGGCACCACGCGCTTCAGCTACAAGGGTCAGCCGATCTATCACTACATGGGCTGTTCGACGTTCTCGAACTTCACCGTGCTGCCTGAAATTGCAGTGGCGAAGATTCGCGAGGATGCACCGTTCCAGACCAGTTGCTACATCGGCTGCGGGGTGACGACGGGCGTCGGCGCGGTGGTCAACACCGCCAAGGTGCAGGTCGGCGACAATGTTGTCGTGTTCGGCCTCGGCGGGATCGGGCTCAACGTGATCCAGGGCGCGAAGCTTGCGGGTGCGGGGCGTATCGTGGGTGTCGATATCAATCCGGGCAAGGAAGAATGGGGCCGCAGATTCGGGATGACCGATTTCGTCAATCCGCGCGACGTCGGCAATGTTGTCGAAACGCTGGTCAACATGCTCGACGGCGGCGCGGACTACAGCTTCGATTGCACCGGCAACACCGATGTCATGCGTCAGGCGCTCGAATGCTGCCACCGCGGCTGGGGGACCTCGATCATCATCGGCGTGGCGGAAGCGGGCAAGGAAATCGCCACCCGCCCGTTCCAGCTGGTGACAGGGCGCAACTGGCGTGGCACAGCGTTTGGCGGCGCCAAGGGCCGCACCGATGTACCCAAGATTGTCGACTGGTATATGAACGGCAAGATCCAGATCGACCCGATGATAACCCACATTCTGAGCCTGGACGAAATCAACAAGGGCTTCGACCTGATGCACGCGGGCGAAAGCATTCGCAGCGTCGTGGTTTACTGACTTCACCCAAGAGGAGACTAAACGATGTACAGTCACATGATGGTCGGTTCGAACGATATCGAACGATCGAAGAAGTTCTACGATGCCACCTTCACGGCGATGGGCGGCAGGGAAGGGATGGTCGATCCCAAGGGGCGGCTGGTTTATGTCCATAACGGCGGCGTGTTTCTGGTGACCAAACCGATCGATGGCAGCCCGGCAACGGCTGGCAATGGCTGCACCATCGGCTTTGCCATGAGCCCCGAACAGGCAGATGCATGGCATGCGGCGGGCGTGGCCAATGGCGGCACGGCGATCGAGGATGCGCCGGGTGTTCGCGGCGCGGACACGCCCACGCCGATGTACCTCGCCTATCTGCGCGATCCCGATGGCAACAAGCTCTGCGCGCTTCACCGGATGGCGTGAGCCAGATCAACGAGCGGGGGAAGCCCCCGCTCGTTGAGGACCCGGGCCAGGACTCATTAAGCACATGCCCGCGCCTCCTTCCGAAACGGACAGGGGCGCGGGTTTGGCCAAGCGGCCTCGCAGGTCAGAAGTCGACGCTCACCCTCCCATAGAGGAAGCGGCCGTTGAAGCCGAAGGGCGAGAAGCTGGAGAACGGCAGGAAGAAGCCGTTCAGCCCAAAGTTCTGCCCATCGACCAGACCAGCGAGAACGCGGTCGGGATAGTTGTCGAACAGATTGTTCGCCCCGATAGCCAGTTCCACACCGTCGCGCACTTTGGCGCGCAGTTCGAGGTCGACCACCCATTCGCTACCCAGCACCTGATCGCGCGGCGCGTCTGCGCCGGGTATTAGGACCTTTCCATACCGGTTGGCGCGGGTCGTGGCGCTGAAGATGCCCAGATCCCAGTCGATCCCCAGGTTGACTTTGGTCGAAGGCTGCCCGTCGGTCATGCGGAGCGATTCCTGCCGCCCGAACAGGGTCAGGCCCGGCAGGGTAGGAAGATCCGCCCGGTCGGTAATGCGCGTGCTGTTCCAGCTGAAGCCGCCGGTCAGGCTGAAATCACCCGCGCCGAAATCAGGCAAGCGATAGGTGCCCACCACTTCCACCCCTTCGGTCCGGGTATCGATCCCGTTGACGAAGAAGCGGGCCGAGGTGATGTTGTTAAACCCGGCACCTTGCAGGAGCGCGACCACCGCCGCCCCTTGCAGGTTTTCCGTAACCACGATCCGGTCATCGATTTCGATGTTATAGTAATCGGCAGTGATATTCAGCCCATCGACCAGTGACATGGTGATGCCGCCCGAAATATTGACCGATTCCTCGGCATCGAGCGGCTTGGAACCCAGCGCGATCGCTACCGGGCTTTCGACCGGGAAGGTGCCAATTTCCACCAGCACGCCATTGACGTTGTTGGTCGATGACGTTGCGAAGAATTGCTGGTGCAGCGAAGGTGCGCGGAAGCCCGTTGAAATCGAGCCGCGCAGCGCCACTCCGTCGATCAATTCGGCCCGTGCTGCCAACTTGCCGTTCACGGTATCGCCAAAATCGCTGTAATGTTCGTAGCGGCCAGCCACCTGAACGGTCAGGAAGCCGCCGAACTTGGTTTCGAGTTCGAGATATGCGGCCACCGAATCGCGGTCGGCATCGACTTCGTTTGCCGGACGGAAGCCCGGGAAGACCTGCGCCCCGGCGGGGGCGTTGAACGGGGAAGCGGCAAACGGGCCGGCCTGATAGCTCTGCGGATCGCCGGCAATGATCTTGAAATTCTCGTTGCGGTACTCGCCGCCGAATGCGAACGAAAGCCCGTCGCCTATGCCGATGTCGAATTCGCGCTGGACATCGAGGTTGACTACGGTCTGGCTGAATTCGAGCTTCCCCGCGTCAAAACGCAACTGGCTCTCCTCGCCGAACGAGGTGTTGAAGCTGTTTTCCACGAAGAAGCGGAATCCGTTTTCCCCATGCACAGCCGAAAGGTCGTAGTTCCACCCGTCACCCACATCGCCTCTGACACCGCCGGCGAAGGAAAAGTCGGTGATTTCCGACACGATGAGCGGGAGGAAACCCTCTTCGAAGAAGGGCACAAACGTGGTGGTCGAAGCGCTGAAATTGCGGTTTCGTGCATCGAGCGCGCGACGGTAGAATCCGGCGCTCTCGCCATCGCGCTTGCCATAGCTGCCGAAAGCATAGAGTTCGGCTGCCGGGCTCAGTTCGGCACCGGCGTTGAGGAAAAAACTATAATCGGTCGTTTCCGCATCGCCAAAGCGGTGGTTGAAGCGATCGAAGGTGAATTCGCGTGGATCGAATGCCCCGTTGACCAGTGGGAACTGCTGGCGCGGATCGGCTGCTGAACGGTTGGTCGCGTTGCGGTCCTGAAACTGGGTGGTGACATTGAAATAACCTGCATCTCCGACCGGAAGGCCGAAATTGGTGGCAAGAGTCAGCGTTCCGCCGTCACGCCGCTTGCGCTCATCACCCGTTTCGTCGAGCAGGAACACGCCGCCGGCCCCAGCCTGAGGGTTGAGTTGCGGCTGGCCGCTCGAATCGGCCAGCACGCCGGAGATGGCCGGAACATTGTCGAGCGTGGTGATATACTTGCCGTATGTGACCTGGGCGCGCCCGCCGGTCGATTTGCGCAACTGTACATTGATCACCCCGGCAATCGCATCCGAACCATATTGCGAGGAAGCGCCATCGCGCAGAACCTCGATCCGTTCGATCGCAAGCGGCGGGATGGTGTTGAGATCGACCGCAGCTGATCCGCGCCCGACGGAGCCGTTGATGTTGAGCAGCGCAGAAGTATGGCGACGTTTGCCGTTGACCAGTACCAGCGTCTGGTCGGGTGAAAGGCCGCGCAGCGTGGCGGGGCGCAACACATCGGTGCCGTCGGTGATCGAAGGTTGCGGAAAATTGAACGACGGAACCAGCTGATTGAGAATCCGGTTGGTTTCGGTAAAGCCGGTATTCGAAAGAGCATCGGCGCCGATCACGTCGACCGGAACCGTGCTGTCGGCAACAGTTCGATCCGCGCGGCGCGACCCGATCACGACTATCTGGGTCTCCTCTGCGACTTCCGCATCGCCTTGGCCGATGGACTGGGCCGCGGCGGGAGTGGCCCCGAACACAAGAGCCAGGATTGAACTTCCGGTTGCTGCAAGAACTGCTGTCCGCGTTGCCATGTTGATTATTCCCCTTTCATGAACTGGGGAATCCTAGCACTACGCAGTGGGCATTTCATCGTCGAATCCGCGCGGACGTCATATTCGTTATGAGAGCGTTGCCGCTTTGCAACTTTTCTTGCGGCAACCCATGCCATTCTATAATTTGGTAACAATCCGGTGCTGGGGCAGGCTTACCGGCCCCAGACCTGCTCGAGCCGCGCATCGCGGCCGCAGCCCCGGCGGTAAAAATTGTAGCGGAGCGGATTCATCCGCGCGTAGTCCTGATGGTAGCCCTCGGCCTCGTAGAAAGCGCTCTTGGCGATAATCCGTACCGCTACAGGCTTTCCAAAACGCTTTTCCACCCCGGCCTTCGACGCCTCGGCGAGCCTGCGTTGCGCCGCATTCCCCGCGAAAATCGCGGCGCGATAGGATTTCCCCTTGTCGCAGAATTGACCGGCGGGATCGAAGGGGTCCACATTCTTCCAGAACACGTCGAGCAGCTGCGAATACCTGACCTTGCGGGGATCGTAGATGACGCGCACGGCCTCGTAATGGCCGGTGCCCCCGGCGCTGACCTGCTCATAAGTGGGGTTGCGCGTGGTCCCGCCGGTATAGCCCGATACCACCTCGATCACGCCCGGCACTGCCTCCATATCGTGTTCGGCGCACCAGAAGCAGCCCATTGCGAAATAGGCTTCGGCGCGGGCCGGGGGCGGCTTGTCGCTCGCCTGCGTGAACGCCGACAACAGCGCAGCGACGGCGATGGCGAGGAGCGCCCTCATGATGCCTGCTTCTTGCGCGCAGTGGGTACGAAATCGAGCGCGTCACCGTTGATGCAGTGACGCTTGCCGGTGGGCGGCGGGCCATCGTCGAACACATGCCCCAGATGACCGCCGCAGCGGCGACAATGCACTTCGGTGCGTGTAATGAACCAGCTCCTGTCAACACTGGTGGCGACATTGCCCTTTACCGCGCGGATAAAGCTGGGCCAGCCGGTGCCGCTGTCGAACTTGTCGCCAGAGCGATAGACGGGCAGCGCGCAGCCCGCGCAGGTATAGAGGCCCTGGCGCTTTTCCTTCAACTGCGGGCTGGTGAACGGGCGTTCGGTGCCCTGTTCGCGCAGGATGTAATACTGCCGCGGGGCGAGCCTGCGCTGCCATTCGGCATCGCTGTATTGGACTTCGAACTTACCCATCGGCTTGGCGTTCGCAAAAGGCACGCGGGCAATCAGCCCGGCAAACAGTCCAGCACCAGCGATCATCACGTTACGTCGATTCATTGCTTTCACCTCTTCGCGAGATACGCGCGCGCGAACGGTTCGGTTACATTTAACCTGGGGTCAGGACATTATTTCTGCCCGGAAGCACCGACCACCACTTTGGGCGCGCAGCTGTAAACCAGCCGCTCGTTGGGCTGCGCGGGCAGCAGCGACATGATCGCTCCCTGCTGTTCGCCCAGATCGCGCGCGGCGTTGGTGATGCCGCATTGCGGCGGGGCATAATCGGCCCGAACCGAGCGTACTACCTCCATTGCCTTGCGGCTGAGCGGATAACGATCGGAACGGAACGTGCGGCTCTGCGGATCGTAGCTGTTGACCGCAACTGCATCCTCATCCTCGGCAACGAGTACGCGGCGCCATTCGCCATCGGCAAACCCGTATTGGGTGCGCCCATTGACGCAGCCGTCCGCCGCCCATCCGAACTCGACATCGTCCATCCTTGCCCCGGTGACCCGGCTGCGATCGGGAGCGAATGTGCACAGCATCATGCCCTCGCTGGCCTGCGATGGCGGATCGGCTGGATCGGGAGCAACCTCGTCCATGGCCACCCGCACGCGCTCGTCGATCTCCTCAAGGCCGGGCCGCGTGATCCATAGAAGCACGGCGCCAAGCCCGCCGAATGTGGCAACCACAGCGAAAGAGGCGATGCGCCTACGCTCGGCGCCGGCCCGGTGCTGCTGCAAGGCGAGGTAGCCGGAGCCAACCGCGACAAGTAGCGCGATCATTGCCGCCGCCATGAAGTTTTCGCGTAAGCCCTGGACCGCAAGCTGTGCCTCGAGCTGGGCCCTGTCCAGCTTCGCGCGTTGCTCCGTCTCGCGTGCAGCAAGCAGGCCTGCCGCCTCGGCGCGCTGCGCGTTCATCCGGGCGCGCTCGGCCTCATCAAGCTCGGCAAGGCTGCGGCACGGCAGCGCATTGATGCGCGCTTCGATACCATTGGCGCGCAGGAACGGGAGCAGTTCACGGGTCGATACGGCGAAATAGAACTCTGCATCGGTCCCGTCCGAAGTCGCGCCGAAGCTGTTGACCCCCAGCACCCTTCCGCAATTGTCGAGCAGCGGGCCGCCCGAATTGCCGCGCGCCAGCGGCGCGGTATGCAGCAGCGTGTCGAACTGGCGGCTGGGCCGCGTGCCCGAGATGAAGCCGCGACTCTTTACCGGCGGCTGCGCGCGGAAGATATCGTCAATGTCCAGCCCCTGCGCCTGATCGACGTTCATCGGATATCCCACCGCCGAGACATCGTGCAGTTCGTCCACCGCGCCGCCGGCAATCGTCAGCGGCGGCAGGCGCAGGCTGCCTTCGGTAATCTCGATCAGCGCCAGATCGTTGCGCGGACTGACAGCGATCGCCCGGCCATAGGCCGCGTCCTCGCCCTCGGGCGGGACGATCCCGATCCGCAAGGTATCGTCGAGCATGGCCTCGCGCACCACATGCGCATTGGTGACGATATGCCTGGCGGAAACCGCAAAGCCGCTGCCATGGCTGACCGGATAGACCTCTTTCCCGTCGGTTCCGATGATGACCACGCGCACCACGCCGCGCGCCGCCGCGTCGATATCGGCCGGGTCGGCCCGCGCCGCAGAGGGAAGCGCGAGGCTCAGCATGAGTGCGACGAGCGAGAGGATGCGTATCATGGCCGGTGTTGTGGCGCGGGTTTGCCCTGTTCGCAAGCTTTGGGGTTTTGATCGCAAGCTTCGGGACGCGAACATAATCGCGCGGCGCTAGACGGGCCTTACATTTTACGGAGACCAGACCATGACCTATCGCATCACCGGACTTGCGCCAGAACCTTTCGCCGCGTTGTTCACGCTCGACGATGCCGCACTGGCCCAATGCAACGCCCAGCGTGTCACCGCCTCTGCCGACAAAGGCTTTCCTTGCCGGGTGAGCCTCACCGATGCCAGCGCGGGCGAGCGGTTGATACTGCTCCATCACACCAGCCACGATGTCGCAACGCCCTATCGCAGTGCCTATGCGATTTATGTGCGCGAGGCGGCGGCGGAGGCGGCGGACTATATCGATGCGCTGCCGCCGGTGTTCGAAGGCCGCCCGCTCGGCATGCGCGGGTTCGGGAACGACGGGCTGCTCAAGGATGCGCGGCTCGCGCTGCCGGGGCAGGCCGATGCCGCGATCAGGGATCTGTTTGCCAACGCCCAGATTGCCTATATCCATGCGCATAACGCTGCGCACGGCTGTTTCGCCGCGCGGGTCGATCGCCATGAAGGGACGGCAGCATGATCGCAGGGGACGAAGCCTGGCAGGCGGTGCTGCGGCGCGACCGGCGCTTTGACGGGCGCTTCTTCACCGGCGTGCTTTCGACCGGCATCTATTGCCGCCCGTCGTGCGCGGCGCGGCATCCGGCGCGCGGCAACGTGCGCTTCTTCGCCACCGGGG
>LOEX01000024.1 GCA_001516125.1 Sphingomonadales bacterium BRH_c42
CTCACTCCGCAGACGCCGTGCCCGCTGGTGCAGCCGCTGCCCAGCCGCGTTCCCACGCCGACCAGCAGCCCGGCAATGACGAGCGGCGCCGTGCCCGCATATTGCGGATCGCCGCCACCCCCTAGCAGGCCGACGATCGCCGCACCCAGCGGCAGCCCGATCAGAAATGCCCAGGCGCCACCCCGCGAAATGCCGCTGTCGCTGATCCCGAAGGCGCGCGCACTGATGCCAGAGACCCCGGCGATGCGACCCGCACCCAGCAGCATCAGCGCAGCGGCAAGTCCGATCAGAATGCCGCCGCCAAGTCCGGCCAACGGTTCCGCATCGGAAAAGCCTGGCAGGATCATACCGCGTTCACCGGCAGCTTGAGATAGATCACACCATTATCCTCCGCTGGCGGAAAGTGGCCCGCGCGCATGTTGACCTGAACCGAAGGCAGGATCAGCTGCGGCATTTCGAGCGTGGCGTCGCGCGCCTCGCGCATTGCCACGAATTCATCCTCACTAACACCGTCGTGCGCGTGGACATTACCTTCGCGTTCGGCCTTGACCGTGGTTTCCCATACGTATGTGTCGCGGCCCGCGGGTAGATAGTCATGGCACATGAACAGGCGCGTGTCGGGCGGCAGGGCGAGTATCCGGCGCAGCGAGCGAAACAGCTTGCGCGCATCACCGCCGGGAAAATCGGCGCGGGCGGTGCCGTAATCGGGCATGAACATGGTATCGCCCACGAACGCCGCGTCACCAATGACATAGGCGATGCAGGCCGGCGTATGCCCGGGGACGTGCAGAACCGTGACCGGCAGATTGCCGATGCCGAACGTATCGCCGTCGGCAAGCAGCAGGTCGAAATCGGAGCCGTCGCGCCGGAATTCGCTGCCAAGATTGAACAGCCCCCCGAAGACCTTCTGCACGGTCGTGATATGCTCACCAATCGCGATTTTTCCGCCCAGCTTTTGCTGTAGATAGGGCGCGGCAGACAAGTGATCGGCATGGGCATGCGTTTCCAGCAGCCACGACACTTTCAGATTATTCGAACTGATGTGCCCGATGATTGCGTCAGCCGAAGCGTGCGACGTCCGGCCCGAGGCAGGATCGAAATCCAACACCGGATCGATCACTGCCACCTCGTGCGTTGCAGGATCGTGCACGACATAGGAAACAGTGTAGGTGTTGTGGTCGAAGAACGCTTTGACCTGAGGGCGAAGTGCTGCGTCGGCACGGACCCGCTCAATCTGGGATCGGGCCGTTTCGAGGGCAGAATCCGAATCACTCATCAGAAATCACCTTGTCAATTACAATAAATATGTATATAGAGCGCTATTCAATGTCAAGCCTAAGGGTATCCATGGACCAGGCCGAAGCCAGAACACCACCATGCGCAGGTCTGCGGATCGGCGATATCGCGCCCGATTTTTCAGCGCGCAGCACGACTGGCGATATCCGACTGGCCGATTTTCGCGGGCGCTGGCTGATCCTGTTTTCGCATCCAGCCGACTTCACCCCCGTCTGCACCACCGAATTTGTCGCGCTGGCAAGCGAAGCTGCGGCCTTCGAGGCGCGCGACTGCGCCTTGATGGCGTTATCTGTGGATAGCCTGTTTTCGCACTTTGCCTGGCTCAGGATGATCCGGGACCGGTTCGGCGTGGAGGTGCGCTTCCCTATCGTCGAGGACCCGACGCTGGTCATCGGCCGTGCTTTCGGCATGGTGTCGGCGCAAGACAATGACAGCGCCACAGTGCGCACCAGTTTCTTCATCGATCCCGCCGGCGTCATCCGCGCGATGAGCTGCTATCCGGCAAATGTCGGCCGATCGACGCCCGAGATGCTGCGCACGCTCGATGCCTTGCAGGCGGTCGATTGGAACGGCGGCCTGGCGCCAGCCAACTGGGCGCCGGGGCAGGCCATGCTCAAACCGCCGAGCAACAGCCTGGATGAAGTTTACGCATCAGCCGATGAAACATCGTGGTTCCTGAGCGAACAGGTGGGTGCGCGCGATGGGCGATAAGGCTCCGATCGATCAGCTCAAGGCGCTGGCGCATCCGATGCGCTATGCCATTCTCGAATCGCTGGACGCGCAGGAGCGCAATGTCACCGAGATCGAGCAGGCGACCGGGATCGGCCAGCCAACGCTGTCGCAGCAGCTTGCCGTGCTCAGGAAATCGGGCCTGGTCCAGACGCGCAGGGCGGCCAGGCTGGTCTATTACCGCATCGTGCCCGAACATATCGCGCTGCTGGCGCGTCGGCTCACCGGGCTCGCCAACGGCCATGGACCAGCACACGTCGCACCCATCGAGGGGCGCGCGCCATCGCCGGGCGCTGCCAATTTCGCGCGGCTTTCGTGAGAGTGCGTGAGCTACCTGGATCGGGTTCCGATGCGCGGCTGCACGCATGCCAAATACCGCGAGGCGATGGGGATCGGATCGAGCGCGCGGCGCCGCCGGGCGAAAAAGCTGCGGAGGGTGGGGGAAGGTGCGGAATATCGGTTTCAGGGTGCTTGGTTATAAAATCAGGTGCATTGTCACCATAATTTGTCACCGTAATTTCGGGATGAGCTGAGGTGATAAATTTTCAAATGAGGTCAGCGGATGGCAAAGAAAGTTGAAATCGATGTCATTCTCGCAATTGAAAGCATAATGCTGCCACCGGAAGAAGTGAATCTATCACATATTGTTGATGCCATTCTGGCATAAGGCGATGGTTTAAATATTGTCAATATACTCCGCTTGAGTATTGAGCACGATGATCGAGGCGCGAAATCGTCCTATATGTGCATTATAGAGGAATGTTCGAAAGTTTTTTCGGAAGAGCGCTTTGTCATAGCTTCAATGAGGAAAAATTTCACTGAATTCGCCTTGGTCTATTACATGGAGTTTATTTTATCTTCAATTCAGGATGGAGATAAATTTAATTATCTCGATGGAGTGATTATCCCTCCTGATGATAATCAATTGCAATCGCTGGCTCGCGCATTGAAAGAGCGAATGGTGGAGCTAAATGAAAAGCGCGAAAGTAACTGAAATCACTTTATAGTAATCGAGCAAACCCGCCTAACAGTATTCCCAGAATTACGGTGACAGTGCACTTAAATTACCAACGCATTCAAGCGCCGGGGACACCCCTTAATTTCTCACGCAAAGGCGCGAAGGCGCGAAGTGCGGCAAAGCCCACTACCTGAAGCCATCGGATCGAATCGTCATTGCGAGGACCGAGATGTCCGCGGCAATCCAGAGTGGTTCCATCTTGAATTTCTGGATTGCTTCACCCGGCATATGGCCGGGTTCGCAATGACGGGGCAGGGGTCTGGCCATGACGCTAAAGCGATGACCGTTGCGCCAACCCCTTCGCGCCTTCGCGTCTTCGCGTCTTCGCGTGAGAAAATCCCTTCCCCTTGGGGTGCAGGTGTGCCCATCAAGGGAGTCGAGCACCCACCCCTCGATCCGCTGGCGCTGCACGCCGTCTTCGACTCCCTTCAAGGGAGGGGAGGTTCAGCGCGAAACGGCCCCTCCACCATCCTACGGATGGTCCCCCTCCCCATCGAGTGCAATGGGGAGGATCATACCTTCGCTTCTCCGCGTCTCTGCGTGAACCAAATTTCCTACCCCGCCCAGTTTCGCTACCCACCGCGCCATGCAAACCCGTATCGCCGTGCTTCCTTTTTCTTCGCACGCCCATCCGGGCGCGCGGTTTTTCTTTATCAGAACCGTGTTCCATGTGGTCCATCGCGTAGGATTTGCGCCAAGCCCGACCGCGCCCAGCGACGCACCGCGAAGCCCGGCAAACCCGCCGCAAGCCTCGCCCAAAAGCCCCGCGAATCCTCGCGACTCGCGGAGTTCTGCGGGTTTACGCAAAATTAACCTTTTGTGTTCACATCTTGTGTGGTTAATACACGGCAACTCTTCATGGCGTCGAGTGGCTGCATTTTGAAGGCAAAGGGGGGCAACCCATGCGCGTGCTGTTGATTGAGGACGAGCCGACAACGGCCAGGGCGATCGAGCTGATGCTCACCACCGAAGGCTTCAATGTCTATTCGACCGATCTGGGCGAGGAAGGCCTCGATCTGGGTAAGCTCTATGATTACGACATCATCCTGCTGGACCTGAACCTGCCCGACATGCACGGCTATGACGTGCTCAAGAAGCTGCGCGTTGCCAAGGTGCAGACGCCGGTGCTGATCCTTTCGGGCATTTCGGAAATGGATAGCAAGATCCGCAGCTTCGGCTTCGGCGCGGACGATTATGTGACCAAGCCGTTCCACCGCGAAGAGCTGGTGGCGCGCATCCATGCGGTTGTGCGCCGTTCCAAGGGTCATTCGCAGTCGGTCATCCGCACCGGCAAGCTGGCGGTCAATCTGGATGCCAAGACCGTGGAAGTCGATGGCGCGCGCGTGCACCTGACGGGCAAGGAATATGCAATGCTCGAGCTGCTCAGCTTGCGCAAGGGCACCACGCTGACCAAGGAAATGTTCCTCAACCACCTTTATGGCGGGATGGACGAACCCGAACTCAAGATCATCGACGTGTTCATCTGCAAGCTGCGCAAGAAATTGAGCCTGGCCTGCGGCGGCGAGAACTACATCGAAACCGTGTGGGGCCGCGGCTATGTGCTGCGCGAGCCGGGCGAGGAAGCCGAAGCGGCCTGATCCGGATAACAGACCTGCATCCGAAAAGCGCCCGGGGCCATGAGCCGCCGGGCGTTTTTCTTTCGACCTGCGAAGGCAAAATGTGCTCGCCGCCGGTCCGCCCTGCCCTTAAAGCGCGCTACAAAGCGGCAGGGAAATATATCTCGCAATGGAAATGTTCGGCGTCGATCTTGTACAGTTGTTGCCGTTCATTGCCGTCGGGTTCGCCGCGCAATTGGTCGACGGAGCGCTGGGGATGGCCTTTGGCGTGATAACCAACACGTTGCTGGTCGGCGTAATGGGTGTGCCGCCCGCACTGGCATCGCAGCGGGTCCATGTGGTCGAGTGCTTCACCACCGCCACTTCGGGCATCAGCCACCTGCTGCACGGCAATATCGACAAGCGGCTGTTCTTCCGCCTGCTCATCCCTGGCATTGCCGGAGGCGTCGGCGGAGCATACCTGCTGACATCGATCGACGCCTCGGTCATCAAGCCCTTCGTGCTGATCTACCTCGCCGGGATCGGCATCTACTTACTGGGGAGGGGGGTGCTCTACCCGCCCAAGCTTCGCGAGGCGCGTAACGTCGCCCCGCTCGGGCTGATCGGCGGCTTTCTCGATGCCGCAGGCGGGGGCGGCTGGGGGCCGGTGGTCACCTCGAACCTGCTGGTCCAGGGGGGGGAACCGCGCAAGGTTGTGGGTACCGTCAACAGCGTCGAATTCTTTCTCACGATCACCATCTCGGCCACCTTCGTATTCCAGCTTGGGATTGCCGATCTTGCTGGAGCGACGCTGGGCCTGCTGATCGGCGGCATTTGCGCCGCACCGTTTGCCGCCTATGCGGCGCGCCACTTCAGCCCCAAGGCGATGCTGATCCTGGTCGGGGCCGCGCTGACGATGACCAGCATCTACGGCATCTGGACCGTATGGGGCCAGGCGGTTATGCGCGCCGGATGAGCGCGATCAAGCAAGGCGATCCGACCACGCTGGGCAGGCTTTATGGCAGGAGCCATGGAAAGCCGCTGCGCGCGCGCCAGCAGGGGCTGGTGGACAATCTCCTGCCGCAGATCGCCGTGCCCGCCGACGGCCCGATCACTGCCGAACGGCTTTTCGGCAGCGAGCGCCCACTCCATTTCGAGATCGGCTTCGGCGGGGGTGAGCACCTTGCCTGGCGCGCCGACCTGCTCCCCGATCACGGCTTCATCGGCGCCGAACCGTTCCTCAACGGCGTGGCCCAGGCGCTGACCCACATCGAGGAGCGCAAGCTACTAAATGTCCGTCTGCACATGGGCGATGCGCTGGAGGTGCTGCGACGCGTGCCCGACGGCGCGTTGACCATGATCTATCTGCTCCATCCCGATCCCTGGCCGAAGGCGCGCCATGCCAAGCGCCGGATGATGAACGATGGCCCCTTGCGACTGTTCGCCGCCAAGCTCAAACCCGGCGGGGAACTGCGCTTCGGCACCGACCACCCAGTCTATCTGCGCCACTCGCTGATGGTGATACAGCGCCATACGGATCTGTTCGAATGGCTGGCCGATGGCCCTGAGGATTGGCAGGTGCGCCCCTCCGGCTGGCCCGAAACGCGCTACGAAACGAAGGCGCGCACGGTTTACGGACACGAAGTGTGGTTCTTCCGTTACCGGCGAAGGGAAGGGTAGGCCCTACCGCGCAGCAGGCATATTGCCCTACGACATAAGATAGGGTAGGCCCCTATCCTATGTCACACACAGTTGCAAACAGGCCGAAGCTCCTCGCCCGCGTCCGTCGCCTTAAAGGCCAGATGGATGCCATCGAGCGTGCGCTCGAGGTCGAGGCGCCCTGCGCCGAAATCCTGAACCTGGCCGCATCGGTTCGCGGGGCGGCGAATGGTCTCGTGGTCGAACTGCTGGAAGATCATCTGTGCAACCATGTCGTCGAGGTGGAGAGTGATGCACTGCGCGCCTCCGGCGCGGCCGCCCTGATCGAAGTCATGAGAAGGCATTTGAAATGACCCGGAACCCTGCGTCGGTCGGTTCGCACGACCATGTCTTCCTGGGGCGGAATCACGCCCGCAACGAACGCCGCACATGGCTGGTGATCGCGCTGACCGCGACCATGATGGGCGTCGAGATCGCCGCGGGCACGATCTTCGGTTCCATGGCGCTGCTCGCCGATGGCTGGCACATGTCGACCCACGCCTCGGCCTTGCTGATCGCCGCGCTCGCCTACCGCTATGCCCGAAAACACGCCCGGAACCCGCGCTTCACCTTCGGCACCGGCAAGCTCGGCGATCTCGCCGCGTTCGCCAGCGCCACGGTATTGGCCATCGTCGCGCTGCTGATCGGCTGGGAGAGCCTCGCACGGCTCCGGAGCCCCGTGCCGATCAGTTTCGACGAGGCGATTCTTGTGGCCGTCATCGGTCTCGTGGTGAACCTCGTCAGCGCCTGGCTGCTCAGGGACGATCATGAGCATCATCATGGGCACGGGGAGGGTCACCACAACCACCATCCCGAAGGCCCCGCGCACGACCACGCGCACGGTCATGATCACGATCATGACGAGCCCGTCCGCGCCGGACACCGCGACAACAATCTCCGCGCCGCCTATCTGCATGTTCTCGCCGACGCACTGACCTCGGTGATGGCGATCGCTGCCTTGCTTGCGGGACGCAGCTATGGCTGGGTCTGGCTGGACCCTGTGATCGGCATCGTCGGTGCGCTCATCATCTTGCGCTGGTCATGGGGCCTTCTGCGCGACAGCGGGGCGGTTCTGCTGGACTATATTCCTGAGCACGAGGTCTTGCAGGAGGAGGTCCGGTCCGCCATCGAGAGCGAGCATGACGAGGTCGTCGACCTGCACGTCTGGCAACTTGGGCCTGGCCACCATGGAGCCATCATCTCGATTTCGAGTTCCGATCCGAAGCCTGTGGCGGCTTACAGAGCGCGGCTCGCGGATTTCGATGAACTCGCGCATGTAACGATCGAGGTCCATCCGAACGCCCAATGACAGATCACCCGCCGCAGCCAGCAAATCCCTACTCGTTCGTGATTTTACCGCTTGCGCCAGCGCCCCTGTTGGCGCCCCAATGGCAGACGGCAACCGATTACATCCGCACGGTATGCCTTTTGACGCTTTGGCTATCAAGCAATGCGGAAGATACGATCCAGTGACAGCCCACCTCCGCCCATTGCGATCAGCGGCAGCAGCAGCCCGGCCCAGCTCAGGTGGGTCGGCCATGCATCAGGGTAGACGAAAATCTGGATGACAATGGTCATACCCAACAGCGCCAGCGCCGAAAAGCGGGTGAATAGGCCGAGCGCCAACAGGATCGGGAACAAGTGCTCCGAGATCGTAGCTGCCACAGCCGCGGTGTCAGCCGGTATAAGCGGAAGCGCATATTCGTACTGAAACAACTCATAGGCGCCGTCGCTGATTGTGAACCAGCCTTCAACCTTGGTCCTGCCGGACTGGAAAAAGATCGCGGCAATTCCCAGTCGCATCACAACGAGGAGCAGCGACACCGGCAGGAAAACGGCGGCCTTCTGTGCCAGGAACTCGGCAGGGTTGAGCCGTGAGTTTGCGGCCATGGTGGTTTCGGTCGGTTGCATCAGTTCGCTCCCTGGATTCTTGGAGTTGTGAGGGCACCGCTCGCGACGATTTTCCTGAAAGAGCGCGTGATGTTGGCTTCGGGATAGAGATTTGCAGCGGCGATCGCCGCCTTGCTGACAGTCTCTCCAAGCCGCAGACCGTGCAGGATCCGGTGCTCGCAGGCATCGATAACCAAGGCATCGACCTTCCCCTTGCGGCGCGCGAGGATGATACCTTCGGAGACGTTGTTCTGATCGAGATCGCAGCAGGCCCGGTCGTTCAGTGCCAGCCATGCAGATGGCGCAGCGTCTGGAAACCAACCGAGGCGTGCGGAAGGGTGAAGCGCGACTCTGCAACGGGCCCATTCGTCAGCGCGGAGGGTTGCCAGCCCTTCAAGGTCGAACTCAGGCGCATCCGGCGCAAGTTGCGCTTCAATTTGCATACGGTCGATCTGGGCAAACGAACCGATCGCAGGCAAATCGTTTGCGAGCGGTTGGGAGTTGAGCCAGTCCGGAAGTTCCGCACCAAATCCAAGTGAGATCGGCCCACTTGGGGGGCAGTCCTCAACGAAGGCAGTTGCGATCGCTTGCATGGCCTGAGAACCGACAACCTTTGCGACCGTCGGAAAGTGGTCGCAGATCGCCGAGACGAAGGCCTGGAACGCCGCATTATGTCGTGCCGGGTATTCGCTCAATAGAGGCACCGCATCGAATGGCTGCCGGGCACCCTGGGGACTTATCACTAGGTTCAACACTGCTATTATCCTCTCACACACACTCTCTCATTGGCTCTCTTTGGGGCAAAGCCTGGCCCGGCACGTCCGCCTCCGCCTCCTGCTCTGGACGGCAGGATTTTCGGTCTTGTGACGCTCGACGTTAGTCGCTTCCCGACCCGGCTCGGGTCCTCGCCATTCAAGGGAGCGCCCAGCCGGATCGGGAAATTCGATTGGATCAGGCCTTAGGCTTCAGCGAGCCATTGCCCTTGGGAGTCACGATCTTGGCGCATGTGCCCTTGGAGACATATTTCCAGGCATTGCCCTGATAGTCGCGCTTGCTGGTTCCTGCGCAGCTCGTGCCCGGGCCAGCAGCGCAGTCATTCTTGCCGGCCTTGGAGATGCCATAGCATTTTTCCTTGCCGGGCTGCGGTTTGACGGGCCCGGCATGGGCGATGCCCGTGCCCAGCATGGCGATGATTGCGGCGGCCGCCAGAGCGGAAGTGGTTTTCATGGTTCGGTTCCTTGCTCAATAAGGTTCTGCCGTGGTTTGGCGCCCCGGCCTTGGCGGACGGGGGGCGATCCTTGCCGGGGCGCCCGGACACCACCAGGCAGAGGGGAGGTGGTGCCATCAAAAAACGGTTACGTCGTGCCGATCAGGGCATTTCGAACACGTCGGAGGACAGCAGGACCACAGGTTCGCGGCCCTCGTTGATCCACCAGTGTGAAATACCATCGGCCTCGCGCGAGATGTCGCCGGCGCGGTGAACGATCCCGACTGCACAAGTGCTGCGGTGTTCGGTAACCTGGCCGCTGACGGTCACGATCAGCGCGGGCCGACCGGCGTGATTGTGCATCGGGACGATCCCGCCCGGCTCGATCACAAGGCGGCGCGTGCGCAGCAGACGGCCCCTTACACCGATCTCGCTGCCCAGGTCGATCGACCCGATCACCGTATCGGTAACGCCCTTGGGCATGGTCGGCGCGTTGGCCAGAGGGTTGGCCCGTTCCTGACCGGTGGGGCAATCTCCCGCAAGTGCAGGCGAGGCGACGGCAGCAGCCGTGGTCGCCAATACTAGCGCGAAGGCTCGGTTCAATTTCGACATAATTTACTCCTCGAACGAAATGCGCGGGAGGCAAAAGCGCCTCCGGTATTGCAATTGTCGTAGGAGATCGCGTCTCGCGCCAATCCCAATGAGGTATCAAATCGATGCCTGCGGATCATGGAAGGTCGGCAGCAATAACCGGGGCGCATGGATTTCCGAACCAATCGGCATTTCAGCAGTGATCGCGCAAGCGGTAGGTCTTGCGGGTCTTCACGTCGTCATATGGAACGAAACATGGATTTCCCGGCAACCGACACTTCCACCACATTTGCAAAGCCCCTTTCGGGCAAGCTGGCCGTTATCACCGGCTCGACAAGCGGCATTGGCCTGGGCATTGCTCGTGCATTGGCCGAAGCCGGCGCAAACATCGTCCTCAACGGACTCGGTCCGGTTGACGAGATCGAACGATTGGTTGCCGAACTTTCGCGAATGGGGGTCGAGGTATCCTTCGACCCAGCCAACCTGATGCTGGCCGAGAGCGCCGCAAATCTGGTTTCAAGTGCAATCGACCGGCATGGCCGTATCGACATTCTGGTCAACAATGCAGGGATCCAGCACGTCGCCCCGATCGAGGAGTTTCCGATCGAGAAGTGGGAAGCAATCCAGGCGCTCAACCTTGGCGCGGCATTTCACACGATACGCGCCGCGTTGCCTGACATGAAGGCGGCGAGTTTCGGGCGCATCATCAATGTCGCCTCAGCGCATGCGCTGGTCGCATCGCCCTTCAAGAGCGCCTATGTTGCGGCAAAGCACGGCGTTCTAGGACTGACCAAGACCGTCGCGCTCGAAGCCGCGCGCGACGGCGTAACATGCAACGCCATTTGCCCCGGTTATGTCTGGACTCCGCTGGTCGAGGCCCAGATAGAAGACACCGCGCGTGCGCGCGGGCTGGACCGGACGCAGGTGATCGAGGATGTGCTGCTTGCCGCACAACCGAACAAACGATTCGCCACGGTCGAGGAGCTGGGCGCGCTCGCCGTGTTTCTGGCCGGCCCCTTCGCAGCATCGATCAATGGCGCGGCCATTGCTGTGGATGGTGGATGGACTGCGCAGTAACATGCGCGGATCGGGGTCCTCTCCTACGCCAAGAGTGGTGGTTATCGGCGCCGGATTTGGCGGCCTGGCTGCTGTCCGGGGGCTGAAACACGCCAGGTTGGACGTCACCTTGATTGACAGGCGCAATCATCACCTGTTTCAACCGCTGCTGTACCAGGTCGCCACCGCGGCGCTTTCGCCGGCCGATATCGCAGCGCCGATCCGCGCAATTCTGCGCCGTCAGCGCAACGTGCGGGTGATGCTCGGCGATGTGATTGGCGTCGACCGGGTGGAGAGGCGCGTGCACCTCGCTTCGGGCGCGCAGGTCGAATATGACTGGTTGATAGTGGCGACAGGAGCCACGCATTCCTATTTCGGACGCGACGACTGGGCCGGGCATGCGCCGGGCATCAAATCGATCGAGGATGCGACCGCCGTCAGGCGCAAGATTCTGCTGGCACTGGAGCGCGCGGAAACCGAAGGGGACAAGCGCCGCCGCGATGCCTTGCTGACCTTTGTGGTGATCGGCGGCGGCCCGACTGGTGTGGAAATGGCTGGAGCGATCGCCGAGCTCGCCCATCGCTCCGTCAACGATGAATTCCGCTCGATCACGCCCCATTGCTCGAAGGTGATACTCGTCAATCTTGCGCCGAGGTTGCTTGAGGGTTTCCCGCAGGAATTGTCGGAATCGGCACGCAGGGATCTGGTGCGCCTAGGCGTCGAGGTGCGCAATTCCACTGCGGTTGAGGATTTGGGCCCGGATTGGGTGATCGCCGGCGGGCAGCGCATCGCAACGCACACGATGATCTGGGCGGCGGGGGTTAAGGCCTCTTCGGCGGCCGACTGGCTGCAATGCTCGGCGGACCGGATCGGCCGGGTTTTCGTCGACAAGTTTCTACACCCTGCAGGCGATCAGCGTATTTTTGTGCTGGGCGACACGGCGCACTTCCACGATTCCGACGGCGCGATTTTGCCGGGCATTGCCCCAGTGGCCAAACAACAGGGTGCCCATTCCGCCCGCATGATCATGGCCGTCTGCTCCGGGCGATCGGAAAAGCCGTTCTGGTATCGACACTATGGCAGCCTCGCCACGATCGGACGAAACCACGCGGTCGCCGACCTTGGCTGGCTGCGGGTGCGCGGCATTCTGGCCTGGCTAATCTGGTCAACCGTGCATGTCTATTTCCTGGCCAACTTCCGCAACCGCCTGCTTGTGGGGTTGAACCTGGCCTGGAACTATCTGACCTTCGGCCGCCACGCGCGGCTGATTGTAGGCGATATTGCGCTTCACGAATCCCCACACCCCTATCCGGTAACAGGAGACTGATATGTCGAATCTGCACGAAGAACTGGCCGAGCGCGGCCAGATTGTCCTTGTCTTCCAGGGTGGAGGCGCCCTGGGCGCGTACCAGGTTGGCGTTTACGAGGCTCTCCACGAAGCCGGCGTCGAGCCCGACTGGGTGGTGGGAACCTCCATCGGTGCAATCAATGCGGCGGTGATCGCGGGAAACGCCCGCGCCGATCGGCTCGAACACCTCAACGAACTCTGGCGTCGGCTCGAATACAGCGAGTTTATGGGTATGCAGATACCCGGTTGGTTCAACCAGGCCGCGCGTAACATGCTGACGATTTCGGCAGGTCTGCCGTCATTCTTCCGCCCGCGCCCGACTGCCTTCGCGAACCCATTCGTCTCGTTGGGAAGCGAAGAGGCCTCCTATTACTCGGTCGAACCCTTGCGCGAAATGCTCGGCGAACTCGTCGATTTCAACCTCGTCAACAGCGGGGCGACGCGCCTGACCGTGGGCGCAGCCCGCGTTCAAACGGCCGAGATGGTCTATTTCGACAGCCGCCACGCAAAATTGAGCGTTGACCATGTGCTGGCGTCCGGATCTCTTCCCCCAGCCTTCCCGGCCGTGCGCGTGGATGGAGAGCTGTACTGGGACGGCGGCATCCTCTCGAACACCCCTGTCGAAATCGTTTTCGACGACGAACCGCGTCACAGCGGCACGATATTTACCGTGCATCTGTGGAATCCGCACGGGCCCGAGCCGGAAACCATCTGGCAGGTACTCAACCGGCAGAAGGATCTGCAATATTCAAGCCGCGCCGCGCAGAACATCAAGCGCCAGCGCCAGTTGCACCGCCTGCGCCATGTGGTTCAGGAACTTGCCACGATGGTACCGAACAATGTCGCGACGGCCGATAGGCTGAGCGAGCTGGTTAGCTATGGTTGCCAAACCCGAATGAACGTTATCCGTCTGCTCGCCCCGGTGCTCGACAACGAGGATCATTCCAAGGACATCGATTTCAGCCCGGATGGCATTCGTGCGAGGCGGGAGGCGGGTTATCGCGATACCGTCGAATCACTGACCAAGGCGCCGTGGCGCGAAGAGGTCGATCCACTTGAGGGATTTGTCCTGCACGATCTCTCGGGCGGGCGAATCATCAACACCGCTTCCCCGGCTGAATAGTGCAGTATTCATGAACCTAAAATCTGATAACGTGCGGCTCGAAGGGAAAGCGTTATGACTCACCCCTTGGTTGCCGCGCTGGAAAGCAAGTTCCAGAACGTGCGCAACAATCAATGGCCCCTCAACCGCCGGCTCAAGGCAATCGCAGACGAAGTACGCTCGCAGAGTCCCGAATTCGCCGACGCTGTCGATACATTCGTTGAGCGGCTGAAACATGCCGAAGCAGGCGAGGGAGGTCCTCGGGTAGGCGACACAATGCCCGATTTCGCCATGCCAGACCAGGATGGCCGGATCGTCCGGCTCGATGACATCGTCGCTGCGGGGCCAGCCGTGTTGGTATTCCACCGCGGGCACTGGTGTCCCTATTGCCGGCTAAACATGGTGGGACTCGCCGAGGTCCAGCATCGGTTGGGAGACACGAAAATCTATGCAATCTCGGCCGAAAGACAGCCCTACACGCGAAAGTTGCGCGCTGAATCTGGCGCCAGCTTTCCGTTCCTGACCGATGTAGATGCGGGCTATGCGCTCAGCATCAATTTGGCGATATGGGTCGACGACGAAATGAGCTCGCTTATCGCAGGGGCGGGTTGGGACGTCCCGGGATATCACGGCGGACAAGCGTGGATCCTGCCGGTGCCTTCTGTTTTCATCATCGACGGCAACGGCGTGATTCGTACACGGCACATCGACCCCGATTATCGGCAGCGGATGGAACTCGACGCGATCGTAACGGCGGTGGATGCTCTCGGGAACGATTAGGATCGGGCGCCAATCCGTTACCGCCGCGCGAAGCTACACCAGCATCCGCCCACCAGCCTCTACCGCATCGGTAGCTGGTCTGGCCTGTTCCGCCATTTCGCTTGCCAAGCCTTTAAGGCCCGTTTCTCCCACAGTGAGCCTGGTCCAATCCGTCGCGCGTACGAGGTTGAAAAGAACGCTCGCCTCGCGCGAACGGATCCGTCCAGCCACAGAATAGATTGCCACGGTCCGCCGCGTGCCAAGCCAATTGCATGAAATATGCCTTAGCCCGGACGCGCGGCAGATGCTGGCTGGCAGGATGGCGACACCGAACTTGGCAATAAGCAGGGCTTCCAAATCCTGGTTGCAGCTCACCGAATGGACGTTCTCGGGAGAAATGCCAGTGGCTTCGATCGTTCCCGCCGGAAAGTCGCCAGGTTCCTGTTGCGAGTGAATAACCAGGCGTTGGAGCCGCAACTGGTTGGCCAGTTCGTCCTTGTCATTGATGCTGGCAAGGTAGTGGTCGCTAGCGACAACGACGTCAAAGTCCTCTGCAAACATAGGCCAGCAGTCGAGCCTGTCCCAACTTGTCGCAACAGCGCTGCCGAAGGCCAGTTCAATGTCTCCACTTTTCAGCCATTCACCAACTTCATCGCTGCTCCCGCGGCGAATCACCAATTGCACACCAGGAAATGCACGTTCCAGCTCGGCAAGGCACGGTATAAGCAGTGGCACATCAAAGGTCGGGGTGATACCAACCACGATCGAGGCGATATCCCCACTCTTGACCTTGGCAGCGAGCGACTTGGCGTTGAGCGCGCTATCGTAGCATTGAGTCAGCAAGGGCAGCATCCGCGTGCCGAGATCCGTCAAATGGCTGAGTCTGCCCTCGCGGCGGATCAACTCCCCGCCGAACTCTCCTTCAAGCTGCTTGATCGCACGGGTGAGCGCTGGCTGCGTCACATTGCAGGCCTCGGCAGCGCGCGTGAAGTTCAGCGTTCTTGCCACGGCCAGGAAATAGCGGACTTGCTGCATTTCCATAACGTCCCGCCCCCTTTCCAAGTGTCAGGTAGAGTTCGTTTGAGCACCGGGCCTTGTCTCAAGGATATTGCTCCAGAACCTCGCGACCTTCAACCCGAATCCAATGGCAATGACCATGGCTGCAACCGCCAGCCATGCATGCGCTTGAAATGTTGGCAGACCCACCAAAATCAGATTGTCGTTACCGCCTGGCACCAGCGAACCGCCAAATCCCATGAACATGCCGCCGATGAGGCATTGCAAAGCGCGGCCTGGACGAAGCGGGATCGCGCCGACATTTCGCCAACCGCCCAGCACCGCTCCAATGAGCAGCGCAGCGAATAGCAGAAGCTCGCCTGTGCGGGGTATGGTCCCGTTGTGGGAAGCCCGCGCCAGCGCTTCGGTGTAGGTCCAGGGTCCCGCAACCACTGCCAGCAAGACGAAGGCTAAACCGATAGAGATAGTTGCATGGCGATAATCGAAGAACGCCCCCCAGGCGGTTTTTTGACGCCTTGCCGCTATTAGGCTGTATGCGACGCTGGCCACGACGAGCGGAGCGAGCAGCGCGATCCAGCCGACCGATCGAGTTGATGGGAGCGCGGAGGCGAGCGGCCCGATGAGCCAGGAATGCAGAAGACCGCCAAGCAGGAACCCGGGCGGCGTGAGAAGGTAATGCCAGTCACGCGAACCAATCCGCGCTATTGCGCCAAAGACGCAGGCACCGTTGATCGCCGCACCCAGGCCAAGCAGCAATCCGCCAGCGAGCGTCCACAGACCGACCGAATAGGCTGGACTTGCATTGAAGTGGAAACCGGCCGCGACCGCGCCTAAGCCAAGCGCGCTGGTCCACAAGCTGCATTCAAGCAATGCAAGAAGGCGCTTCCCGGCGCCTTGCTGCAAAAATTGATCGACGGCCGCGACCATGCAAGTGCCGCCGCGCTGGATCGCAAAGCCCATGGCCAGTGCGGCCATGATCCCCGCAGCTGTTGCCGCAATCACGGCGAACTGACCCGTCCATTCCGCCATGGTTGGGCCTATTGCGCCGTCGCGGCAGTTGCGATCGACTCGGCGACATTGCCGGCCATCGTGAATTGTGTGTCCCGATCCTTGATATGGAAGCGCTGGCGAATATAGCCAAAGTCGTTCCAGGCAACCCAGACGCTGCCATCGGACTCCTCAACCACCAGCATGCGCACCGGCCAATCAAGACCGGCATAGCGATTGGACTGGAGGAACTGAACGCCAAGCGGGGGATTTCCGAATATTACCAGCGTCGAGCGGGCGGTCTTCAGGTCCGCCTGTGCGCCCAGACCGGACTGGTCGATTTGGTCGAAGAAGCGGATTCCTTTGGCTTCGACATCGGCCCTGAGGCGAGCGACAGTTTCATCGAAACTGTTGTGGCTCTTGAGGCGCAGAACCCCTTCCGCATGTGCAGCGGCAACGGGCTGGGCCGAAGCAGGCGAATGCGCGAGCAAAGCCAGCTGAGAGATGACGAGAAAACAGCCGGCCATCAGCGGTCCGATTCGGCGATTGGTGCGAGACATGGAATAACCTCCTGGTAGCGATGATCTGCCTGTGATCATTCCATCTCGAGCCGCTTCACTCAAATGCCGCGGCGTCATGGCTTCGATACGGTGCATGCATCGGAATTGCGCGACGTGGACGGTGCGGCATGATTTCAATGCCGATCGGGCAATTCCTGGCGTGGTACGGATGAGGTAAAGTCAGCCCCTTGACCATGGAGAGGAGAATGGCATGTGCGGAGAAACTTCCGGAAAAGCTTCAACACATCGACAACGGCCACAATCAAGGTTGCCGAGGGATCCGGCCGCGCATGAACAGGCGCGACCGAAGCTTGATCTGTGTCCTCATCTCGCCGCGTTCTTTACATTCGGTCGCGGCGACGAATTGGGGAAGTAGTAGATGATGCAGCACACTGCGCCAGATCCTCAGCCGTCCCGTATCGACAATAGGGAAACCACCATGTTTCATCAGCAAGCGCCATTTGGTCGGGCACTGAGAGTCCTGCGGGATATCGGGCGGCCCTTTCCGACGATTTTGACTCCCGCTTTCGGCAAGGCATTCAGGCGACTGACGCTGGCTTCCTTGCTTCTCCTCGCTCCGGCAGTTGCACATGCCGGACCCAGTGTCGTCACCACCGACGCCGGCCGGCTTCGTGGAGCGGTCGAAGGCGAGCTTGACGTGTTCAGAGGCGTACCTTTTGCGGCAGCGCCCATTGGTCAACTTCGTTGGCGCGAGCCTCAGCGGATCGCGCCTTGGACCGATATACGGGATGCCAGCAAATTTGCCCCGGCATGCATGCAAAGCGGTGTTTCAATCCCGGGTGAGCCAGCGCCGCAGATCAGCGAAGATTGCCTATACCTCAATATTTGGGCGCCGCGGCATTCTGGTCGGGCGAAGCTGCCCGTAATGATTTTCATTCATGGCGGCGGTTGGCAGAATGGTGCGACCGCGCTGCCACTCTATTGGGGCGATCGGTTGGCGCAGCAAGGGGCTGTCGTCGTTTCGGTGAGCTACCGGCTTGGTGCGCTTGGCTTCCTCGCCCATCCCGAACTTACCGCCGAATCACCACATCACACGTCAGGGAACTACGGCCTGCTCGATCAAATCGCCGCCCTCAATTGGGTGCAGCGCAACATCGCGGCGTTTGGGGGTGACCCGGCAAATGTTACTCTATTTGGTCAGTCGGCGGGTTCGAGTTCGATCGCTATCCTGATGGCTTCACCGTTGGCCAAGGGCCTGTTTCATCGCGTCATCGGCCAAAGTGGCGGTTTTTTCGAGCCGCTACAACTGGCCCCGCATTACGAACTCGCGCTCGCTGAAAAACAGGGAGTTGCCTTTGCACATTCCCTAGAAACTTCCACGCTTGCTGATCTCCGGTCGCTCCCCCCGCAGGCCTTGTTGACGAAACAGGCCGCCAGCGTGTCGCATCCTGTAATCGAACCATGGCTATTGCCGCGAACCCCGTTTGAGGTTTTCTCGGTAGGGCAGCAACACGGTGCAGACATTCTCGTCGGATACAATGCCGAAGAAGGCCGAGCATTCTTTGACGCTTCGTCGGTCACTGCTGCGAACTTCGGTGAACAGCTTCGCGCCGAATTGGGCGACCTGCCTCCTGCAATCATGGCGGCCTACCCTTTTGCCAGCGATGTCGAGGCGGGGCAGGCGCGCGTTGCGCTGGAGCGGGATCTGCGTTTCGGCTGGAACATGTGGACCTGGGCAAAGCTCCACGCCGCAACCGGAAAAAACGCGGTCCATGCCTATTACTTCACCCACAAACCACCGTTCCCAAGCGATTCAGTTCGAAGAAATTGGCAGGCAAGCCACTTCGCCGAACTGTGGTACATGTTTGACCATCTTGGCCAAGAAGATTGGCAATGGACAAAGTTTGATCGTCAAATCGCTCGCACCATGTCGCGTTACTGGGTAAATTTTGCCCGGAACGGAAATCCCAACGGGCGAGGTCTTCCGCACTGGCCTGCCTATCGTACCGACCAACCGCTTGTGTTGCAGATTGGCCAACCGATAACACCCACGCCGGAGCCCAATACCGGGTCTATTGGAGTGATCGACGCGGTTTTTTCAGCAGTACGAGGCGACACCTGAGGCGACACTGTGAAAGTGGTCCGGTCGCAAAGCTAGCATTTTCGGCCGATCTGCCCCTGGAGGGAGATGCGTCGATCAAGAGAAAGCGGCTTTCAGCGGAAGCGAAGGTGGTGGCTTTGAAGCAGGCCGAGCCCGTACGATGTGGCGGAGAGGGTGGGATTCGAACCCACGGTACCCGCAAGGGCACAACGGTTTTCGAGACCGCCCCGATCGACCACTCCGGCACCTCTCCGCATCGAAAAGCACAAACGTCGGCAACGCTGCAACAGCGCCCGGGTCGCTTCGGGAGCGCGGCGGTTAGCCGATGGCGCAGCGCTTGCCAAGCCCCGTTCGATCGCAAATCCGGGGAATCCGGCTTGGCCGTCCCTTGCCCTGCGCGCGCCTGTTCCCATATGCTGCGAACGATGGAACGCGCCGAGTTCTTTTCCAGCCAGGCGGGTCGCACGATTTCCGCCCCGCGCCGCGTAAAGGCCCGCTTCGGCATTGGCGATGTCGTGAGGCATCGCGTTTTCGCCTTCCGCGGGGTAGTCTTCGATATCGACCCGGTTTTTGCCAACAGCGAGGAATGGTACCAGGCAATTCCGGAGAACCTGCGCCCGCCGCGCGAACAGCCGTTCTATCACCTTCTGGCGGAAAACGCGGATTCGACCTACGTCGCCTATGTCAGCCAGCAGAACCTCCTGGCCGATACCGACGGCGGCCCGATCGACCATCCCGATGTCGGGCAGTTGTTCGATCGATTCGAAGACGGGCGCTACCGCATGCGCAGCGCGCTGACGCATTAGTCCTTGAGCTTCCATCCCGATTTGAGCAGGCGATAGGTCGCGATAGCCATTACCGCATTGAGCAGCGCCAGGGCGATCCCTGCCTGCACCACCGGCCATGGCCCCGTGCCGATATCGCTCTCGCCCAGTAGGCCATAGCGGAAGCCGGAAATCACATAGAAGAACGGATTGGCCCGGCTCACAGCCTGGAATGCGGGCGAAAGGTTGTCGAGCACATAGAACGTGCCCGAAAGCAGCGAGAGCGGCGCGATCACGAAGTTGGTGATTGCGGCGTTGTGATCGAACTTCTCCGCCCAGATCGATGTCGCCAGACCCAAGGTCGCCAGCATCATCGACCCCATCAGGCCGAACCACGCGATCGCCCAGGGATGGGCCGCGCCCAGCTTCACGCCCGGCCACAGCGCCATCGCCAGCGCCACGGTACAACCAACCATGATCGCACGGGTCACGGCCGAGGCAACGATACCGGTCATCAGCTCGCCTTCGGACAACGGAGGCATCAGCAGGTCGATGATGGTGCCCTGGATCTTGCCCGAAAGCAGTGAAAACGAGGAATTGGCAAAGGAATTCTGCATCATCGCCATCGCGATCAGGCCCGGCGCGACGAAGCTGGCGAAGGGCACCCCCAACACAACGCGGCCTTCCCGGCCAAGCGCGACGGTGAAAATGACCAGAAACAGCAGCGTGGTGACCGCGGGCGCCCAGATTGTCTGCGTCTGGACCTTGAGAAACCGGCGAACCTCCTTCATATAGAGGCTCCACAGTCCGATGCGATTGATGCCGGTGATGATCGGCACGCCGCGTTGGGGGAACCGGTTGACCCCACCGGAACTATCTCGATGAGGGGTCGCCTCCGAAGAGGTGCTGGCGGGAACTCGATCGGCCATGTTGGCGCGACTAGAGCCAAGGCAGCGCGCTGACAAGTGCGGCGTCACAGTTGAACAGGAAACGGAAATTAGATGAGCTGGACCGAAGAGCGGATCGCGACGCTTAAGAAAATGTGGGAAGGCGGCGCCACGGCCAGCCAGATCGCCGATGAATTGGGCGGGGTCAGCCGCAATGCCGTGATCGGCAAGGCGCATCGGCTCGACCTGAAGGCTCGTCCATCGCCGGTCAAGGCCAAGGACGAGCAGCCGGCGCCCAGAAAGCCCGCGGCCAAGCCGCTGGCGCGCAAGGAAACGCCGCGGCCTTCCGCGCGGCCGGCTGTCCGGTCAGAGCCGAAGGGCGACATT
>LOEX01000025.1 GCA_001516125.1 Sphingomonadales bacterium BRH_c42
CGGGATGTTGAAAGCAAAGCGCAGCGACCATACGAAGCGATATGGTCGCCCTCGGAAGACAGACCTTTCCTGCACGGTCCTGACGAAGTGTGACATTCACTGGGGCGCTTATATTCACCCAGTCCAGGACCGCTCATTCACAGTGCGCGAAGCGGCACGACTACAATCCTTCCCGGACTTCTTCGAATTCCAGGGTAGCCGGACCGAACAATATGTTCAGGTCGGCAATGCAGTTCCGCCGCTGCTCGGTCGAAGGGTTGCTGAAACGCTTATCCTCTCCGATGCCATAAGGCAGGCACCGGCGCGCGCTTTTCATGGATGCGAGGGGGTGGCGCTTGCCGTGTGATCCGGAAACAATAGTAGGCGAAATTTTGGGGCAACGGGCGCGGAAAGGGACCGATCCTGCGGCGTCCGACTTCCTTTGTCCGTTTATCCAGTCGCGTTGCCCAAAGCGCAGCACGCAACTTCCCGCAGAACCTTATCCCGTCTGCACGCTCTGGCGGCGGTCTGACGGTGAACCGGACCCGGCGGAAGACCTGATCTTCGTTTGCCCGAAACGCTTCTATGCGGTCGATTTTTTGACTGAAGTCGTCGCGCATTGCTGGCCTGGCGACGCGCCGAAGAACCCTATGGTCGCCCCGGAAGTCAAAATGGCCGGGTTCGGGAATGTCGATTTTGTGATTGCCGACGTCCAGGACGACGGCGAAGTGGACCGCTTCCTGTCCGTGGAGCTTCAGGCAATCGACATAACGGGATCGGTCTTCCCCGCCTATAAGGCGATCCGCGCCGGAACGGACCTTCCCAAGCGCCCAACCTATGGGCTGAACTGGGATAACGTCTATAAGCGCTACATCACGCAACTGATCCGCAAGGGCTATTTTCACCATCATTGGAAGTCCAAGATCGTCGCGGTGATACCGGAGCAGGTCTATCGTTATATCGTCGCGCGCGCCGATTTCATTCGTTCGGCGGACGTGAAGAACACGCAAGTGAACATCGTCTTCATGACCTACCGGCTGAAAGCCGATCCGGCCCGCCCAGGCGAATTCCGCCCCGTATTAGTGACGGTCGAAGGCACAAGCCATTCCAGCCTTCAGAACGCGATCCTGTATCAAGATGCCCCTGCGAAGGACGCCTTCACCGCCCAGATCAAGCGTTCGCTGGTCCGCGCCGTCAACCTTGCCGATCTGATCGCGCGGGGCGAAGCCGACGAGAAGTCGACCGCGAGAAGTGAACCAAGCTCAGGCACGAGCTGAGGGAAGACGACCCAGCCTAACCCTCGACCTTCCTCCGCGCCTTCTTGCGTTCGTGCGGGTCCAGCAGCGCCTTGCGCAGCCGGATCGATTTCGGGGTAACTTCGACCATCTCGTCATCGTCGATATAGGCGATCGACTGTTCCAGGCTCATTCGCCGCGGCGGGGTCAGCCGGATCGCCTCGTCCTTGCCCGATGAGCGGACATTGGAGAGCTGCTTGGCCCTGAGCGGGTTGACCTCCAGATCGTCGGGCTTGGCGTTCTCGCCGATCAGCATGCCTTCATAAACCGTGGCCTGCGGGCCGATGAACAGCTCGCCGCGTTCCTCCAGCATGTTGAGCGCATAGGCCACCGCATCGCCCGTGCTGTTGGAGATCAGCACGCCGTTGCCGCGCCCTTCGATCGGGCCCTTGTAGGGGCCGTATTTCTCGAACAGGCGGTTCATGATGCCGGTGCCGCGCGTGTCTGACAGGAATTCGCCGTGATAGCCGATCAGCCCGCGGCTGGGCGCGGAAAAGGTGATCCGCGTCTTGCCCATGCCGCTGGGGCGCATTTCGGTGAGATCGGCCTTGCGGCGCTGCATCTTGTCCACCACCGTGCCCGAATATTCGTCATCGACGTCGATGACCACGGTTTCGTATGGCTCCATGCGCGCGCCGTTTTCCTCGCGGAAGAGCACGCGCGGGCGCGATATGCCCAGCTCGAAGCCTTCGCGCCGCATCGTCTCGATCACCACGCCCAGCTGCAATTCGCCGCGCCCGGCAACCTCGAAGCTGTCCTTGTCGGCGCTTTCGGTGACGCGGATGGCGACGTTGGTTTCGGCCTCGCGCAGCAACCGGTCGCGGATCATGCGGCTGGTCACCTTGGTGCCCTCGCGCCCGGCGAGCGGGCTGTCGTTGACCGAAAAGCGCATCGCCAGCGTCGGCGGGTCGATCGGCTGCGCGGCGATGGGCTCACGCACTTCGGGCGAGGCGATGGTGTTGGAAACGGTCGCCTTCTCGAGCCCCGCGATGGCGATGATGTCGCCCGCCTCGGCGTTTTCCACCGGCACGCGTTCGAGCCCGCGGAAGCTCATCAGCTTGGTCGCGCGGCCGGTTTCGATCACCTTGCCGTCCATGTCGATCGCATGGATCGGGTCGCCCACCTTGATCGCGCCCGATTGCACGCGGCCCGTCAGCACGCGGCCCATGAAATTGTCGCGGTCGAGCAGTGTGGCAAGGAAGCTGAACGGGCCCGTGGGGTCGAGCCCGGGCGAGGGGACATGGCGGGTGATGAGGTCGAACAGCGGATCGAGCGAGCCTTGCCGAGCGTCCTGGTCTTCGCTGGCATAGCCATCGCGGCCGCTGGCATAGAGCACGGGGAATTCGAGCTGATCGTCATTGGCGTCGAGGCTGACGAACAGGTCGAACACCTCGTCCAGCACTTCCTGCGGGCGGCCATCGGGCCGGTCGATCTTGTTGACCACCACGATCGGGCGCAGGCCCAGCGCCAACGCCTTGCCGGTGACGAACTTGGTCTGCGGCATCGCCCCTTCGGCGGCATCGACCAGCAGGATCACCCCATCGACCATGCTCAGGATACGCTCGACCTCGGCGCCGAAATCGGCGTGGCCGGGGGTGTCGACAATGTTGATGCGATGGCCATGCCACTCGACGCTGGTGCACTTGGCCAGGATGGTGATCCCGCGTTCCTTCTCCAGATCGCCCGAATCCATCGCGCGTTCCTCGATCCGCTGGTTCTCGCGGAAAGTGCCCGATTGGCGGAAAAGCTGGTCGACCAGCGTGGTCTTGCCGTGATCGACATGGGCGATGATCGCAATGTTGCGAAGCGAAGTGGACATTGGAAACCTTTGATATCGGAAAACGGCAGCTGCGCTGCGCTGCACAATTGGCGCGCCCCTAGACCATGCGGGCGCACCCGACAAGCATTCATGGCGCGGACGCAGGGCTTGCCGGCAATCGCGCGGGCAATCGCGCGACTGTGCCTTCCATGCGACACAATTTTTGTCGTTAACATCCGTGTCAGTTTGTTGTTGTGACTTGCCTCGCCGCTGATTATCCTCGCCAAGTCCTGATCTTCCGGGCTTGCGCATGTGGGGATGTGCCGGGGGTTGGATAGGTCTTGAGAGGAGAATCCATGCGTCTGAATTCATTTGGCCAGACCGGCCTGCCGCGCCACGCATACCTTGCGGGGGTCGCGGCGCTCGCCCTTAGTGTGCCCAGTCTCGCCCATGCTCAGGCCGGTGGCCAGAGCGGGGGTGAAGAAGCGGAAGATGCGCAGGTGGACAACGTCATCGTGGTTACCGCAACCAAGCGCGAACAGACGCTGCAGGAAACGCCGATTTCGGTGTCCGTGACGTCGGGCGAAACGATCGAGCAGGCGCAGATCCGCGACATGCTCGATCTGCAGACGGTTTCTCCCTCGCTGCGCGTCAGCCAGTTGCAGAGCTCGTCGAACACCACGTTCATCATCCGCGGCTTCGGCAACGGCGCGAACAACTTCGGGATCGAACCTTCGGTCGGCGTGTTCATCGACGGTGTGTTCCGTTCACGTTCGGCCGGATCGTTGGGCGATCTTGGCAGCGTCCAGCGGATCGAGGTGCTGCGCGGCCCGCAATCGACGCTGTTCGGCAAGAACGCCTCGGCCGGCGTTATCTCGGTCGTCACGCGCGAGCCGCAGTATGAATTCGGCGGCAATTTCGAGGCCACTTATGGCAATTACGATGCGATAACGCTCAAGGGCGGGCTCACCGGCCCGATCGGGGAGAATGTCGCCTTCTCGATCGACGGCGGCATCAACAAGCGCGACGGTTATTCGCGGATCGTCAACCTCGACACCGATCTGTCCGATCGCGACCGCTATAACGTGCGCGGGCAGTTGCTGTTCGAACCGACGCCCGATCTCAAGTTCCGCCTGATCGGCGATTACGAGAATATCGACGAGGTTTGCTGCACCGTCGGCAATGTGGTGGCCGGGCCCACCGCCGCCGCGATCTTTGCAGTTGGCGGCGCGCTCGATCCGGAAAACCTGTTCAGCTACGACAACTTCCTGAACCAGGAACCGATCAACAAGATCGAGAACTACGGCGTGTCATTGCAGGCTGACTGGAACGTCGGCGCGCTCACCGTCACCTCGATCACTGCATACCGCAAGCTCGACAACTTCTTCGATCAGGATGTCGATTTCACCAGCGCGGACATCGTCAGCGAGATTCGCAGCCAGAATGTCGATACCTTCACGCAGGAACTGCGGGTCGCCTCCGATTTCGACGGGCCGCTGAACTTCCTGCTGGGCGCATACTATTTCGATGAAAGCATCGACCAGACCAGCGATCTGACCACCGGTACGCAGGCACGTCCGTTCTTCGAATTGCTGGGCGGCGGCATCGGTCTGTTCGGGGGGCTTGTCGAACCGGCATTGGGCCTGCCGCTCGGCAGCATCTTCTCGCCCGGTCCGCTCACCGCCGAAGTCTTTGCGATGGACAATCAGGCGATCTCGATCTTCGGTACGGTCGATTTCGAGGTGACCGACCGGCTGACGCTGACTGCCGGTTTCAACTATACCGACGACCAGAAAGACTACGCGCTGAGCATGACGGCGTTCGACGAGCTGGCCAACATCAACTTCGTCGATGCGGTGATCGTCGGCCAGATCGCGGGTGCGCTGATGATCCCGCCCAGCCAGGTGACGCCGACCGTGATCGGGCAGTTCCAGCAGGCCAATCCGGGTGCCTTTGCCGCAATCGCGGCGGCAGCGACCAATCCGGCCATCAACACGCTGCTGGGGCTTCGGCCGTTCCAGTTCCAGCCACCTTTCCTCAACCTGCCCAATGCGGTCGAGGATGGAAAGACCAGCGACAACGATCTGGCCTATACGCTGCGCGGTGCATATGAGCTGACCGACAACATCAATGTCTATCTGACTTATGCCACCGGCTACAAGGCCAGTTCGGTCAACCTGTCGCGCGATTCGCGGCCCGCGTTCGGGGACTTCATCCCGGGGCCGTTCGGATCGACCATCCTTGCCCCGTCTTCGCCGATCCGCGATGCAGGGTTGGCGGTGCCCAATCTCACCACCGGGTCGCGCTTTGCCGACCCCGAACATGCCAAGGTATGGGAAATCGGCGTCAAGGGGCAGTTTGACCGGATCGGCTTCAACCTTGCGCTGTTCGACCAGACGCTGAAGGGGTTCCAGGATTTCCTGTTCACCGGAACCGGCTTCCAGCTTTCCAATGCGGGCAAGCGTTCGGCCAAGGGTTTCGAATTCGACACCACCTACAATCCGGTCGATCCGTTGATGCTGACCTTTGCGGTGACCTATATCGACGCGCTGTTTGACAGTTTCACCGAAAGCCCGGTGGGCGATCTCAGCGGACGCAGGCCGTCCGGCGCCGAATGGACCATCACCACCGCTGCCACCTATACGCATGAGTTCAGCAGCGGCCACCGCCTGATCACCCGCGTCGACTACAACCACGAATCGAACACACCGATCGCGGTTGGCGGTCTGCCCACCTTCGGGCCGGGTGCCGAAGTGTTCGAGCGCGAGGTCAACCTGGTCAATGCCTCGATCACGCTGGCGCTGGAGAATGGCTTCGAGATCGGGGCGTGGGCACGCAACCTGTTCGACGACAAGTTCATCCAGACCATCTTCGACGGCGTGGCGCAATCGGGGACGATCTCGGGCTATCCCAACCAGCCGCGCACATACGGCGGCGTGGTACGCTACAAGTTCTGATCTACGATCAGATTGCAACAGGGGAGGGGCTCGCTGCGGCGGGCCCCTTTTTTGCGGGCGCCTACAATTCGCGCAGGGCCCGCGCCGGTTTCGCTCGCAGCAGCGGGAGCGAACCCGCCAGCGCCGATGCCAGCACCAGCGCAGCGCCCAGCGCGAGCACGCCGAGAATCTGCGTCCAGTCGGGAAGCCAGTCGAATTCGAACAGGCGGGTGATGACCAGCCAGCCGAGCGGGACTCCCAGCGCCAGCGCGACTGCGGCCAGCAGTGCCGCCAGAATGCCATATTCGGCGAGCTGCATCGCCAGGATCTGGCGGCGGCTCGCGCCCAGCACGCGCAGCATTACTGTGTCATAGGTCCGTGCCGCGCGCGCCGCGGCGATCGCGCCCAGCAATACGGCAAGCCCTGCCAGCACCGCCACTGAAGCCGCCGCAAAGGTGGCGAGGCCGACCTGGCCCAATATCGCCTGCGCCTCGCCCAGCACCTGGCCGACTTCGATCACCGAGCTTGACGGGAATTCGCGCACCATCTGGCGCAGCAATGCCCCGCCGGGCTCGCGCCCCTGCATGTCGATTGTCGCGGTGAGATTGTGCGGTGCGTCTTCCAGTGCATTGCGGCTGAACACCAGCACGAAGTTGAAGCTCATGTTCTCCCAGTCGAGCTGGCGCAGATTGGCCACGCGCGCGGTGCGCTCGACCCCCAGCACGCCCACGGTAATCAGATCGCCCGGCCCGATCCCGATCGCCCGCGCAAACTCCGCGTCCACCGAAACCTGCGGTTCGCCGGCATGGTCCGGTGCCCACCATTCGCCTTCGACCAGGCTGTTGCCCTCGGGCACGGTATCCGAATAGGTCAGGCCGCGCTCGCCCTGTAGCGCCCACGCTCCCTCGGGGATTTCCTCAAGTTCGGACACGCGCTGCATCGCGCCCTCGTGCCCATAGGCGAGGATTGCCCCGCGCATGGCCGGCACCACGCGGATCGCGGCAGCCGGATCGGCAGAGAGCACCAGCGCCCTGAAATCGGCTTCGCGGTCACGCGGAATGTCGAGCACGAAATAATCGGGCGCATCGCGCGGGATGCTGCGCGCGATATTGCCGTTGATGCTGCTCTGGATCGCGGCGAGGAGGACGAACGCTGCAAGCCCGAAGCCGAGCGCGGTGACCAGCGCCCCGGTCGAACTGCCGGGCCGGTGCAGGTTGGCGAGCGCGGTGCGCACCAGCGGGCTGCGCGGGCGCGGCACGGCGCGCG
>LOEX01000026.1 GCA_001516125.1 Sphingomonadales bacterium BRH_c42
GGGGGGGGGGGGGGGGGGGGGGGGGGTGTTCGGCGTCAGATCGGAGGTAGAACCCCCACCCCCGGCCCCTCCCCGAGGGGAGGGGAGAAACGGCTCAATCTCCGCGAGCGGGCAAGCCGGCGGCTCTGAGCGCTGCGTGCGCATCGGCAATCGAATAGGTGCCGAAGTGGAAGATCGAGGCCGCCAGCACCGCGCTCGCATGGCCTTTGGTCACGCCTTCGACCAGATGTTCGAGCGTGCCCACCCCTCCGCTGGCGATCACCGGCACGCCAACCGCATCGGCAATCGCTCTTGTCAATTCAAGATCATAGCCCGCCTGAGTGCCGTCGCCATCCATCGAAGTGACGAGCAATTCGCCCGCGCCGAGCCGCGCCAGTTTGACCGCATGTTCGACCGCGTCGATCCCGGTGGCCTCTCGCCCGCCGTGGGTGAACACTTCCCACCTTCGTTCCGCTCCTGCTGAGCCTGTCGAAGCACGCGCATCCACGCTCGCAACCACGCACTGGCTGCCGAATTTTTCAGCGATCTCGCTCACCACTTCGGGCCGGGCAACCGCCGCGCTGTTGACCGCGACCTTGTCCGCCCCGGCAAGCAGCAGCGCGCGCGCATCCTCGACGCTGCGTACCCCGCCACCGACGGTGAGCGGCATGAAGCACACCTCCGCCGTGCGGCGCACTACATCGAGCAGCGTGCCGCGCCCTTCGTGGCTGGCGGAAATGTCGAGGAAACACAGCTCGTCCGCGCCCGCGGCGTCATAAGCCCGCGCCTGCTCGACCGGGTCGCCCGCGTCCTTGAGATCGACGAAATTGACGCCCTTGACCACGCGGCCATCGGCAACGTCGAGACAGGGGATGACACGGATGCGGACGGTCATGTGACGCGCGCCCCCATCGCAATCGCCGCTGCGAGGTCGAGCCGCCCTTCATAGAGCGCGCGGCCGGTAATCACGCCCTCGATCCCCTCATGCGCGTGGAGCGAGAGCATATGGATATCATCGAGGCCCTTGACCCCGCCGCTGGCGATCACCGGAATATCGACGCGGCGCGCCAGATCGACCGTGGCGTCGATATTGCAGCCCTTGAGCAGGCCGTCGCGCCCGATGTCGGTGAACAGCAGCGCCGCGACGCCCGCATCCTCGAACCGGCGGGCGAGATCGACCACCGGCACATCGGACACCTCGGCCCAGCCTTCGGTCGCGACCATGCCGTCCTTCGCATCGACCGCAACGACGATGCCACCGGGGAACTCGCGCGCCATGTCCTTGACGAACTCGGGATCCTTGAGCGCTGCGGAACCCATCACCACGCGCGCCACACCAAGATCGAACCAGCCCTCGACCGCCTCGCGCGTGCGGATGCCGCCGCCGAGCTGGACATATCCGGGAAAGGCTTCGACGATCGCCTCCACCGCCTCGCGGTTCTCCGCCCGGCCGGCGAAGCTTCCGTCGAGATCGACCACATGCAGGTGCTGCGCCCCTGCCTCGGCAAACAACAGCGCCTGCGCCGCCGGGTTGTCGCCATATATGGTGGCGCGGTCCATATCCCCTTCGGCGAGGCGGACCACCTCGCCTGCCTTGAGATCGATGGCGGGGAACACGATCATACGCATGATCCTCCCCGGTACGGGGAGGTGGCAGGCGCTGCAAGCGCCTGACGGAGGGGAATTTGCCGCACATGCCCCTCCACCATCCTGCGGATGGTCCCCCTCCCCTCAAAGGGGAGGAATTTTACGGCTTCCATTCCAGAAACCTCTCAAGCGTCGCCAGCCCATAGGCCTGGCTTTTTTCAGGGTGAAACTGGACCCCGACAATATTGTCGCGCGCGACCGCCGCCACCAGCCCCTGGCCGTGATCGGTCATCGCGGCGACATGGTGCGGATCGCGGACGGCAAAGTGGTAGGAGTGGAGGAAATAGGCTTCGCCATCCTCCAGCACGGGATGGCCGCGCGCGTGCGGCAGCAGCGCGACGTCGTTCCAGCCCATGTGCGGCACCTTGATCGAAGGGTCGGCAGGCTCGATCCTGCACACCTCACCCGCGATCCAGCCCAGCCCGCCAGTCGCTCCATGCTCGAGCCCGCGCGTCGCCAAAAGCTGCATGCCCACGCAAATACCCATGAACGGCACGCCGCCTGCAAGGACGCGTTCCTCAAGTGCCTCGACCATGCCGGTGAGACCGCGCAGCCCCTCGGCGCACGCCTTGAACGAGCCAACGCCCGGCAGCACGATCCGCCGCGCGCCGCGCACCAGATCGGGATCGGCGGTTACCGCGATATGCTCGGCCCCGGCAGCCTTCAGCGCGTTGTGCACCGAGTGGAGATTGCCCGCGCCGTAATCGATCAGGGCGAGTGCTTCTGCCATGTGCTAGCCGCCCAGCTGCCCCTTGGTGCTGGGAATCGCCCCGCGCTTGCGCGGATCGAGCTCAACCGCCTGCCGCATCGCCCGGGCGAAACCCTTGAAGACGCTTTCGCAGATATGGTGGTTATTGCTGCCATAGAGCAGTTCGACATGCAGCGTCAGCCCGGCGGTCTGCGCAACCGAGTGGAACCAGTGCTCGATCAGCTCGGTATCCCATTCACCGAGACGTTCCTGCGTGAAGCCAGCGCGCCAGACCAGATAGGGTCGCCCCGAAATGTCGAGCGCGACCCGGCTGAGCGTTTCATCCATCGGTGAATAGGCGCTGCCATAGCGCCCGATGCCGGCTTTGTCTCCCAGCGCCTGCGAGATCGCCTGACCCAGCGCCAGCGCGCTGTCTTCGGTGGTGTGGTGCTGATCGACATGCAAATCGCCCGCCACCTTCATGCTGACATCGATCAACGAATGCCTCGAAAACTGTTCGACCATGTGATCGAGAAAACCGATCCCGGTCGCAACATCGTAGGCCCCGGTGCCGTCGAGATCGATCTCGACCGTGATCGCCGTTTCGGCGGTCTTTCTCTCGATCCGTGCAGTGCGCATGCGCGCGCTATAATCCCATGTGCGGCGTGCGCAAGCGTTGCCGCGCGCAGGCCTTGGGCAGCGGGCGAGCACGATTGCGGCTTGACCAGCGCGGCGGCCAGCGCCACCTAGAGCGTGATGAGTGAAAATGCGCCCGACAGCCTGATCCCTTACGACGAGATCGTGCAGGAAGCCCTGCGCGCGGTTGTCGGCCGCGTACTGGGCGAGATCGAGCGCGGGGGCGGCGTGCTGCCGGGAAGCCACCATTTCTACATAACTTTCAAGACCGGCGCGCCGGGCGTTTCGATCCCTACCCGCCTGCGCGAGCGCTTTCCGGACGAGATGACGATCGTGCTGCAGAACAAGTTCTGGGACCTGGAAGTGGGCGATGACGGATTCTCGGTGGGGCTGAGCTTCAACCAGCTCCCGGCCAAGCTTTCGATTCCCTTCGCAGCGATCACCGCCTTCGTCGATCCTGCGGTCGATTTCGGGCTGCAATTCCAGGCCGCAGTGTCCGATATCGCGCACGAGGAACACGAAAGCGCCGAAAACGATTCGGCGGCGGGCGAGGATGATGGCCCCGATGACGACGGATCAAACGTCGTGACCGTCGATTTCGGGCGCAAGAAGTAGATTCACGGCCAATCGCCTCTTGATTCGCACACCCGCTTTGCGGCAACAGCGCGCATGGCCCATCCTGATCGTTTGCAACGCCGTGGTTTGATGTTGATCCTGTCTTCGCCTTCAGGCGCGGGCAAGACCACGATTTCGCGCATGTTGCTGGCCGATGACGACGAGATCAACCTGTCGGTATCGGTGACCACACGGCCGCCGCGCCCGCAAGAGTTGGACGGCGTGCATTATCACTTCGTTTCCGATGCCGAATTCGACCGGATGATCGCGGAAGACGATTTTTATGAATGGGCCCACGTTTTCGGGCACCGGTACGGTACGCCCAAGGGCCGGATCCGCGCGGGGCTCAAGGAAGGGCAGGATTTCCTGTTCGACATCGACTGGCAGGGCACGCAGCAGCTCTTCCAGAAGGACCAGCAGGACGTGGTCCGCGTGTTCATCCTGCCCCCCAGCCTCGATGAACTTCGCACCCGGCTCATGGCCCGGGCCGGCGACAGCGCAGCGGTGATTGAAAGCCGGATGGAGCGCGCCCGATCGGAAATCAGCCATTGGGACGGCTATGACTATGTCGTCGTCAATGACGACGTCTACGAATGCTTCGGCAAGGTGCGCGAAATCCTGGCGGCGGAACGGATGCGGCGCCAGCGCCAGACCGGGCTGATCGGCTTCGTCCGCCAGTTGATGGCTGACTGATCGCGGCGTCAGGTCGCGCTATTGCGTTCCAGCTCTTCCAGAAGGTCTTCGAGCTCGTCGGCGATGATGGCATTGCTGTCACCCCCGCCATAGCTTAGCGCCCCGCACCAGCTCTTGCGCCGCAGCGTTTCGTCCCGACCGGGTTCGCGCAAGAACTTCAGCAGGTTACACGGTGACTGCCGGTTCAGGAGCCCGCCGGATTGGCGAAGTGGCTGGGGAGCAGCGCATTGACGATCCCGCCATCGACGACCAGCGTTTCGCCCACCACATAATCGCCCGCGCGGCTGCACAGATAGATGGCGGCGGACGCCATATCCTCCTTGGTGCCGATCCGCTTGGCGGGAATCCCCGCCGCCGAAGCGTCGGGCGCATCCTTGGCCGCGCGGTTCATCTCGCTGGCGAAGGCGCCGGGGGCGATCGAGGTAACGACGATGTTGTCGGTGATCAGCCGGGCGGCCATGCGCCGGGTCAACTGGATCACCGCCGCCTTTGACGCCTGGTAGGCATAGGTTTCCCACGGATTGATCCTGATGCCGTCGATCGAGGAGACGTGGATCACCTTGGCAGGCCGCTCAGCGCTCGCCGCTGCGGCGAGCAGGCCGTGCAGCTTCTGCGTCAGGAAGAACGGCGTCTTGACGTTGAGGTCCATCGTGCGGTGCCAGCCCGCCTCGCTGAACTCGAGGAAGTCCTGCCCCCAGGCCGCCCCGGCATTGTTGATGAGGATGTCGAGCTTCTCCTCGCGCGCGGCGAGTTCGTCGGCAAGGTGCTGCATCCCGTCCATCTGGCTGAGATCGGCCTGAATGCCGATCACCCTGTCATTGCCTTGGGAGTCGGCGCCGAATTCGGCGATGGTTTCTTCCATCTGCTCGCGCTTGCGTGCCGAGATATAGACGCGCGCGCAGCCCGCCGCGAGCAGGCCTTCGACAAACATCTTGCCGATCCCGCGCGAACCGCCGGTGACCAGAGCCACGCGGCCATCGAGTCCGAAGAGTTCCTTGAGGTTCATCACGTCATCTCCATTCTTCCCCTCCCGCCTGCGGGAGGGGGCAGGGGTGGGCATGGGTGCTCAGCACCCACCCCGCTGCGACTAAGCGCCGCGTTGCGGCGCCAAGTCTCGCACCCCTCCCGCAAGCGGGAGGGGTATGGCAAGTCAATACCCGCTCAGTTCGGCCACGCGGCCGGCATGGTACCAGGCATCGCCCATGAACTCCTGCAATGCGCGGTCGCGCTTCATGTAAAGGCCCACATCATATTCGTCGGTCATACCGATGCCGCCGTGCATCTGCACCGCTTCCTTGACCGAAAGACCTGCGGCGCGCGCCACTTTGGCCTTGGCGACAGAGGACATGAGATCGGCCTTTTCACTGCCAGCATCAAGCAATTGCTGCGCCTTGATTACCACCGCGCGGGCAATTTCAACCTCCGAATAGAGGTGCGAGGCGCGGTGCTGGAGCGCCTGGAATTCGCCGATCAGCTTGCCGAACTGCTTGCGCTGCTTGAGGTAATCGATGGTCATGTCCATCGCGCCGCGGGCGACGCCCACACCCTCGGCAGCGGCGCCGACACGGCCCGCCATGAGCATCCGGTTCAGCACTTCGCGCCCGCCATCGACCTCGCCGATCACCGCGTCGCCGTCGAGCTCGACGTTATCGAACCGGGTATGCGTCGCCATCGAGGAATCGACCAGGCGAACGGCATTGTGGTCCATCCCCGCGGCATCCCTGGGCACGGCGAACAGCGTAACCCCGTCGCGGTCATCATCCGCGCCGGCGGTGCGCGCGGCGACTACCAGCATATCGGCGCTGGCGCCGTGGATCACGAAATCCTTGGTTCCCGACAGCCTGAAGCCATTGCCCGATCGCTCGGCCTTGCAGGCGATACGTTCGGGCCGGTGCTTGAGGCCTTCGTCGATCGCCACCGCGAACACGCTGTCGCCTGAAAGCAGCCCGGGCAGATAGCGTCCGCGCAAATCGGCGCTGGCGCCGCCAAGCGCGCTCGCCGCGACCACCGCACTTGTAAGGAACGGCGAAGGGGTGAGATTGCGTCCGATCTCTTCCAGCACGATCCCCGCTTCGACATGGCCCATGCCCATGCCGCCGTCTTCCTCGCTCACCAGAATCCCGGTGAAACCCATTTCGGCGAACTGCTTCCACAACGCATGGTCGAAGCCGTCCTTGCAGCCGGTATCGCGCAAATGGCGCAGCTGTTTGGCGATCGCCCCCTCATCGGCGATGAACTGGCTGGCGGTTTCGGCGAGCATCGCCTGATCTTCATCGTGGTAAAGTGGCATTGGATCAGGCTCCCGGCAGGTCAAGAATACGCTTGGAGATCACGTTGAGCATCACCTCGCTGGTGCCGCCCTCGATCGAGTTGCCCTTGGTCCTGAGCCAGTTGCGCGCGGGCTGGCCGCCGCGCGTTTCGGCGCTGTCCCATTCAAGCGCGCGGCTGCCGCCGGCCGCCATCATCAGTTCGTGCCTGCGCTTGTTGAGCTCGGTCCCGGCGTACTTCATCATGTTCGGCTGCGCGGGATGCGCCTTGCCGACCTTGACCTCGTCGAGGAACTTCTCGCCCATAGCCGTATAGGCCAGCGCATCGACATCGAACATCGCCAGTTCGGCGCGAAGCACCGGATCGATCTCGCCCACCAGGCGTTTGAGCACGGCACCGATCGTCGCGGTACGATCGCCCCCGCCCGCGCCTGAGATCATCTCGCGCTCGTGGCCGAGCAGATATTTCGCCACGTCCCAACCGCGGTTGACCTCGCCCACCTGCGCAGGGATGCCCTCGCCATAGCTCTTGGGCACCTTCACATCGTCGAAGAAGGTTTCGCAAAAGGGAGAGCTGCCGCTGATCAGCAGGATCGGCTTGGTCGATACGCCGGGGCTGGCCATGTCGAACAGCATGAAGGTAATGCCCTGGTACTTGTTCGCCTTGTCGGTGCGCACCAGGCAGAAGATCCAGTCAGCCTTGTCGGCATAGGAGGTCCAGATCTTGCTGCCGTTGACCACCCAGTGATCGCCCTGCTCCTCGCCAAAGGTCTGAAGGCTGACGAGGTCGCTGCCCGAACCCGGTTCCGAATAGCCCTGGCACCAGCGGATTTCACCGCGCGCGATCTGGTTCAGATAATGCAGCTTTTGCTGTTCGGTCCCGAAATGCAGCAGCGCCGGGCCCAACATCCAGATCCCGAAGCTCGACAGCGGCGAGCGTGCATTGATCCGGGTCATCTCCTCGCGCAGCACCTTGGCTTCTGCCGGCGCAAGACCTGCGCCGCCGTACTCCTTGGGCCAGGCGGGCACGGTATAACCCTTGGCGACACACGCATCGAACCATGCCTTCTGGGCGTCGCTCTTGAAAACGGCATTGCGCCCGCCCCAGTAAACATCTTCCTCATCGCGCACGGGCTCGCGCATTTCTGAGGGGCAATTGGCTTCCAGCCAGGCGCGCGTTTCAGCGCGAAATGTTTCCAGATCGGACATTGCCGACTCTCCTCATCCATCCTTCGGTTGACGCTTACGTTAGGGTGATTCGCATGCCCGCGGCAAGCGTTGTTACACCGCGCGGCCATGCCGTAACGTCAAACTGCGCACCGTTGACGCATGGCCCACTGCGCCTAAGCTGGCCCCGTTCCGCGAGGGGAGAGAGGCAGCAAATGCGATTCTTTGCGAAGGCCGCAACAGGCCCGATCGAGGCCCGCCCCGCCCAAGGGGCGCGCGCAGCGTGAGCGCAGGCCCCGTTCCGTTCAGACTCAAGATCTACAATGCCTCGGGCGCGGCCGCGTTCGGCATCAAGGATAACGGTTTTTCGGTTTTCCTGCTGACCTTTTACAACCAGGTGCTGGGGATGGACGCCTGGCTGGTCAGCCTGGCGCTGGTGATTGCGCTGGTCGTCGATGCGCTGGTCGATCCATTCATCGGCAATCTTTCCGACCGGACCTACACCCGGTGGGGTCGCCGCCTGCCGTGGCTTTATGCCGCGCCGATCCCGCTGGCGGTGATGTGGTATGTGCTGTGGTCGCCCCCGGCAGGGGCCGAGCCCAGTTTCTGGACGCTGCTGGGGCTGGCGATCGCGGTGCGGCTGCTCCTGTCCGCGTGCGAGGTGCCTTCGATTGCGCTGGTTCCTGAAATCACCCGCGATTATGACGAACGCACAACGCTGTTCCGCTATCGCTTCTTGCTGGGCTGGACCAGCGGGCTGATCACGCTGGCGCTGGCCTATCAGGTGTTCCTGCGCGACGATTTGCTGTCGATGGAGGGTTATCGCCAATACGGCCTGTACGGCGCAATCGGGATCGCCGTCGCTGTGCTGTTTTCCGCCGTCATGCAGCACCGGTATGTCGCCGGGTATCCGCAAACCCGCCCGCCGCCTTTCGATCTGCGGCAGGTCACAAGCGAGATCGTGGAGGCATTTTCGGAACGCGCCTTCCTGATCTTCGCCGCCGGTGCGCTGGCGGCCTATATCAGCCAGGGCATGACCTTTGCGCTCAGCAACTACCTCTATTATTTCGTGTGGCAGCTGAGCGAGGGCGAACTGGCGATCTATCCGCTGGTGCTGTTCTTCAGCGTGGTTGCGGTGTTCGTCACGCTTGGTCCGCTGCACCGGCGCATGGGCAAGGCGCGTGCCGGCGCGGTCAGCACGGTCGTTTCCATGACCACTTGGCTCGTTCCCTATGCGCTCGATTATCTGGGTGCCTGGCCGCAGCTCGGCACATCCGCGTCGGCAGCGATGCTGTTCGTATTCGTGTTCATCAGCAATGCGGCTGGCGTTGCTGCGGTGATTTCGGCAACGTCGATGGTGGCCGAAGTGATCGAGGCGCACGAGGAAAACAGCGGCCGCCGTGCGGAGGCGAGCTTCTATGCCGGCAACTGGCTGGTCCAGAAATGCGCCACCGGTGTGGGTATCCTGCTGGCGGGCACCATGCTGTCGCTGGCGGCCTTTCCATCGGGCGTTGCGCCGGGCGATGTCGATCCGGACGCCATTGCCGCGCTGGTGGCGTTCTATTGCGCGGCAGTGCTGGTGCTGGGACTGGTATCGGCCTATTGGCTTGCTCGCTTTCCGATCAGCCGCGAGGATCACGAGGAACGGCTGGCGAAACTGGCCGAAATCGGCCGCGCCGCTGGCAGGGCGGAAGCGGGCTCGCCCTGACATAGACAATCGAGCGAACACGAAACAGGATCACACAGGAGAACCCCCATGGATTTCGAACCCACCGATCGGCAGCAATACTGGCGCGACCGCGTGCGCGACTTCATCGAGGCCAATGTCCGCCCCAATGCTGCCACCTACATCGAGCAGGACGAGGCGGGAGAGCGCTGGAAGGTCATTCCGATTGTCCAGGAAATGAAGGCCAAGGCCAAGGCCGAGGGCATCTGGAACCTGTTCATGCCGCCGCGCAACAGCGGCCACCACCATGTTGACGAAACGTTCGAGTTCGAAGGGCCGGGCCTGACCAATCTCGAATATGCGCTGTGCGCGGAGGAGATGGGCCGGATCGGCTGGGCGAGCGAGGTGTTCAACTGCTCGGCGCCCGATACCGGCAACATGGAGGTGCTCCACCGCTATGGCACGGCTGAGCAGAAGGAGACCTGGCTGAAACCGCTGATGAATGGCGAAATCCGTTCCGCCTTCCTGATGACGGAGCCCTTCACTGCATCGTCCGACGCGACCAATATCGAAACGCGGATCGAACGGGACGGTGACGAATACGTCATCAATGGCCGCAAATGGTGGTCGTCGGGCCTGGGCGATCCGCGCTGCAAGGTGGCGATCGTGATGGGCAAGACCGATTTCGAGGCCAAGCGCCACGCGCAGCAATCGATGGTGGTAATGCCGGTCGATGCGCCCGGCGTGAATATCCTGCGCCACTTACCGGTGTTCGGTTATGACGATGCCCCGCACGGGCACATGGAGGTCGAGCTCAAGGACGTGCGCATTCCCGTCACCAACATGCTGCTGGGCGAAGGGCGCGGGTTCGAGATCGCACAGGGCCGCCTCGGGCCTGGCCGCATCCACCATTGCATGCGCACCATCGGCGTTGCGGAAGAGGCGCTGGCCAAGATGTGCCGCCGCCTGCAGGAGCGTGAGGCCTTCGGCAAGCCGATCTACAAGCATTCGGTATGGGAAGAGCGCGTGGCGCGGGCCCGCATCGATATCGAGATGACCCGCCTCCTTTGCCTCAAGGCGGCCGACATGATGGACAAGGTCGGCAACAAGGCGGCGCAGCAGGAAATCGCCATGATCAAGGTGCAGGCGCCGACCATGGCCTTGAAAATCATAGACGATGCCATCCAGGCGCATGGCGGCGGCGGGGTGACCAGCGATTATGGCCTCGCATCGGCCTATGCCGGGCAGCGCACCTTGCGGCTGGCCGACGGGCCCGACGAGGTTCACGCCCGCGCGATTGCGCGGATGGAATTTGCCCGCCACCTGCCGCGCCCCGGCCCTACCGCCAACGCACTGCGCAGCGGCAATGCGCCGAGCATGGGCGAAGCGGGCATGAGTTCGGGCGATATCGGCGTTTCGCGGTAAGGACAGAGGCAAAGTGGCAAAGGCAGCAATTCTCGAGCAACCCGGCGAGGGGCTGGTCATCGGCGATATCGAGCTGGCCGATCCCGGCCCGCACGAGGTCCTGATCGACACCAAGGCCTGCGGCCTGTGCCATTCGGACCTGCATTTCATCGACGGGGTTTACCCGCACCCCCTGCCCGCGATTCCAGGGCACGAGGCGGCAGGCGTGGTGCGCGCCGTGGGCAGTGAGGTGCGGACGGTCAGGCCCGGCGATCACGTCGTCACCTGCCTCTCGGCTTTTTGCGGGCACTGCGAGTTCTGCGTTACTGGGCGGATGGCGCTGTGCCTGGGCGGCGATACGCGGCGGACGGCGGGCGCGGCCCCGCGCCTCACACGCGCCGATGGCTCGCCGGTCAATCAGATGCTCAACCTTTCCGCCTTTGCCGAAGCGATGCTGGTCCATGAACACGCCTGCGTTTCCATCGACAAGCGGATGCCGCTTGACCGTGCGGCGATAATCGGCTGCGCGGTGACCACGGGCGCGGGCACGATCTTCAACGCCGCCAATGTCACGCCGGGCGAAAGCGTGGCGGTGATCGGCTGCGGCGGAGTGGGCCTCGCCGCAATCAATGCCGCGCGCATCGCCGGGGCCGGGCAGGTGATCGCAGTCGATCCGATCCCCGAAAAGCGCGAGCTGGCCAGCGTGCTGGGCGCGACGCATCTGGTCGATGCCATGGCACCTGACGCGGCGAAGCAGATCATCGAGATTTCGGGCGGCGGGGTCCATTACGCGATCGAGGCAGTCGGGCGCCAGGCATCGGCCGATCTTGCGGTCGCTTCGCTGCGGCGCGGCGGCACCGCGATCATCCTGGGCATGATGCCGCTCGACTGCAAGGTCGGCCTTGGCGCGCTCGACCTGCTTTCGGGCAAGAAGTTGCAGGGGGCGATCATGGGCTACAACCGCTTCCCGGTCGATCTGCCGCGGCTTGTCGATTTCTACATGCGCGGGCTGCTCGATCTCGACACGATCATCGCCGAGCGCATTCCGCTCGAGGAAATCAACGCGGGCTTCGACAAGATGCGGGCCGGGCATTCGGCGCGCAGCGTGGTGGTGTTCGACTGATGGCAGGCACGGAACCGCAAATCGATTACCAGAAGGAAATGGTCGGCACGATCGATGTGCCCGAGAATGACCGGCTCGACCTTGACCGGCTGACCGCCTGGTTCGCGGCCAATGTCGAAGGCTTTGCCGGGCCGATCAGCTATTCCAAGTTCAAGGGCGGGCAATCGAACCCGACCTACCGGATCGACACGCCGTCCACTTCGTATGTCCTGCGCCGCCAACCCTTCGGCAAGCTTCTCCCCAGCGCACATGCAGTTGACCGTGAATATGCGGCAATGACCGCGCTTTACCCAACCGGCTTTCCCGTGCCGCGCACCTATGGCCTGTGCGAAGACGCTGGGGTGATCGGGGCCAAGTTCTTCGTAATGAGTCTGGCCGAAGGGCGCAGCTTGTGGAACGGCGCACTGCCCGATTGCCCGCCCGATCAGCGCCGCGAAATCTATCATGCCATGATCGACACCATGGCCGATCTGCACCTCAAGAAGCCTGCTGAAATCGGGCTGGGCAGCTTTGGCAGGCCCGACGATTATTGCGCGCGGCAGATCGCTCGCTGGACCAACCAATACAGGCTATCCGAAACCGAGGTGATCCCCGAGATGGACCGGCTGATCGAATGGCTGCCGCAGACGATCCCGCCGCAGCACGAAAGCTCGATCGTGCACGGCGACTACCGGCTCGACAACATGATCTTTCACGCGCACGAGAACCGCGTGATCGCGGTGCTCGACTGGGAGCTGTCGACGCTGGGCGATCCGATCGCCGATTTCTCCTATCTCATGCTCAACTGGCACAATCCGGCCGATGGGCGTGCGGGTCTGCTGGGATTGGACATCGGAGCGCTCGGCATTCCTTCGCAGGACGAGGCAGTGGAACGCTATGTCGCGCGTACCGGCTATCCGGTGCCACCGATGGACTGGTATTTCTCCTACAACCTGTTCCGGCTTGCGGGGATCATGCAAGGGATCAAGAAACGGGTGATCGACGGCACCGCATCTTCGGCGCATGCGCGGCAGATGTCCGAACGTGTCGTGCCGCTGGTCCAGCGCGCGCATGAATTCGCCCTTGCGGCGGGAATGCCTCGTTAGGGTCAGGCGCTAAAACCCCGCGCTCCAGCTGACTGCCGCCCCCACGTCAGCCGGGCTGGCGGCATAATGACCCGGCTGGCGGCGATAGAACATGCTTATACCCCCCTGCCCCCACAGCAAGGGCCCGCTCCACGCCATCTCTCCCAGAAGCTCGCGGCCGTCAGGCGCAAGCGTCAGGCGCTGGAGCCCATAGACCGGCGTTTCGCTGGCGTAATCGAACCCGGTGGGCAGGTTGAGCCGCAGACCGCCGCTTGTGACACGCAGCGGCTGGCTGATCCGCAGGCCCAGGCTGTCGCCGCTGACCACATTGCCCTGCCGGGAAATGTCGAGCGACCAGGCATTGCTCCACAGCCGCGATCCGCTGGCGATCAACTGCGAATTGCGCGCCATGGTCAATCCCTGGCGATAGCTGCCGCCTAGGTGCCAGCGCGATCCCAGCGGGCTGCGCAGCGAAATATCCGCGAAGGCGCTGTCGGCCCCGTGCGCGCCCAGCGATTCGTGGAACCATGCGCCCAGCACGGTCTGCTCTTCGGCCATCCAGCTCAGCGCGAGGCTCGATTCCATGCCGCCAAAGCGCCGGTCGAGCGCGAGGCCCATGCTGCGCACTGGGCGATGTTCGCGCGGGGCACCGATCACGCCGTCGATACGGCGCTGCGCCGCAAGGTAGGCATCGCCCTGCTCGCCGAACATCGTCAGCCCCCAGGGGCCAGCCTGATGGCGCAGCGCAAAAGCGAACTCGGTCGTGCCCGCAAAGCCGCTTTCGCCGCGGGCATCGGTCGCAATGCGGAACG